>DIAY01000109.1 GCA_002414905.1 Holophagales bacterium UBA5066 | reverse complement strand
CCGACGTAGCCCGCCTCGGTGAGGGTGGTGGCATCGGCGATCGTGAACGGAACCGAGAGCATCCGGGCGAGGGTCTGGGCGAGGAGCGTCTTCCCCGTGCCGGTCGGCCCGATGAGAAGGATGTTCGACTTCTGGAGCTCGACGTCCAGCTTGCGGTTCCGCTCGAAGTAGTCGATCCGCTTGTAGTGGTTGTAGACCGCTACGGCGAGCTTCTTCTTCGCCTGCTCCTGACCGACGACGTACTCGTCGAGGAACTCCTTGATCTCGCGGGGCTTGGGGAGCTTCGACTCGGGCTTGGCCTGGTCGAGAACCCGGTCCTCCGCGATGATGTCGAGGCAGATGTCGACGCACTCGTCGCAGATGTAGACCGTCGGCCCCGCGATCAGCTTCTTCACGTCGCGCTGCGACTTGTTGCAGAAGCTGCACCTCAGGACGTCGCCAGGACCCGTTTTCTTCGTCATCCCTGAAGGAATCCTTCCCGGGGGAATTCTAGCGCCCCCGGCCGCCGGGGGCCGTTTCCCTACCCGGGATCAGTCCCGGTTCCGGAGCACCATGTCGATGAGGCCGTATTCCCGGGCCGCATCGGCCTCGAAGATGTTGTCGCGATCGGTGTCCAGCTCGATCCGTTCGAAGGGCTGGCCGGTGTGGACGGAGAGGATCTCGTTGAGCCGCTTCTTCATACGCACGAGGTCGCGGGCGTGGATCTCGATATCCGACGCCTGCCCCTCGAGGCCGTAGGCGAGCGGCTGGTGAATGAGGACCCGCGCGTTCGGCAGCGCGGCCCTCTTCCCCTTCTTGCCACCGGCGAGGAGGACGGCTCCCATCGAGGCCGCCTGGCCGATGCAATAGGTCGCCACGTCGGGCTTGACGTACTGCATCGTGTCGTAGATGGCGAGGCCGGAGGTGACCGACCCGCCCGGGCTGTTGATGTAGAGGGTGATGTCCTTCTCGGGGTTCTCGGCCTCGAGAAAGAGCATCTGGGCGATGACGAGGTTGGCGACCTCGTCGTTGATCGCAGTGCCGAGGAAGATGACGTTGTCCTTCAGGAGCCGGGAGTAGATGTCGTATGCCCGCTCTCCCCGGTTCGTCTGCTCGATCACCATCGGGACCAGCATCGTCGATCCTCCTAATCCCTCTCCGCTCAGGACGCCGGAACGGCTTCCGTCAGGACCAGCTCGAGGGCCTTGTCGATCCGGAGCTCCTCCCGGATCCCATCGAGGCGGTCGTTCTTCACGAGCTGGGACTTGAGCTCGCCGAATGTGGCCCCCATGGAACGGGCCCGGCGCTTGAGGTCGGCGTCCAGCTCCGTGTCGCTCACCTCGAGCTTCTCGGCCTCGGCGATCGCATCGAGAAGGAGGTACTCCTTCACGCGACGGGCGGCGGCCGGGTGGGCCTCCTCGCGGAGCTTGTTCCAGTCCATCTTCGCTTCCTTCAGGTCCATTCCCTGGGAAGCCAGGAAGCGGGCGTACTGCTGGAGCGAGGAATCGACCTCGGCGGTGATCATCGCCTCGGGTGCGTCGACCGGGTTCAGCGCCAGGAGCGCGTCGAGGACGGCCCGGCGCCGCTTCTCCTTCAGCGCCTGCTCCTTCTCCCGCATCAGGCTCTTGATCAGCTCGCCCTTGAGCATCTCCATCCCGGCCCCCTCGGGGGCTTCTCCCTCGCGGGGAGTCAGGACCTGGGTGGCGAGCTCGTCGTCCCACTCCGGCAGGACCCGCTTCTTGATGGCGTGGAGCTGCACGTGGTAGAGGACCGATTTGCCGGCAAACTCGGGATCGACCCCTTCCACGGGGAAGTCCTTCTGGAAGCTGACGGTCACGCCGGTCTCGGCGTTCCTCAGGTGGGCCGACATCTCGGGAAGCGTCTCCTCGCCGCCGATCTCGACGAGGACCTTCGGCCGTTCGAAGTCCTTGCCGTCCCCTGCGGGGAAGACTCCCTTGATGTCGACGAGACCGAAATCGCCGTCCATCGCAGGGCGGTCCTCGACCGCCTCGAACGCGGCGCGCCCCTCGCGGATCCGCTCCAGGGCGGCGGCGACCTCTTCGTCCGACGGGATCGTCGACTCCGTCGGGACCTTGAGCCCGCGGTAGTCCTTCGGAACGACGGCCGGGCGGTGCTCGACGACGACGTTGAAGGTGACCGGGGCGTCCGCCTCGAACTTCAGGTCGTCGAGCTTCGGCTCTCCGACCGGGACGATCCCCTTCTCGCGGAAGGCCTCGAGCAGCGTGTCACGCACGAGCGACTCGAGGACCTCGCTTCGCAGATCGTCGGCGAAGCGCTTCTTCACGATCTCGGCAGGCACTTTCCCGGGGCGAAAGCCGGGAAGGCGAATCTGCCGGGCCATCTTCCGGGCGGCCGTCTCGGTCGCGGCGCGGACATCCTCGAGGGGGATCTCCAGCGACAACGACCTCTTCGTCGGGGACTCTTCTACGTAGGACGTGATGTTCATGAAGGTCTCTCGTTTCGGCGTGGTGCGGGAGGAGGGACTCGAACCCTCACGGGTCGCCCCACCGGATCCTAAGTCCGGCGCGTATGCCATTCCGCCACTCCCGCGGAGCGGACGCGGACCGGGACGGTGACGTTACCACAGGGATCCTGTGCGCGGCCGGGACGGGGAACCCGGTATCACCTCCGCGGAAGCATCGACACGTAGCTCCCGTCGTTCGTCCCGGGCCGGCCGGACCCTCCGTCGTTGACGACGCCATACGCCAGGAAGGGGCTCGCTCCGGAGACGCGGAAAATACGAGCGTACCCCTGCCGGAGGCCGAAGCTCCCGAGAAGCTGGTTCCACTGGAACCACTGCCCCGCCCTCAACGTCACGTTCCCCGTCCGGCCCGCGCTTGCCCCGGTCTCCCCGTCGAACACCTCCGCCTGCAGGACGATCGGCTCGCCTCCCGGCCCGGCGTGCGCGACGGCCACGTTGGTCCGGGATTCGGCGTCCTGCTTCAGGCTGAAGACCCACGCCTCGGAAGTGGCCACCTCCGCCGCCCCGAGACCGGAGTAGTAGACGCCGTAGGAGCCCCGAGGCTGCCCTGGAGACTTCGTCCGGGCACCCGCGAAGCCGCTCACCGGCTGCGCCCCCAGCGTGAATCGTGCGACCACCGACCCGGCGTACGAGCCTCCCACAGGTCCGACGTCGACTCCGAGCGCCCGAAGATGCGGGATGGCCTCGACGATCTTCTGCTCGTGTGGCTGGAGGAGGTCGGTCCCTTTTCGGAGGGCGACGCCCGACGCCGCGAGCGATTCGACGTAGGTGAGCTCGACCACGACGGTCGAGGAGGTCGGATTCGTCAGGATCAGCTCGGTGGAGTAGATCCCGAGCTCGAGGACGACGGGCACGGTTCTCAGGGGGACTCCCGAAGAGACCGGTATCGGGTCGATGAACGAGCCGTCGTCCGTCCCGAAGTCGTTGAAGACGCCATACGCGTAGAACGGTCCCGGCCCGGAGACCCTCTCGACGATCGCCCACCCGTTCGTGAAGCCGGCCTTCGCGAGGACCGCGCTGACCTGGGTCCACTGGAGGGGCTGGAGCCAGATGGTCTCGGGGAGGACGTAAGTCCGCCGGTCGCCGTTCGTTCCCGACTGGAGAGTCACCCGAAGGCCGACGTCGGCCGTCGTCGAGAGGTTGACGAGGGCCAGGTTCGACCGCGCCACGGTCGATTCCCTCAGGCCGAAGATGTGCTGCCCCGCCGGCGTCTGCCACTCTGCCGGGTCTACTGCCGGATAGGCCACGCCTGCGCGCCCCTCGGGGAGGAGAGCCGTCGTCCGTGCGAACGCCGCTCCGGCGTCGGGGGAGGAGAGGTTGCGGAACCGGACGCGGACGGTCCCCCCCTGCGAGGCGCCGACGACGGCCTGCGGAATGAGGAGACCCTTCGAGCGGAAATAGGCGAGGGCGTCGTCGAGAACGAGCTGCCGGCCAGCGCCGAGCGTCTCGTTCACGGTGCCGGAGCCGCGCCCGCTCAGTGAGGTTGCCGCCGTGTAGGTCAGCTCGACGTTCGCCGTCGTCGTGCCCCGGTTCGCCAGGACCATTTCGCTCCGGAAGCGGGAGGAGCCGACCCCGAAGGCGTCGAGGACGATGGGAACGACCCTCTCCGACTCGGACGGGGTGACCGTGATCGTCACCGTCACCGTCACCGGGCCCGACAGGCCGCCGCGGCCGTCGGAGACACGGTAGACGAACGTCACCGTGCCGGCGAAGCCCGCCGCCGGCGTGTACGTGAAGGCCCCGTTCGGCTGCAGGACGAGCGAGCCGCTCGCCGGCCCGGTGACGAGGGCGGCGACGAGGGGGTCGCCGTCGGGGTCGGAGTCGTTCGCAAGGACGCCGGGGGCGCTCACCGAGAGCGGCGTTCCCGACGCCGACGCGTACGCGTCGGCGACCGCCGTCGGCGCGCGGTTGGACGAGGAGACGACGACCTGCTTCGTCGTCGTGCTCGAGCCGAAGGCGTTGATCGCCGTCAGGCGCACCGTCAGCGTCGCCACGCCGACATAGACCTTCGTCGGGTTCTGCAGCGCCGAGAACGTCCCGTCGCCGAAGTCCCAGGACCAGGCGGTCGGTCCGCTCGCCGACGTGTCGGTGAACTGGACCGTCTGCCCCGCCGTCGGGGAGGCGGGCGCAAAAATGAAGCTCGCGACGGGCGCCACGCCCGCGGCGGAGACGGTGACCTGCCTCATCGTGCCGTTCGACCCGGACGTGTTCGACACCTCGAGCGTGACGGTGTAGCTCCCCGCAGAGACATATGTCTTCACAGGGTTCGCCGACGTCGAGGACGTGCCGTCGCCGAAGGTCCAGAACCACGAGATCGGGCCGCCCGTCGACTGGTCGAAGAACGAGACCTGCTGCCCCGCGACCGGCGAGAGCGGGGTGAAGCTGAAATCGGCCGCGGGCGGCACGGGCTGGGAAACGACGACCTCTGTCGAGTCCGAGTCCGAGCCCCCGGCGTTCGCCGCCGTGAGGGTGACCGTGTAGGTCCCGGCCGAGGCGTAAACATGGCCCGGGTCCTGCTGAGTCGAGGTCTCGCCGTCACCGAAGGTCCACGCCCAGCTCGTCGGCATGTTTGCCGAGGTGTCGAGAAACGATACCGGCTGGCCGGCCGTCGGGCTCGACGGCGAAACGATGAAGCTCGCGACGGGCACCGCCGGGACCGCGACGACGACCTGTTTCGTCTTCGAGTCCGAGCCCCCGGCGTTCGTCGCCGTCAGCGTCACGTCGAACGTCCCCGCCGAGCCGTAGGCGTGTGTCGGATACCTGGAGATCGAGGTCCCGCCGTCGCCGAACGTCCACGACCAGCTCGTCGGCGTGTTCGTGGAGGTGTCCGTGAAGGAGACGGTCTGCGCGATCACCGGGCTCGCCGGCGAAAAGGCGAAGTTCGCGACGGGGGCGGGAGGGGGAGGCTCCGCCCCGTAATAAAACTGGATCGCCGCGACGTCGTCGGCCTGGGGCGAGTCGGGCTGCCCCGGGGGAATTGCAGAGCGCATGACGGCGCTGTTCCAGTCGGAAGGGGCGGTAACGCTGAACGAGCTCACCCCCTCGTCGGGATGGCCGAGGCCCAGCGTGTGCCCGATCTCGTGAAGAACGCCGGACCGGAAGACCCCCGCGTCGTACGTGCAGGCTATGTGGCGCATCCAGGCCGACCCGCTGTTGCAGGAGTAAAAGGGCTGGCCGCTGAACGTCCCCAGGCAGTTCGCGCTCGGACCTGCGACACCGATGATCCCCGACGGGGGACACGTGGTGATCGGACCGGACCAGCCGGAAGAGGGGTCGTCGTCGACGTCGAGGTTCACCGTGACGTTCGGGGCGGTAGCGGAGTAGGAGTAGCGCACGTCCGCCCCGGAGACACCGGCCCACTGCGCAACCGCGTTCTGGACGTGCGTCAGGCCGTCCGTCCCGTCGTTCAGGCTCGACTGGGTGCCGACGGGATAGACCTTGCCGTTCGGCGAGCTGCACCCGGAGCCGCTCGACCAGAACCACTTGTACTGGTTACCGCTCCCTTCGGCTCCACCGATGTTGACCCAGAGTGCCCGCATCCCGCCGGACATCGCTACGGGAAGCTGAAGGGGACCGGCCGGGGCGGCCCGCTGCACCTCGGGCATCGGCGTACCCTCCCCCGCGACCCGGAGGGCGGCGAGGAACGACGAGAGGTCGCGGACGTGGTCCGGCTCGGCAGGGCCGTTGCCGCTCGGGGAGAGGATCTCCTCCACGCCCGCCTGGAACAGCGTCCGGGCGGCGAAGCGGTGCCCCGCCGGGTCCTCGAGAACGTCAAAGACCGACAGGCCGAACTCGGTCGTCCCGTATTCCCCGGGCCGCCTCGGGATCGGGGCGAGGAAGAGGATCGCCTCCTGCCCGTCGGTGAAGGTCGGACGGCCCGGAATCCAGAGGGCCTGACCTTCGACCGCTCCCCCCGGCAGGACGATCCGGATCGCGGCCGTCGGGACGCTCCCCTGGATCACCTCGAGGACCGTGAGGTCGGTGACGGTGACGATACCGGGGCCCCGGCCCGGCGCTTCGAGGCGCCCGACGCTTTCGCCGGCCCGGACACGGACGATGACCGGCGTCCGTGCCGCGAGCTCAGCGTCGGGCATCGGCAGGTAGGTCGCCGCACGCAGCGGGAGAGTGGCGCCGAGGACGAGGAGGGTGGTGAGGGCCGCCCGCGCAACGGGGACTGACCGTCTTTCCTGTCGGGCTTTGATCTCCGCGGGTCTTTCCATGACACCCTCCCGGCCCTCGCCGGGCCCTGTTCTCCCCGTCATCCGTCAGGCCGGCGGACCTGGTACCGACTGCCCGGCCGACGAACCGGCTCCCTGGACCTTCGACCGGTCCCTCCTGAGTGTGCCCCCTCACGTGGCGGACTCAACGACGGGGGTCGGCGCGGCCCTCTCAAACGAATCGGGGGCCGGCGTTTCCGCCGACCCCCGTGAGGTGCTGGTGAGCCGCCAGGGACTCGAACCCCGAACCCAGAGATTAAGAGTCTCTTGCTCTACCAATTGAGCTAGCGGCCCGTAGACCCGCGTCGGGCCGTCCCGGCCGCGGGACGCGAATTATACGGGGGGCGCGCCGAAGTTCAAGCCCCGTGCAAGGCCCGAAGGATCCGGGCCCGGGAAGGGTCCTAGTCGATCTTGCGCCGGATGAGCTGCTTGATCTCCTGGTTCCCGAGCGGGGAGGTCGCGGAAACGATGAGCGCGGCGTTGCCGTTCCCGATGTCAGGAAGGGTCGCCGTCACCTTCACGAGGCCGTCGCCGCCGGTGACGCCGCGGTACAGGATCTGGGTCGGGCTGTTGTTGGAGACGACCCGGAGGGTGATGTGCGCGCCCGGCACGGCGCGATCGGTCAGGGAGGTCGCGGCCCGCACGGAGAGAGCGACGGTCTCGCCGGAGACGAGGTCTCCCCCCTTCATGAGGCCCAGCTCGAGCCGTTCCGCGGCCGCCTCGGCCGCCAGGTACTCGATGATGACCTGGTCGAGGGACCGGTCCATGCCCGCGCCGCTCCCCAGAATCACCCCGGAGGCGGGCGGCCGCGCCGTGGCCCCCGAAGGCGGGGCGCTCGGGATGGCCCCTGAGGCCGGTGGTCTGGCCATCGGCCCCGTGGCGGGCGGGCGCGGCGGGGGAACGGCCTGGAAGGCCCCGGAATTCGGGCCTCCTGCCAGGATCGCCGCTGCGGCCGCAGCCGCGGCGGGCGAGAGAGGAGCCTCGGTCTTGACGGGACTCGTCTCGGAAGAAGGAGCGCCCGACGGGGACGCATCGAACCGGCCGCGTCGGATCGCCTCGATGATCCGCCGGTGCTGCAGGTCCATGAGCTGCTTGACGGCCTTCTCGTCGGGTTTGCCGTCCACGACGAGATCGGAGTACGAGCTCCTTTTCGAAAGGAGAATCTGTCCACCCACGTAGACGAGGGATTCGACGATGGGGTTGCCGACGCCACGGTCCTCCGTCTGGACGTGGAAGACGCGGTCCCCGTGTCGAATGTCGGTATTGAAGCCCGTGATCACGACAGACCGTTGATTCTAGGGCCGTGCGGCCCCGCGATCTACCGGCGGCTGGCCGGACGCCTTTTTCTGAGGAGGGGGGCGAGGTGGAGGCCCGTGGCCGAGACCCCGACCGCGGCGACCTCCTCGGGGGTCCCCTCGGCGATGACGAGGCCTCCCCGTGCCCCCCCTTCGGGGCCCAGGTCGACGATCCGGTCTGCGGTCTTGACGACGTCGAGGTTGTGCTCGATGACGATGACCGTGTTCCCGCGCTCGACGAGGGCGTGGAGGACCCCGAGGAGTTTCTTCACGTCGTCGAAGTGGAGGCCCGTCGTCGGTTCGTCGAGGATGTAGAGCGTCCGCCCCGTCGCCCGTCGTGAAAGCTCCCGGGCCAGCTTCACCCGCTGGGCCTCTCCCCCCGAGAGGGTCGTCGCCGGCTGGCCGAGCTTGATGTACCCGAGGCCGACCTCCACCAGCGTCGCGGAGACGTTCCGGATCGACGGCACGTTCGTGAAGACCTCGGCCGCCTGCTCGGCGGTGAGGTCGAGGACCTCGGCGATGTTCAGCCCCTTGTAGCGGACCTCGAGCGTCTCGCGGTTGTAGCGGTGCCCTCCGCAGACGTCGCAGGTGACGTAGACGTCGGGGAGGAAGTGCATCTCGATGGCGATCTGCCCTCCGCCGCCGCACGCCTCGCACCGCCCCCCCTTCACGTTGAAGGAGAAGCGCCCCGGGCCGTACCCGCGCATCCGCGCCTCGGGCACCTGGGCCATCAGGTCGCGGATCCCTCCGAAGAGATTCGTGTACGTGGCCGGGTTCGAGCGGGGGGTCCGGCCGATCGGCGACTGGTCGATGTCGATCACCTTGTCGACGTGCTCGAGCCCCTCGATCCGGTCGTGCGCTCCCGGCTTCTCGCTCGACTCGTGGAGTGCCCGCGCCGCGGCGCGGTAGAGGATGTCGTTGACCAGGGTCGACTTGCCCGACCCTGAGACTCCCGTCACCGCCGTCAGACAGCCCAGCGGGAAGCGGACCGTGACGTTCTGGAGATTGTTCGCGCGGGCCCCGACGACCGAGATCGCCTTTCCACTTCCCTCCCGGCGCGTTTCGGGAACGGGAATCGAGAGCTCGCCGGAAAGGTATTTCCCCGTCAGCGACCGCGGAAAGCGGACGAGGTCGGCCGCCTTCCCCTCCCCCACGACCTCGCCGCCGTGAACCCCGGCGCCGGGACCGAGGTCGACGACGCGGTCGGCCGACCGGATCGTCTCCTCGTCGTGCTCGACGACGACGACCGTATTCCCGAGATCACGCATCGCCTTCAGCGTGTCGATCAGCTTTCGGTTGTCCTTCGGGTGGAGGCCGATGGAGGGCTCGTCGAGGACGTAGAGGACTCCCATCAGCTTCGAGCCGATCTGCGTCGCGAGCCGGATTCGCTGAGCCTCGCCACCCGAGAGCGTCGCCGACCCGCGCCCGAGCGAGAGGTAGCCGATGCCGACGTCGTTGAGGAAGCCGAGGCGGTCCTCGATCTCCTTCAGGATCTTCCCGGCGATCTCCCGCTCGCGGGGCGCCGCGTCGAAGGAGACGAAGAACGCCTTCGCATCCTCCAGCGTCATCCCCGTCAGCGCGTCGATCGCCCGCCCGCGCACCTTCACGGCGAGGGCCTCGGGCTTAAGCCGCCGCCCGCCGCAGTCGGGGCAGGGGGTGGCCGACATGAACTTCTCCAGCTCCTGCCGCGCCTCCTCGCTCTCGACCTCTTTGTATTTCTCGGTCAGGAGCGGGATGAGCCCCTTGTAGGAAGAGGACCAGACGTACTCCCCCTTCTCCGACTTCCACTTCCACTTGATCTCCCGGTCCTTCGAGCCGTGGAGAATCATGTCGCGGACGTCGGCCGGAAGCTTCTTCCAGGGAACGTCCATCGAGAACTTCGCCGCCTTGGCGAGCTGCTCCACCTGCCTCAGGCGCCAGTTCGCCGAGCCCGGTTTCCAGAGGGCGATCGCACCCTCCGAGATCGAGAGCGACGGGTCGGGGACGAGCCGGTCCGGGTCGACGCGCGGCACCGAGCCGAGGCCCGAGCAGGCCGCGCAGGCGCCGTAAGGAGAGTTGAAGGAGAAGAGGCGAGGCGTGATCTCCGGGAGCGACGTCCCGCAGTCGGGGCAGGCGTACGAGGTCGAGAGCGTCTCCTCGGAAACCGTCGTCCCCTTCCCGTCGACGACCGAGATCGTCACGAGGCCGTTCGAGACGCGGACCGCCGTCTCGAGCGAGTCGGCCAGGCGGCGCCGGGTCTCGTCGTCCCGCCGCACCACGAGACGGTCGACGATGACGTCAATGGAGTGCTTCTTCTGCTTGTCGAGCTCCGGAGGCTCGGCGAGGTCGATCGTCTCCCCGTCGACGCGCGCCCGCACGAAGCCCTTCTTCGCAAACTCGGCCATCTGCCGCCGGTACTCTCCCTTCTTGCCCCTCACGAACGGCGAGAGAACGAGGAAGCGGGTCCCTTCGGGCATCGCGAGGATCCGGTCGGTCATCTGCTGGATCGTCTGCGCCGAGATCTCCCTCCCGCAGCTGGTGCAGTGGGGCTGGCCGATGGACGCGAAGAGGAGCCGCAGGTAATCGTGGATCTCCGTGACCGTCCCGACGGTGGACCGCGGGTTCTTCGACGTCGTCTTCTGCTCGATGGAGATCGCCGGGGAGAGCCCCTCGATCGAGTCGACGTCGGGCTTCTCCATCTGCTCCAGGAACTGCCGGGCGTAGGCCGAGAGGGACTCGACGTAGCGCCGCTGCCCCTCGGCGAAGAGGGTGTCGAACGCGAGGGACGACTTCCCGGAGCCCGAGACGCCGGTCAGAACGACGAGGGCGTTGCGGGGGATCGACAGGGAGACGTTCTTGAGGTTGTGCTGGCGTGCGCCGCGAATGACGATCGAATCCATCAGGTGTCTCACTTCCGCCGGGGGGAAGGGGGCGGATTATCTCCCCGTTGAGAAGAGGACAGGATCGAACCGCCGCTCCACCCCGCGGTGATCCACTTTCCCGGGGCAGGAACCTTCTCTGCCGTCGGGGCCGGGGGTGCAGGGAGCCGGGGGCGGGTCTCGAGAAATCAGGGCCTGGTCTCGAGAACGGCCCGTGCGGCGGAGAGGATGGCCGTTTCCCGTCGCCATTCACTCCGGTGCGACGCCGCGACGAACGGGAGCGCGACCTGGCGGGCGGCCAGGCGAAGCAGCGACCCCGCCCGGATTGCCCTCCTCGCGCGCCGTGCGTAGGCCATCCCCCTGCGCCTCTCCGCCCAGCGGACGAGATCGCTCCAGAGGAGACCGAGATCCGCATTTCCGGAGGCCTTTTCACCCGTCGTCGAGATGGTTGCGCCCTGGTGGTGGAGAACCCGGAACCCCGGGAGTATGCGAACGCGCCACCCGCCGTCCCGCGCGCGCCGGCAGAGCTCGAGGTCCTGCCCGTAGAAGCCGTAAACCGTTTCGAACGGCCCGGCCTCCCGCCATACGGATGTCCGTATGGCCATCGCCGCCCCGGAGACCCAGTCCATGTCCGCAGGAGCGGCCGGGTGGAGTGGCTTGATGCGCCGCCAGCCCGGCAAGTGCCCCAGGAGAGCCGGGAAAGCGCTCGCCTGCGCACAAAGCCAGAGAAGGTCCGGCTCGCGACCTCCGCTCCACTGGGGCGTTCCGTCCGGGAAGCGCAGGACAGCGCCGGCAACCCCGAGAGCGGGATCGGTCTCGAAGGCCTCTACGACCCGAGCCAGGCTCCCCGGCTCCGCTTCTGTGTCGCTGTTGAGAAGAACGAGGAGATCACCGGTCGTTTCCGCTGCGCCCCGGTTCACCGCTCGCGAGAAACCCGTCGGCGCGTCGTTCCTCACGACGCGGACGCCCGCCCGTCCCGCAAACGCCTCTCCGGTCCCGTCCCGGCTCCCGTCGTCGACGACGACGACCTCGAGCCCGGTCCCCGCCGGGAGGCGCGAAGCGAAAACGGCATCGACACAGGCAGCTGTCAGGGTCCGCGTGTCGAGCGTGGGGACGACGACCGAAATCCTCAGAGGCATCACCGTTCTTCGGCGAGAAGTCTACGGTAGAGATCCTCTCTGGCCGATGCCGCCCGGAACGCCGAGGCCAGCGACTCGACGGCGTGGAACGGCGGGATCTCGAGGACGCCGGTCCGGACTTTCTCCACGGCCTGGGCGAACCCGGCTGCTCCGTCCCCGGGCGGGACGAGAATGCCCCCTCCCTCGGCCCGGACGCGCTCGGCGATCGCCCCGAGCGCGAAGGCGATGACCGGTACTCCTGCGGCGCGGCACTCGCTCAGGGTCAGCGCGTAGGTTTCGGGCCAGAGGGCCGGGAGCAGGGCCAGGTCGATCTCTTCGTTCAGAAGCCGGCGCACGAGCCCTCCAGCCCTGTAGTGACCGACCACGCGCGCCCCAAGCCGGCGCGCCTCGAGGAGCAGCGCCGGGTCTCCGCTTCCGAGAATCGACCATCGGACGGTCCGTGCCGCCCGGTCGGCGTCCTTTCGAAGCAGCTCCTCGAAGACGAGGGCTCCCTTGTGCGGACGATAGGCGCCAACGAAGGCGACGCGGATCGGCCCGGCGTCACCCCGGCCCCGCCAGCGTCTCCGCGGTGGGCGGGGCTCCTCCTGGCACTCCACTCCCGGCGCGGGCGGTGCGACGATGCTCTCGAGCCGAGGCGTGGACCCCGGAAAGAGCTCGCCGTGCTGGCGCCGCAGGAACTCCGACGGGTAGACGACCGCGGCAACGATTGGCAGGAGCTCCGCCGAAGCCTTCCTCCATTCTTCGATAAATCCGACGGGCAGGCCCCAGGTCGACGCGAGGCAGGCTCCGCACCGCTCGGCATCCCGCGAGTAGCCACAGAACCGCCCGAACGGTTCCTCGAGGAGGTTCGGACGCGGGCCGAAAAGACCGAAGTCGTGCAGGGAAAGGACGACGCCGCGGCCTCCCCTGAAGCCTCTCGCGAACGACCGCAGCATCGACGGGGTCCATCCGGCAACCCCTTCGAAATTGACGATCCTGGCGCTCACGAGCCCGGCCACCTCGCCGACGCTCTCCAGCGCGGCGCCGAGGCTGCGCGAGGGATCGGACTCCGGGACGAACCGTCCGAGGCGGGACCGCAGCCTCTCCCCTCCGACCGAAACCCGGAGCGTCCAGCGCCCCCCTTCGGGGGAGAGGAGCGCCGTCGTCCGGAAGCGCCGCTCCTCGGGAAGCCGCGCGGCGAGCTGGACCGGCACACCGCCAAAACGGGGAGCCAGAGGCGTCGCGAGGACGTCGAGCACCGGGGCTCCGCCACCAGGAGCGAGCGCCTCGGCGAGCTTCGCGGGCGTCACGGTTCGCTCCTGCATCCGTTCGCGCAGGGCCTCGAAGCGGTCGGCGAGCCTCTCGGTCAGTCCCCGAAACCCCTCGGCCCGGAAGAGATCTCTGGCGAGGCGGGCTGACCTCATCTCAGCGGCCGGCTCCGCCGGCGAGAAGCCCTGCGTAGATCTCCTCGATCCGCCTGGAAGCGTCTCCCATCGTCCTCACGGGCGGCATCGCCAGTCGCCACCGGGCGATCGTCTCCGGTCGCGCCACGAGCCGCCGGACGACCTCCCGAAGGCCCGCCGCATCCCCTGCCTGGAAAAAGGCGCCGCAGGTTTCGTCGAAGCGCTCGACGAGCGCCCCGATCCGGCTCGCAATCACCGGGACACCGTGGGCCATCGCCTCGTCGACGACGATGCCGTACGACTCGAGGCCTGCCGACGGAACGATGAGGACGTCGATCTCGGAGAAGACCTGCTCCTTCTCCTCCTCTGCGAACGCCCCCTCGACCCGCACACCCGTCTCCCGGGCCGCCGCCCTCACCCTCTCGGCATATGCCGGGTCGGGAACCGGATCGCCCCAGAGCCGCAGGCCCGCCTCCTCGCGCCCGATTCCGCGAAACGCCTCGACCGCGACGTGCGCCCCCTTGTGAGGCATCAACGCACCCACGTATCCGAACCGGAGCGGAAGACGCGGCGCCCCCACCGCCGGAGGGACGGACCTCCCCGCCGACGGGCTGCCATACGGCACGACATCGACCGTCGCCGAGCCGGGGAGCCAGCCGGCAAGGGCCCAGCTGAGGGCGAGAAAGTCCGAGCCCGCGATGTAACGGTCGGCCTCGAGCGCCTGGCGCATCAGCGCCGCCCGCAAGGCGTGGAGCGCCGGGTTCGTGAGGACGCGCGGCGGCAGTGCCGTCAACGGCCGGCAGGCCGCGCACTTCAGCGGCGATGGACCGGAACAGGCCTTCCCGTCCGCGTGGAGGAGGTTCACGCGGGCACAGAGCGGCCACCAGTCCTGAAGCTGGAAGACGACGGGTATCCCACGCCGCCGGGCCAGGGCCGGCAGCGATGCGGCGTGCCCCGCGAGGTGATGGACGTGGAGGAGTCCGGGGCGCGTCTCTTCGAGGAAGCGTTCGAAGTCGACCGAGAAGGCGTGGTCGTGGAGCGCGTTGCGCGAGATGGGATCGCGCTGCAGGAAGTCGTTCACGACGAGCCGGACGCGGACGCCGTGGTCCGCCAGCTCGATCGCGTTCCCCTTCGGCCGGGACGGGTCCGAGACGCGGGCGTAGACCGCCACCTCCCGGTGCTCCGCCTGCGCGATGGCGATCGTCCGGGCGAAGACCTCCGTCCCACCGGTCGCGTAGGGCGGCCAGCCGTGGACGAGGTGGACGACGCTCGCCGGAGCCGCTCCGGGGCTACGCCGCGGCGGCCGGAGCCCATCGAGGACCCTCTCGCGGACAGGCCCGAGGGGATCTTCTTTCATGAAGCGCGCGACGAGGCGAAGGTACCCGGGGTAGCGCCTCGCGAGGATCCTCTCCGCCCGGCGCCCTCTCGCGAGCCCCTCCCGGCCGAAGCTTCCGCCTCCCCGGTGCCAGACGAACGTCGCGTCGTCGAGGACGTGTGAGTAGCCTCTCGCCGAGGCGCGGAGACACCAGTCGACCTCCTCGCCGTAGCCGGTGCCGAAGCCACCCTCGTCGAAAAGACCCACTTCGTCGAGCACGTCCCTCGGCAGGTAGAGACAGAAACCGACCCCGGTAGGGATCTGAGGCGAGAGCCTCCGCGACCGCTCCTCCACGAGCCGCGCGAACGTGGCTACGGTGTGTCCCGCGGGGATCGCGTTCTCGGCAAACGGCCGCGGGAGCGAGCAGAGCGTGGCGTTGTTCGAGAACGGTGTCACCGACGCCACGCCGGGGCGACGGCGGGCGGCCTCCCTCAGCTTCTCCAGCCACCCTTCCGACACCTCCGTGTCGCTGTTGAGGAGGACGACGTCTCCCCGGGCCTCGCGCATCCCGGCGTTCGCGGCCACCGGGTAGCCGCCCCGCACAGGCCTGGCCAGAAGCCTCACGGCTCCGGGCTGCGCTACGACGAGCTGCGCGACGAGGGCTTCGGGACCGGGCTCGAGCGGCCCGTCTCCCACCACGACGAGCAGGTGGCGCCCGAGGTCGGTGAACCTCGCCACGGAATCGAGGCAGCGTTCGAGGTCGGGCGAGGGGCCCCAGACCGGGAGGACGACGGTCGCCACCGGCTCACTCGACCGAGGCCCGTTCCTCCAGGGCCGCCCGTTCCGCTTCCACCATCCGGCGCACCAGATCCGGGAACGGCGTCCGCGGCCGCCACCCGAGCTCGCGGGCCGCCTTCCCCGCGTCGCCCCGCGTCTCGGTGATGTCGATCGGCCGTGCGTACTCCGGGTCGAGGACGACGTGGTCCCGGTAGTCGAGCCCGACCGCGCGGAAAGCGAGCTCGCAGAACTCGCCGACCGAGTGCGTCTCGCCCGTGGCGAGGACGTAGTCGGCCGGCCGGCTCGCGCCGAGGATCGCGCGCATCCCTTCGACGGTGTCCGGCGCCCAGCCCCAGTCGCGCCGGGGCGTCAGCGTGCCGAGGCGCAGCTCCCGCTCCAGCCCCTTCTCGATCCGGGCGGCCCCGCGGGCGATCTTCCTCGTCACGTAGTTCTCACCGCGACGCGGGCTCTCGTGGTTGAAGAGGATCCCGGCACATGCGAAAAGCCCGTAGGCTTTCCTGTAAACGCGGACCAGGTTCAGGGCGTAGAGCTTGGCGGCGGCGTAAGGGTTGATCGGCCCGACCGGCGTCGTCTCGCTCTGCGGGCTCTCCGACGGCTCGCCGAAGATCTCGCTCGTGGCCGCGAGGAAGAATCGGGCCTCGGGAACGTTCTGCCGCATCGCCTCGAGAAGCCTCAGCGTACCGAGACCGGTCGTCTCGGCCGTGTACTCCGGCAGGTCGAACGAAACCTTCACGTGGCTCTGCCCGGCGAGGTGGAAGATCTCACCGGGCTGCACCTGCCTCACGAGCCACTGCAGGCTCGACGAGTCGGTCAGGTCGGCATAGTGGAGCTTCAACCGCCCCTCGGCGCGGGCCGCCGAGCAGGAGGGCAGTGAGTCGAGGCGACTCCGCTGCATGAGACTCGCCTGCCTTACCAGGCCGTGCACCTCGTATCCCTCCGCGAGGAGCGATTCCGCGAGGTAAGAGCCGTCCTGGCCCGTGATGCCGGTGATGAGCGTGCGTTTCATGAGTCCTGGTCCCGAGGGCCCGTTACCCGGGGAGTGTAGTTCTGTGGGGGATCCCGTGGGCGCCGGGAGGACCTTCCGTCCGTTCGGGAGGGGGCGCGGACTCCCTGACCTCTCCGGCAGGTGGCGGGCCTCCGCTGCGCGACCACTCCAGATATTCGCGGCAGACCTCCCTGGCGGGTCCGTCTCTCATCACTCGGCCGTCCGCGATCCAGACCGCCCGCTGGCAGGTCTCGACCACCTCCTCGAGGGAATGGGAGACGAGCAGGAACGTCTTCCCCCGTTCGCGGAACTGGTTCATCCGCTCGTGGCAGCGCGCCTTGAAGCGCTCGTCCCCGACGGCCAGCGCCTCGTCGACGAGAAGCACGTCGGGATCGACGTCCGTCGCGACCGCGAAGGCGAGGCGGGCGGACATTCCCGTCGAGTAGTTGCGGATCGGCGCGTCGAGAAACCCCTCGATCTCGGCAAACGCGGTGATCGACGGCATCCGCGCCACCATCTCGCACCTCGACAGCCCGAGGAGCGTCCCCTGGAGGATCACGTTCTCCCTGCCCGTCAACTCCGCGTGAAAGCCCAGGCCGAGCTCCAGGAGCGGAGCCACACGGCCGCGGACGACGACTCGCCCTTCGGTCGGCCGCCTCACCCGCGCGATCACTCTCAGAAGAGTGCTCTTTCCCGCTCCGTTCCCTCCGATGATTCCGACCCGCTCCCCGGCCCGGATCACGAGGCTCACATCACGAAGGCCCACGAACTCGTCGTGGCCGACCCTTCCGGAGAGCCTCCGGATCGCGTATTCCTTCAAGGATGCCACCACCTCGCGGGGGACGTGGTAGCGCACACATACCCGGTCGAGATGGATCGCCGGGGACGTCTCGTCAGCTGCGGGACGCATAGTCGTCAATCCGGGACGTGTAGAACCACCACCCCACGGCAAGGCTCGTGACCGCCGCGAGGATCGAGAAGAGGACCGTCTTCCACCCGGGAAGCCAGCCGTCGTAGATCGGAGCCCGGAAGACCTCGATGAGGTAGGTCATCGGGTTGTAGCGAACGAGAACCTGGAATCGCTCCGGGACGATCTCCTTCGGGTAGAGGATCGGGGTGAGGAAGAACCAGGGCTGCAGCAGGACGATGTAGGTATCCCTCACATCGACGAAACGGCAGGCGAGGGTGAAGACGACGAGCCCGACTCCGGCCGTGAACGCGACGCCGACGACGATCGACACGGGGAGGAAGAGCCACGTGAGCCCCGGCGGCAGTCCCGTCGCCAGCGCGATCAGGAGGAGCGGGACGAGGCTCAGGATGAGATTCACGAGCGCCACGCCGATCGCCGAGGCGACGAAGGCCGAGCGCGGCAGGTAGACCCGCTTGGCCATCTCCAGTGCGTCGGTCGTGAGGTTGGCGGCGTGACCGGTGGCCTGCGCAAAGAAATTCCAGAACAGGGACCCCGCGAGGAAATAGACGGGATAGTTCGCGATCTGGACCCGGAGGATCGCGGAAAAGGCGATCGTCAGGGCGACCATCTGGAGCAGGGGCCCGAGGAGGGTCCACCCGATACCGAGGAACGAACGCTTGTAGCGGACCGTGACGTCGCGGACAACGAGCTCGCGCACGAGGTGCCGGAACCGCCAAAGCTCCCGGGCCTCCTCGACGAGCCGGTTCGGGCGGGAGGCGGAATCGTAGAGTTCGGCAGGCTCGGGCATGACGTCCTTCGGGCGAGGCGTCGATTCTAGCCTCCACCTCGAGAAGGAGGGCTACATCCGGACCTAGCCGGGAGGAAGGCGCGGCTCAGGTTTCGGGTGGGCCGACGGCGACCACGATGCCGAGACGCTTTTCGACCGAGCTCCCGCCCGGCCGGTCCAGCCTGAGGAGCAGGTCGTAGCGGCCTCTCGGGAGGTTTGTCGTCGGGATACTGAGGGAGAAGCCGGCTTCGGAATGCTCGAGGCCGTGCCGTTCGGCCACGTCGGTTCGCTGCATCGCTTCGCAGGCCGCCTCAAAGGTCCCGGCAGGACCCTCGAGCACGGCCCAGATCGGCATGGGTTCGAGCCCGACGTCGTCCGTGAGAAACGCCCAGCCCGTCAGCTCCAGGCGTCCGGCTTCTCTCCGGCACTCGTCGACGAAGAGGACGAGACGGTCGGAATCGGCGGTGCGGGACCGCGCGGGACGCCACTGGCTGCGGCGCTCTACGACTGTGGCCTGAGCCTTTCGGGGGGCGAGCGGCTTTCGTGCGAGCAGGTAGAGGTTGTCGCCCCGGTGCTCCGTGCTTCCACCCGCCTTCCGAACCTGGCGGAGGAGGTCGGCCGGGTCGAACGGGAGCAGAGCGGACGGTCCCGAGTAGTCGACGGCGCTGATCGGCACCGAGCGGTAGTCGAACCGGTCCCTCGTCTCGGCCCGGACGATCTCGAAGCCATCGTGCTCGAGCAGCGAGACCATCTCGGCGAGCGTGTACTCCCGGTTGTGCCGGCCGTGAATGCCGTTCTCGACACTGAAGACGTCGAAAAAGTTCCGGCCTGCGAGCATGGCGGCCACGTTCGTCAGGCGAACGGCGTTCGGGAGAGTCACGAGGAGATGGCCGCCCGGCCTGATCAGCCTGCGAAGGCCGCGGAAGACGCCCAGGGGGTCGACCGCCAAATGCTCGAAGGTCTCGCAGAAGAGGACGAGGTCGAATCGGCCGGGGTCGAACGGGTAGGGATGGACCGTCTCGAGGTTGAACGTGACGTGGTCAAAGACGAACTCCTCCCCCATCAAGCCGCTCGCGATCCGATGGGTCTCGCGCGAGACGTCCGTCGAGAAGACGTTTCTGTCGAAGAAATTACAGCCCTCCAGCTCACACGCCGGGAAGAGCTTCTTCAGGAGAAGGTGGAAGAAGAACGGGTTCGAGCCGATCTCCAGGACCCGGCCCTGGAGCGGGAACGGGATGAGATCGAGCGTGTTCAGGAAGCGGGCGAAGGCATCGCCGACATAGGTGCGCGTGAACTCCGGTGCCGTACTTTCGAGCTGGAAGCTCAGGAGATACTGGAGAAGGGCGCTGGCCGACCGCCGCAGAGCCACGTCGAAGGCGGGCTTTCCCCTCCTCGCCTCCAGGGTGAGGGCTCGGAGCGAGTCTGTAACTATTCCCCGGTCGCCTGCCCCGGGAAGACTCCATGCCTTCATGGCCGAGCCGAGAAGGCTGGCGGACGGCGCGTCGTGGTCCTCTCTTTTCGTCACCCCCGGGAGTCTAGTTCCTGTCTGTCCCGGTCCCTCCGCCCCGCGCGGCCGCGGCTCCCTATAATCCGCCGTCGTGCCAGCCACCATCCCGGAATCCGTCCCCCGCGCAACCCGTCCGGCCCTCGCCCCGCAGGCACGCATCGAGGAGCTCGAGTACGAGCTGACCCTCTCCCGGGAGATGCTTCGCCGGACGGAGGAAGAGAGGCGGCGGCTCGACGCGCACCTCGCCGCCGCGGAGGCCGAGCGGGCCAACCTCAGAACGGCCCTTGCCCAGCGCGAGGCCTACGTCGCGGCGATCCACAACTCCGCCGTCTGGAAGGCGGCCCAGGCCCTGCGGCGCCTCCTGGGGCGGGCGTGGTGAGCCTTCCAGCGCCCCGTCTCGAAGCTTCCGGCGGCGCTCCGACCGAGAGCTTCCGTACCCAGATCGACGACCTGCGGCGGCGAATGCTCGTCCTCGCACGGCTTCTTCCGTTCGAGCACCTCCGCCTCCTCGAGGTCGACCTCGACGACCTCGAGGCGGAGGCCTTCGCCGGCCCGCTTCTGGCCGGCCTTTCCGACTCCGTCGAGCTCGTCGCCTCCGACGTCGAAACGGCCCTTCACGCGGCCTGGGCTCGCAGCTGAGGCGCATGGCCGCCTCTCCCCCGGACTCCTCACCTCGCGTGCAGCCGCCCACCCGACCGGTCACCGTCGTCGTCCTGGCCTGGAACCGCTGGCCGCTGACCCAGCGCTGTCTCGAGTCTTTTCAGGCCCACACCAGCCTGGAGGGTGTCGAGGTGCTCGTCGTCGACAACGGCTCGACGGACGAGACCGCCCAGCGGCTTCTCGAGTACCCGTGGGTGAAGACGATCCGCAACGCGACGAACCTCGGCTTCGTGAGGGGCAACAACGTCGGGATCGCCGCCGCCCGGCCCGGGTCCGACGTCGTCCTCCTGAACAACGACCTGGAGATCCGCCAGCACGGGTGGCTCGATCGCCTCGCCGCCTGCGCGCACTCGGCCCCCGACATTGGCGTCGTCGGCTGCCGTCTCACCATGCCGGACGGCCGCCTCCTTCACGCCGGCACCTACGTCCTCCCCGACACCGTCTGGGGCCAGCAGATCGGCTCCAACGAGGCGGAGGTCGGGCAGTACGCCTCCGACCGGACCGTCGAGGGAATCGTCTTCGCCTGCGCCTACCTGAAGCGGGAAACCCTCGACGCGATCGGCGGACTCTCGGAAGACTTCGAGTCGTACTTCGAGGACACCGATTACTGCCTCCGAGCGCGGGAGGCGGGCCTTCGCACCGTCTGCTGTGGGGAAGTGACCCTCGTCCACGAGGAGCACGGCTCCACGGCGTCGGACCCGAAGTTCTTCGAGAGCCTCTTTCGCCGAAGCCGGGGCGTCTTCGAAAAGAAGTGGAAACCTCTCCTCGAGGCCCGCTACACCCGCTCGCTCTCGTGGCAATCGATCCTGAACTTCCCGACCGGCTACGCCATGAGCAGCCGTGAGCTCCTCCGGGCCCTCGACGCCGAGAGCGTGCGCGCGTCGTACTCGTACATCTACGGTCCCGGCTCTCCATTCCCCGTCCCTGAGCCCCCCGACAGCGGCGATTACCTGCTCAACGTCATCGCGGGCCGGAACAGCCGGGCCCAGCCGGACGTCGGGGTCGTCTATGCACAGGGGGACGTCTTCGAGCGCGGCCGCGGCCGGTACAGGATCGGCTACACCATGCTCGAGGTCGACGGCTTCCCGTCCGAATGGGTCCGTCAGGCGAACCTCATGGACGAGGTCTGGGTCCCGAGCCGATTCAACCGCGAGGGGCTCCTCGCGAGCGGCGTCACGCGGCCGGTCCACGTCATGCCGCTCGGGGTCGACGTCGACCACTTCCATCCGGGGATCAAGGCCGTCCCGAACCCGCGAGGCGACTTCGTCTTCCTTTCGAACTTCGAGTGGGGAGAGCGAAAGCACCCCGAGGCGCTCCTCACGACGTTCAACCGCGTCTTCCGCGCGTCGGAGCCGGTCGTCCTCCTCTGCAAGGTGATCAACCGCGACCCGGGCGTCCGCGTCCGCGAGCTCGTCTCGCAGCTCCGCCTCTCCCCGTTCGGAGGCCGGATCTCCTTCGTCTACAACCATGAGCTCCCCTACCATCAGCTCGGCGTCCTCTACCGCTCCGCCGCCTGCTACGTCACCGCCGGACGTGGAGAGGGCTGGGACATGCCCCTCATGGAGGCGATGGCCTGCGGCATCCCGAGCATTGCGACGGACTGGGGTGCCCACACCGAGTTCGTGCACGACGGCATTTCCTACCCGCTCCGGGTGAAGGGGACCATCCGCGCAGTCGCCAAGTGCCCCTACTACACGGGGTTTTCGTGGGCCGACCCGGACCCCGACCACCTCGCGCACCTCCTCAGGCACGTCTACGAGAATCGCGAGGAGGCGGCGGCGAAGGGCCGCACCGCGGCGGCGGAGATGCAGGAGAAGTGGACCTGGCGCCACGCGGCGCGAAGGATCGTGGAGAGGGTGGAGGGTCACGCCCGATGAGCCCCACTCCCGTGAGGCTTCGGACCCGGCGAGCCGCTCGTGCCTGGTCCCCGATATCGGACGGAATCGCGAAACTGCCCGAGGGTTGAACTGATGGCGCTCCTGGACGTTCCCGATGAAAAGGAGGAGAGCCTGCGGACAGGCACCGATCCCTCTCTCCTGAATTCGTCTCGTCCGCTGCAGGCTCGGGGCGTTCGCCCCGTCGTCTTCAGATTCGGCCTGGTCGCCATTCTGCTCGTTCAGGTGTTCGCTGCGATCGGATACATGCACCGCGACCAGGTGAACTTCAGCTCGGATCAGGCGGTCCCGGCTCTCATGGCCCTGGAAATCAGGGATCTCGGACGTCATCCCGTCTTCTACTGGGGCGTGCAGTACGACGGAAGCCTCGAGCCTCACCTCCTCTCGCTCGCCTTCCGCGTACTCCCGGCGACCGTCGGGACCTACAGGCTCGTGATGCTCGCGCTGATGGCCGCCGCAACCATATTCGTCTCCCTGGCTGCCGCCGAGGCGTTCGGCAGGCTTGCAGGTCTTCTCGCGGGAGCCTACCTGGCGGCTGGTCCGTCGTTCCTCTACTTCAAGCTGCTCGGTTCAGATGGCGCATACACGTCTTTTTTCATGCTGACGGCGGCCTCTGTCTGGCTGGCGACTCTCCTCTCGAAGGATTCGACGGTCGGGT
This sequence comes from Holophagales bacterium UBA5066, assembly GCA_002414905.1. GTDB lineage: Bacteria > Acidobacteriota > Thermoanaerobaculia > UBA5066 > UBA5066 > UBA5066. The sequence goes on along the minus strand of DIAY01000109.1, from coordinate 13,967 downwards.
CCGCCCGATTTTCGTCCCTCGCCCTCGGTCTCGTTCTCGGCGTCGCCTGGTGGGTCACCCCGCTTTCGATCGTCCTGGTCGGCGTCATGACAGCGGCCGTGGCCGCCTCGCCTCGGGCGTGGTTCAGACCGGCCCGGCTCTCCCTTACTCTCTCTGGCTTTCTCCTCGGAGCGTCCCCCTGGATTGGAGAGAACCTCCGAACGAATTTCGCCAGCCTTCGGTCTAATGAGATGGCTGCCTCGAGCCTCTCCCAGGCGGCTTCCCAGGTCCGGACGCTGGCGACGCGAGGGCTGCCCGTTCTCCTTGGAGGGCGTTCGCCCGGCGGGCGGATCCCGACATTCCCCGGTTCCGAGAACCTCTCCGTCGTCTTGTTCGCAGGCCTCGTGGTCGCGGGAATCGCCACGACGCTCCGAAAGACTTCTCCGCCCGCCCGCTTCCTGGCTCTGGCGTCGACGTTCCTCCTCGTTGCACCTGCCGCCCTGGCGCTTTCGCGAGCCCGTACAGACCTTCGGGAGGATCCTCGGTTCCTCCTCTCGTCCTTCGTCGGCGTCGCCATCCTCGGCGGAGTCGTGCTCGCGTTCCTGATTGAGCACCGTTCTCGCCTCGGGGCAGTCGCCTTCACCGCCCTGCTTCTGCTCCTGGGACCGCTGAGCCAGCTACGCTCGCCTCGATACCGGGACGATCCGCGGCACGGGCGGATCGCAGAAACCGAAGCACTTGCGGCCCGCCTCGCCAACGACGGAATCCGGGACGTCTACGCCGAGTACTGGATCGCCTACCGCCTGACTTTCCTCTCTCGCGGTCGCCTCGTCGCATCTCCCTTCGGGGAGGGGGCACCGGGGCCGATCCGCGATATCCGCGCCTACGAGAGGGTCGAGTCGGTCCCGAGTCCGGCGTTCCTCCTCGAACCGGAGCCCGCAGTGCGCCTCCGCGGCTTCCTCGAGAGCCGCTCCGTTCCGTTCCGACATGAATGCCTTCCGGATCTCGGTCGGGAGTTGATCTGGGAGATTCCTGCAGCGGAGATGGTCTCGCTCCGAGCCTGCCGCTGTCTCTGGGCTCCCGGTTCCGCCCCGCCGAACGCCGATCCGGCCAGATAGCCACGGCCCGGATCGCCCGGGGAACTCGGGCTCCACGAAACCCGGCCGAATGCCGTAAGTATCCTGCGACCGCGCAGGCAGAGGGGTTTGGTAGACTCGTCGATTACGTGTCCGAAGCACTTTTGGTTCCATTGGTAATCCTTGTGCCGCCCGCTCTTCTGCTCGGATGGGGCCGTCTGATTGGGAAAGTGCTCTTCCGAAACCAAACTGCACCCCTGATGCCCTGGCTTTACCCGGCGCTGGGCCTGGCATTCATCGGTTCCGCGGGTCCTACGGCCGGCGCGCTCGGGCTTCCGCTCCGGACGATCGCGTGGCCACTCGTCCTGCTCGCTTCCGTGGGGTTGCTGTTCCTGGTTCGCGACGGTGGCTCGGGGAGGTGGCTGAGGGCACATGCACCCGCCCTCGCCGTAGGGATGGGAGCGTTCGTTCTGGCGGCGGCCCCGCTCGCCTACCAGGGATCTCTGACGACGATCGGCACCAGCATCGACGCGATCTCCTACAACGTCCGGGCCGAATACGTCCAGGACCACGCCCTCGCTGTTCCCGAGGTTCCTGCGGGGCAGCCCTGGCTCGGCTGGGTCGCCGCGCAGATCGGGTTGATCCGGGTAGGCGACATCTATTTCCTCGGGTTCTCGTCCCTCGTTCTGTTCCGACGGAGCTTCGAGATCCTCTCGGTCATCGCAGCGCTGGCGCATGCGTACGCGGCGCTCGGCAGCTATTTCTTCACCCGTGTCGGGCTTCGAGGGTCCCGCCGGGTCGGAGTCCTCGCCGCGTCGTTCGTCGCTCTGAACAGTACGCTGATCTGGCCGGGACTCGACTGCAGCTTCTCCCAGGCGCTGGCGCTGTCACTCGTACCGATCTGCCTCGGGGTGGCGGCAGTCTTGTTTCGGCGCCCGTCAACGCGGCTGGCCGTCGTCCTCGGCGTGCTCCTGTCCGGGCTCCTCACGGTCTATCCCGTTTACGCCGTGGTCCTCGGGGCCGGGGTTGGTCTTCTGGGCATCTCCTCAGTCGCTTTTTTTCCGCGGCCTCGCCTGCGGTGGAGGCGTGCCAGGGCCCTGATGCTCGCTGGCGTCGTATCGGCGGCCGCGAACCCCGTCGGAGCGGCTCGCGCGGTTCGAGAGCTCACCTTCGTGGGCGGAATGCTCGGCGAAGGCGGCGTGTCGGTAGTCGGAGCGGGCAACATCCTCGTCTACCCTCCTGTGTCCGAGCTCTTCGGGCTCGTCAGCCACGCCGCCGCCTCGCACGGGAGCGACGTCGGGGGACCGCTGGTGCTGGTGGCGGCGATCCTCGCTGCGCTGGCAGCGCTTCTCGCGTTGCGTGGCCTCGTCCTGGGGGGGCCGGTTCGTTCGGTCGCGCCACTGTCGTTCCTCGTGGCGGCCGGCGGTCTCGCTTTCCATCAACGCTTTGTCGTGAATTCCCCCGCGGGATACCCCTACGGCTACTACAAGGCCGTCACGTTGCTCGCCCTTGTCCTCGCCCCACTCCTGGCGGCCGGGCTCGCCGGTTCTTCCACGAGGCGTCGTTTTCGCCCATGGGCGTACGCCCTGGTGACCGTGCTCCTGCTGCTCTCTGCAAGCCGCACGCTCTGGACCCTCCGCTTCGCCGCGACAACTCAGGTCCTCGCGTCCACCGACCTCCTGGAAGCGGCTCGTGCGGCGGCTCGCGCGTCCCACGGACGGCCCATAGAGGTGATCGTTGAACCGGGACCGCGCGAGAACTGGCTGGGATACCTCCTCCGTGCCGAAAGCGTCGTCTTCCCCGGAGGGAATACGCTCCACCCGGTCGGAGTGCCGTTGCTGCCCGCTGCTCCCGTCCTGGCGCTGCTCGACGAGAGCCGGCCGTCGAGCCCTTATGCGACCGTCCGCGGCGGGCGCCGCTCGAAACCGGTCTGGAAGGGACCACGTTATCGGCTCGTCGAGTGGACGGATGGGCGCCTCGCCGAGTGGCCTGTCTCCGGCATCGACAGGTGGGAGAAGGGCCGGCTACGGGCAACGCTCGATCGGACCGGACACGAAGTCCGGCTCGACTTCGGAGGAGCCGCCGCGCACGGCTATCTTCCAGGCGTCGAGGTAAGGACGGTGCAGCTCGGGATCCTTGCACCAGCGGGCGCCACGCTCGTCGCGGCGGGAGAGGAGCTCCGCGTCGCCGCGGGAACCTGGCTCATCGACTGGGACACGTCGTGCCCCGCGCCTTTCGAGCTCGGCCTCTCGCGGGGCGTGGTCGTCCCGGGTTCGGTCATCCTCCTGGACGCGGCGACGGGGGAGACGGGGCGATGCGTGGAGGTCCTTCCGAATCCCCAGGGCTACCTCGAGTGGAGAGGTGCGGTTGCCAACCAGGTTCTCAGCGGCGAGATCGAGCTCGTCCCTCCTTCGGGAGGACCTCCTGCCGCCTTTCGGATCGGAGTTCACGTTGGGGGTGGGCAGCCTGCCCGAAACGGCTGGTGGGGAGTCTTCAGCCTCGACTTTCCGTCCGACGGCCTTCCCCATCGCGCCGCCATGCGGATCGACCTGGTCAAACGCGTAGGAACCGGCTGGATCGACGGCGCAAAGGCCCCCCTCGAGGAGGTCGCCAAGGAGATCACCGAGGGGCGCTTCGAGGCGACTCTCGCCCTCTGGAAGGTCCGGCCTTCCGTGCAGCAGCTCGTCACTGCGAACGTGCTGACCTTCGAGGTCGCCGCCGGCGGCGCGGTGCTGGGACCTGTCGCTCCCCCGCGCGTGACGCGATGGTGGATCTCACCGTGAGCCGGAGGGTGATCGCTCTCGTCCTCGCTTACAACGAGGAAGCGGCCTTGCCGGCTCTCCTCGTCGAAATCGCTCGCGTCTGCCCGGACTGGGCGGTCGTGGTCGTCAGCGACGGCTCGACGGACGGAACAGCCGAGCGCGCGAGAGAGGCCGGAGCGGTGCTTCTCGCGCTCCCGTTCAACTCCGGGGTCGCGACGGCGGAGCAGACGGGGTTCCTCTACGCGCTCCACCGCGGGGCCGAGATCGTCGTCCGCCTCGACGGCGACGGCCAGCACCCGCCCGCGGAGGCTCGACGGATCGTGGATACCCTGGAGCAGACAGGAGCCGACGTCGTCATCGGGTCTCGGTTCCTCGTCGGTGGCGGGTACCAGTCGACGCCGCTCCGACGCTGGGGAATCCGCTGGCTGAGCTTCCTCCTCAGAATCCTCGGCGGCGTGCGAATCACGGACCCGACGTCCGGACTGCGCGCGTTCCGCCGCCGGGCTTTCACTCTTTTGGCGAGCGTCTACCCGAACGGCTATCCGGAGCCGGAGTCCGGTCTGCTCCTGGCCAGAGCCGGGCTTCGTGTCGTGGAGGCCCCTGTTCGGATGCGTTCGAGGGACGCCGGACGTTCCTCTCTCGACGCGTGGGCGGCGCTCTACTACCCGGCAAAGGTCACGTTCGCCCTGATCGTCGAGGCGCTCCGGCGGCCGATCGTGCCGTCTTCGGGAGAGGAAGCGCGAGGCTCGTGATGCCGGCCTACGAGGTCCGTGTCCAGATCGTCGGCGCACTTCTGGCGCTTCTGTCCATCGCCGTCGTGGTCGAGCTGGTCCGGAGACGTCGCCTGAGCGAATGGCAGTCGCTGGCGTGGCTCCTGGCCGCGGCAATGATCGGCGGTTTCGCGGCCCATCGCCGCGTCCAGTTCGTCCTTGCGGAATTCGTCGGCATCTACTATCCGCCGGTCCTCATCCTCGGCGCGTTCGTCTTTGGCGGCCTCGTGATCCTCCTCCTCCAGAGTGTCGCGCTCACCCGCCTCGACTCCCGATGCCGCAGGCTGGCGCAGGAAGTCGCGCTCCTTAGAGAGAGGCTCGACAGTACCGAGCAGAAGCGCGGACCGGGACCGCTCGGAGGAGGGCCGCCCTGACAAGGGACACGCCGCAGGCCGGAGGGCCTGTTTCGGGGACTTGCCCCGGCTGCGACGCGACGATGCGCCGCCAGTACCCCGAATGGGTCCTTCGATGCCCGGGGTGTGGTCTCTGGCGTTCGACCCTCGGCGCCGAGGACGGGCGCCTCGCGCCGAGCGAGGCAATTGACGAAGCACGGCGCGCCGAGGGCCTCCGGCCGCTTCGAGACGGGAACAACCGGAAGGAAATCGGCCTGATTTCGCGCCTCCGGCCCCTCGAAGGTGCGCGCGTCCTGGACGTCGGTGCCGGGCACGGGTGGTTCCTTGAAGCTGTCGGGCGGACGGGTGCCCGTGCCGAAGGAGTCGAGCCGGACGAGCGCATCGCAGAATCGGCACGCGCGAACGGCGCGCGCGTCACGACGGGCTACTTTCCCGAGGCTGTCTCTCGCGCTTCGTGCTTCGACGTCATCTCGTTCCACGACGTGCTCGAGCACATCGGGGACGTTTCCAGGGCTGTCTCGGCGTGTCGCGAGCGTCTTGGCCCGGGTGGGCTCCTCGTCGTGACCGCGCCAGACGCCCGGGGGACGCTTTTCCTGATCGCCCGCGTCCTGGCGATGCTACGTATCGAGGGCCCGCTCGAACGTCTGTGGCAGCGCGGCTATCCGAGCCCCCATGTGAGCTATTTCGATCGCTTCACGCTGGAGCGGATCGCGGCCCGGCAGGGGTTCCGGCGGCGTCTGTGCGTTCCCCTGCCCAGCCTGGCTCTCCGGGGACTCTGGGCGCGGGTCCACATGGACCGCCCGCCTGGCTTCGGGAGCACCGTCCTGTTCCTCGCGCTCTTTGCCGCCTGGGCGGCGCTGCGGATACTCCCGAGCGACCAACGGCTGCATGTGTTCGAGCGGGGTTCGGAAGCCTGAGGCGGCGAGGCTCCCCTCTCGACCTCACGGGTCGTACGCGGGAGCGTCCACGACGACCTGCGCGATCCTCCGGGGACGATCGTGCCGAACACCGTGCCGGCGGTCCCGAGCTGAGCACCCGACTTCCGGCCGTCCCGTTCGATTCCGGCCGGACGACGCGTGCGTTCCGGGCCGACGGAGGCGCGTCAGCGATGGTATCCGTTGACGTCGACGATCAGGTGAACGGCGCCGGTCGCGGTGTTCGTCGCGGCGATCGTTCCCATGCCGTCCGAAGAAAGGCGCATGAGCGTCACGCTCGCCCGGGTACGCCCGACGGCAAAGCTCAACGTCGACGTCAAGGCCGTCAGCTGGTCACCCGGGGTAACTCTGACGTCCCCCGCGGCTCCTGCCTGCGTCACCGTCACGTTGATCGACACTGACTTCGCATCGTGAGGGATGCCGCACTTTCCCGCCATCGGGAAGACGCGGCGTGACCCTGCCGCCAGAGAAGGTGCACCCACGGCCGGACCAGATGTTTCCCGGGTGTCGAAGACACGACACGGCGTCAGGGTGAAGAACGAGGTTGCGGAGGGCGCCGTCAGAGAGAGACGCCCCGTTCGCGTGGGCCCCTGGCGGAACATCGGCCAGGGCGAGGACCCCGGGAGGGCCGCCGCCGGAAGCTCCCATACGTAGAGGCGTCCCGCGGTGTACGCGGAGTTCGCGGAGCCAACGATCACGTCCAGCCGCCCATTCCCGTCGATATCTGCAACGGTGGGCGTACCGCCGACCGAGAAGTACGTGTGGAGGCGCAGCTGCGTCTCGGCTCCGTATTTGAAGAGGCTGCCGTTTCCGGCAAACCCGACGATGTCCCATCCGATCGGAACCAGCACCTCGGGCGCCCCATCCCCGTTGAGATCGACTGCCACTGGAGATCCGCTCATGCCGCCGTTGAGGCCGCTTTCGTTGAGCGGCTGCACCGGCCAGCCCGCCAGAGGAGTCCCGTCGAGCTTCCAGGCGTGGAGCTTCCCGTCCTCACACGAGATGATCACTTCGGGACGACCGTTCCCGTCCAGGTCGGCCAGAGCCGGCGACGGCCAAACGTACGCACCGGTCGAAACGGGCCAGTTCGTGACGTTCGTCCCGTCGTGATGCATCGCATAGACCTTGCGCCCCGCCGTTGCTCCGACCTCCTGCCCGGTGCCCACGACGATCTCGAGATCTCCATCACCGTCGAGATCTCCGAGTGCGGGCGACGAGTCGATGTGGAGGTCGAAGACCCGGGGCCAGCCTGGCTTCACAGCCCCTGTGCGGCTGAGGACCCACATGATCCCCCCGCCGTTCACCGTGGGGAGACCAGGCGGAAAGCCCGCGTGCGTGTAGGCGCCGATTACGATCTCGGGCTCCCCGTCCCCGTCGAGGTCGCCGACGGCTGCGGAGGACCACGTGCTGTCGTAAAGGAAGAACGGCCATGCCCCGGCTACGGCCTGTCCGTCGTATCTCAGGGCATAGAGATACTGGTCGAAACCTCCAACGACGACATCGAGCTTGCCGTCGAGATCGAGATCGACCAAGGCCGGTGTGGCGAAGACCCCGTCAGGGTGACCGTTCGGCCCCAGGTTCCGGTCTCCCATGACGACGGGCCACCCCGGCATGACCTGACCATCTCGGCGGAACGCGTAGATCGCTCCGTCGTTCGTGAGGTCCTGCCAGCCCACGCCCACGATGACCTCGTCATACCCGTCCCCGTCGATATCGCCGATAGCCGGGCTCGAATTCACCTCGGCGGAGACGGTCACCGGCCAGCCCGGGACGACGCTTCCATCCGGGTTGAAAGCGTAAACCTTCTTTCCCACGGTTCCGACGACGATCTCCAGATCGGCATCGTCATCCAGGTTTCCCACTGCGGGGGACGAGCGGTCGACCAGAAGACCTGTGTCCTGTGGCCATCCAGCCTTGTAGGGGACCGACTGCTGAGCCTGCACGGCGAACGGAGCGATGAGGAGCGCCACCGCCACGACAAGTACGAGAAGCCATTTCATACGACTTTCCCGAGCCTTCCCGGCCCCGTTCCCGTTCGGCCCCACAGCCACGACTCTCCCGGTTCCGGCTCCAGGTCGAGCAACGGAGCCTCCGGAGAAGAAATCGTGTCCGCTATTGGAAGTACCCGTTCACGTCGATCAGGAGGTGGTACGACCATGGCTGCGTAAAGGGGGCACCAGCAGCATCTATCTGGATATCTGCGCCCGTTCCCGGGTTCACGGTTCCCAAGGGGACGATCGCTCCGTTCGCCACCGTTTCTCCCGCGTAGTAGTTCGAAGTCGACTGCGCCGGGAACGCCCCAGGATACGGAGCGACACGGAGGTCACCCTGGACCGCCTGAGGGTTGGTGACAGTCAGGTTCACCGACACCGCGGCCGCAGTAGTCGGAATGCCGCAAAGGTTTCTCATACGGAAACTCCGCGGAGTGGCCGTATACATGATTCCGCCGTTCGTCCCACCCGCCGACGGCAGGCCGGTCCGCGTGTCGTAGACCCGGCACGGCGAGACGGCGTAGTACTGGTACGGGCCCGCCTGGGCCTCCGCCAGACCCGATGCGAGCGCGGTGGCCGCAAGAGCCCCGAGGCTCAGGGTTCGGACTATGTTGACGAGGTTCTTCATGCGGCCTCCTGCTGAAACGCAAATTCTATTCTCATTTCAGATAACCGTTTACGTCAATCAGAAGATGTGCGGTGCCCGCGGACTCGCTTTTCACGGCCAGCGCCCCGCTCCCGGAAGAGCTGAGCATCAGGATCGCGTTGTTGGCCCGGGTGCGGCCCGCGGGGAAAGTCAGGGCCGAGGCCGTCGTGGGCTCGCCGTCCCCGGGAAAGGCTCGCAGGGTGCCCGCGGCCGCGGGCTGGGTGATCGTCAGGTTCACGGAGACCGCCCGGGCTGTGGCGGGTACGCCGCACTTTCCCGCCACGACGAAAACCCTTTCGGAGGCGGGCGCCAGGGCGGGGCCGCCGTAGGGGCCTGGGGTGTTCCGCGTGTCGACGACCCGGCAGGGCGCCAGCGTGTGGAGCCCCGCGGCCGGCGCCGAGGCCGCCACGGCCGGCTTCCAGCCCAGCTGGATCACCTCGAAGTCCGGGGCCTCGATGCTTCCGAACGCGTCGTTCAGAACGTCGTTGTCCCACCGGGTGTCGTAGGTCCCCTGGACGAACAGGTCGGACCCGTTGTCGGCCACGATCAGGCCGTAGGTCTTCATCGCCTGAAAGATGCGCTGAACCGCCGCCGGATGCCCGGAGATGTCTTTCGACGCCTTCAACCTCAGGCGGGCCCCCATCGGCGGCGCACCGGCCCGGGTTCCGGCCGCATGCGAGGCGGGGTAGACGTAGCCGTTCGTGCCTCGCGTGGTCACCCGGAAGGCGTGCCGGATCGGGGTCGTCCCGAAGGCCTCGTCGTACCTCACGAGACCCGGGAGAATCGCCAGCCCCGCCGCGTCGGCGCTCGTCCAGGTCTCCGGCCGGCGCTGGTTCGAGTCGAGGAGAAAGACCGCTCCCGAGCCCGCCCGCCAGGTGCAGGACGGCGAGCCGGCAGGAATGCACCGCGTGTTCCAGGTCTCGAAGAGGACCCGGTTGTCGCGATCGACGATGAGCAGGTGCTTGTCGCCATCTACGTCGGAGTTGCCCGGGTAGCCCCCTTCGATCCACTTCGTCTGCGTCTTCGCCTCCACCGGTATCGGATAGCCGGCGGGCCGGCCGGGAGCACCGTCGTCGCTCTCGTCGGCGTAGTCGAACGCCATCGGCTCGAGCGCCTGGTCCCCGGGGACGGTCATGTAGACCATCCCGTAGATTCCGGGCGGCGCATCGTGATCGTCGCCCCCGAAATCGGGGTGAAGGCCCTTAAGAAGGCCGATGAACTGGAGGAAGCCAGCGCTCCCCGGGTCGAGAGGGGCTGCGCTGACGTCCACGTTCCACCAGTTGTCGGGCGGGAAGAGGGTGGGCAGCGCTCCGCCGCGCACCGGCTGACCCGCAAGCGGGCCGGCGAGGAGCGCGGCGACCGCCAGGAGCGGGGCGATGCGCGCCCCGCTACGGCGCAAGGAGGTAGTAGCCCGACACATCGAGAATGAAGTGGACCGTGCTGGCGGAGACGTTCTGGACCTTGAGGGTGGCGTTTCCGTCGGTAGACATGCGAACGGTGGCGTTATTCGCCCGGGTCTTGCCGGCGGCGAACGAGATCGTGCTCGCGGGCGGGTTGGGGCTGAGGCCATTCCCCGGGAAAAGCCGCAACTCCCCGGTCGCGCCAGGCCCGGTCACCGTGACGTTGACGGTAAGTGCGAGCGCGGTGTCGGGCACCCCGCAACGGCCCGTCACATCGAACGTCCGGGTCGAGCTGGCCGCGAGGACGGGCGCGGCCGCGTCCGCTCCGGCGGCGTTGCGGGTATCGAACAGGCGGCACGGGGTGATGACGTAGTAGCGCGATGCGGACGGCGGCGGGAGGTACGCGTAGCCGGCCGTCAGCGTCCCGACCTGGGCGTCGGGATTCGTGACGACGACGTTCACGATGCCGGTTGCGTGCGCGGGCGTCGTGGCGGTGAGCGTCGTCGAGTTGACGAAGACCACGCCGGTGGCGGCGGTACCGCCGACGGTGATCGTGGGCGTGGCGGCGAAGTTCGTCCCGGTGATCGTCACCACCGTCCCGCCCGCGGTGGACCCGGCGTTCGGGCTGATCGCCGTCACGGTCAGGCCGGGCAGTGCGCACGCCGCTGGCCGCGACGAACTCCAGTCGGCACAGGATGTGTTGCCGATACCGTAGGAACCGGTCGACGGGTAGGTGTTCTCCGTCCCACCCGAGTCGACGAACGTGAAGTAGTAGCGGGGGCAGCCGGTTCCGAGACCCGAGACACCCGTCGCCGCCCAGGCGCCGTTCGTCGCCGAGCCCCGTTGCAAGCTCATCGGGTGGCACGTGCCGTCGACGTTTACGGCGGCGGTCTGGGGGCCTGCGGAGTCCTTCCAGTTTGCCCAGAAGTCGATGCTCGAGGCCTGTTGCGGATAGTGGGCTCCCGACGGGATTTTCGGTATGGGGCTGTTCGCGCCGCCGAAGTCGCCGGTGTAATACCTCGTGTAGGGGCTTCCCGCGACGCTTTCGTATCCCGTACCGACGGCACTTGTAGACCTCAGGATGAGCCACCTGTGTCCGTTGGTATCGTAGGGCGGGCTCGGATTCTGGTAGAGGGAACAGGAAGTCGAGTTCGAGTCTTCCCAGAGCCACCCGTAGAAGGCGTCGTTCACCGTCGTGTAGCCCGCTGCGATGATCTCGCCCGTCCCTGTCGCACCGAAGAGGGAGATTCTTCCCCACGTGTCCGTGCAGGCTGGGTTGCAGAACGAGATTCCACCCGCACAGGAACAGGCCGCGCTCCCGTCGCAGCTGCCCGGGTAGAGGCTGTTGAGGTTCGGCACGAGAGTGCAATGCGAAGGGTGGGAGAAAAAGCCCTGTCTCGCCATCTCGGCCGAATGAAAGCGCGCAGCCTTGCCGACGGCGGTGCTCCAGATGAGAGGATCCTGCGAAACATAGCAGCCGCCGGTGTTCTCCGGGCAGTTGCCGGCGGGGCACCCGGCGAGATCGGCCTGGGGATCCACCCGAGCCCTGTTGATCCACTCGTGAATGACTCGCTCCTGCCAGTTCGGAAACCCGTTAACGGGCTCGCCCGCAAGCGGCTGGAAGAGGCTGAAGGCCGGGCCCGGAGCAGGTGCAGACTCGCCGGCGGTCCTCGCGATGACCGGCGGCAAGAGAACACCATCGAATGAGGGGATTGCCTGACGCCCGTCTCCGAGGCATTCCGGGCCTTGGGAGAGGATGACAGCGAGGCCCACGAGGGCGAACCGCCGGCGTAGCTGCATGCTGCCTTTTCCGAGCGAACGCCGCTGCGGTTCTCTGACCCGAGAATCCTCGTTCCGGGCGGGCACACAGAGCGTTCCACCTGCCGAGCCCGGGGTCGATCGATCGCAAGCGGGCAGAGTCACAAACCCTCCGACCTCACTCATAGTAGCCGCTCACGTCCAGGATGAAGTGCACGGTCCCCGCTGAAGCATTCGTGACCTGGAACGTGCCTGTTCCGTCGGTCGCCAGCATGAGGTGCCCGTTGTTCGCCCGCGCCGCGCCCACCTTGAAGTTGATGACGCTCGTCCCGGTCCAGGGCGTGTTCCCGGCGAAGGCCCTCAGCTCGCCGGCCAGCTGCGCGTTCGCAACCGTGTAGTTGACTGTGAGGGTCTTGGCCGTCGCTGGTATCCCACACGTGGGGGTCGTCGTCGTGGCATCGAACGTCCGCGTCTGGTTCGCCGAGAGAACCGGCCCGCCCAGCGGGCCGTTTGGAAGACGGGTGTCGAGGACGCGACACGGCGACAGCGGATAGAAGCGCGTGCCCACCGTGCCCATGTTGAGTGTCCCCCAGCCGATGTCGGACATCAGTTCGTCGGTCGCAAGGATGGAAGCGCCGGCGACATAGCTTGGTTCCATGAGTTCGTTCGGGAAGAGAGCTGTGTCCCAGTGGGAAACCGAGGAACCGGGGGCGAACGGGCTCGGGGCGTACATCTGCAGGTGACCCGAGGCGACGCCGGAGCTGAACTGGCCCGCGTGCGCCGTGGCAGCGGCACCAATCCAGTGGAGGTCCCCTGTATCGGTCATAGATGAAAGGCGCTCTTCATCTGTCATATTTGGCCACGACTTAACGAGAGAGTGGTCCTCGAGGTTCCGCATGTAGGCGTCGTCGGAGCCGTTGAACTTCGCTCCAGTCAAGGTGTCCACCAGTGAGAGGAAACCGAGGCCGTGGCCGATCTCGTGCTCGACCACTGCGAAGAGGTCGACGCGATTCGACGGCGCCTGATGGTCGAGCCCGTAGTACCAGCCCGAGTTTTGAAGGCAGCCGGTGGTACCGATCTGCGAGTTGAATTGCGCCGTGATATCCGGGTTGGCTCCGCTCAGGTCCGAGCCGGCGAGCTTGTTTGCCAGCGCCTGCACGTAGAAAGTCGACGCGAACGGGGCCCCTGTAAAATTCGTGTGCACGGTGGTCGGTCCCGCAGAGCCCAGAACCGCACTGTACGCCGAACACGTGAGTGGGTTGAACTGGGCCGCGACCACGATTGCGACACTGCTAGTGAGCCGGGTACCCCAGGCCGAGGCGGCCGCCTGAAAGACGATCAGTCGTTGAGCGCCGATCGACGTGCCTGAGTTGCCTCCAATGGGCGCCGCAGCCGTGGGATCGTTAAAGCCCTCCCCCACCCCGTCATTGTTGATAACTGTCACGACGGCACCAGACGCGGACCCGGAGCTAACCAGAACCGCTACGGCGGCGAGCACGAAGACGGGGAGGACACGAGAGTGTCCTCTAGTGCCCATGGGAGGCCCCGTTCTTCGCCGCCTGAACTCTGTCGGCCCGCGGCTCCCCATCGAGGCAGATGACCCGCAGCCTCCCGGAAGAGTCCAGGAGCGAGACGTAGACGCTCTGAAACCGTCCCTCGATGTTGACGGTCGTCCCGCCGGCCTGGTCAGCGGTCTGCATCTGCTTGAGCCCTGCGTCCGACCGCCTGAGCATCTTGCGATCGGCAAGGGAAAGCTCGACGGTCCTGGCTCCGAGGATCGGAGTCGGGGTAAGGCGCTCCTTCGTCTCATCCCAATAGAGGACGAGACTGCCACTCGGTTCGTCCGCCACCGCGCTCGTTCCAGCGGTCGCCGCCGCCCCCTTGTCCGAGTCCGAGGGCCTGGCATCCGATGGCATCACTGCCGCCGCACGGGGTCCGGGCAAACCCGCAACCAGGACGGCCAGGACCATTATTCGCGTTCCCATGATCAAACCCCCTTCCGACTAAACCAGCAGCCGGACGCGAACATTCGCATCCTCGAATCTAGCCTTTTGAAGGCCGGCTTGCCAGCGAACGAGGTCACGGGGGGGCGCTCCTCCTCATCTCGTAGTGTCAGCGGGTCACGCTCCGCTTGCCGCGACCATAAATGTGCTGAGACGGTTTTCGTCGCTCGTTTTATTGAACTCCTCTCTCATCTATTGAAAGGTTCCGTTCACGTCCAGGATGAAGTGGACGGACCCGGTGGACCTGTTGTGGACCTTGAACGTCCCATCCCCCTCCCAGGACAGCTCCAGGAT
>DIAY01000056.1 GCA_002414905.1 Holophagales bacterium UBA5066 | reverse complement strand
ACGACCCCACGATCCAGCCAGAAGGGCAGGGCGCCCGGGATCGTGGTAGCGGTCGAGAGGTCGAACGCCACGGGGAAGCCCTGCACGAGGCCTGTTCCCGGTGCCGTCCCGTCGGTTGCGTAGAGCTGCGTGTTTGCGTAAGTGAAGAAGAGGCGCGAGCCGGAGGGGACGAGGAGCTTCCCGCTGGCGAGCGGACTGACGAGGACCGTTCCGCCCTCCGTTCCATCGCTCGTCCAGACGGACCCGTCCGAGCCGAGTGTGAAAAAGAGCGCTCCGCCGAAGGAGACCAGGCTCGTCGGGCTCGAGCTTGCCGTGCCGGCAGCGATGTCCTTCACGAGGACCGTGCCCGCAGCCGTCCCGTCGCTCTTCCAGAGCTCGGAGCCGTGCGCCGCGTCGGACGTCCGGAAGAACAGGATCCCGTTTGCGTTGACGAGGCCGGCAGGATGGTCGAGGTTCGCGACCTGGATCGTTCCCGATTCGGTCCCGTCGCTTCTCCAGAGTCCGTAGCCGGGGCTCCCGTCGCACGAGAACAGGAGCGTGCCGCCGACGTCGACGAACTCGGTAGGGAAGGTCCACGACGAGAAGGCGCCCGCCGGGAGCTCCTTCACGAGAGTCGTACCGGCTTCGGTGCCGTCGCTCCTCCAGAGGGCTGGAGCGGCACCGCCGCCGTCCGCCGCGAAGAAGAGGAGATTCCCGACCTTCGTGAGTCTCGACAGTCGCACCGGGTGAGTGCCGTCGCCGGAGAAGCGCCGGACGAACACCGTCCCCGCGACAGTGCCGTTCGAACTGCAGAGCCAGATCCCTTCCGGTGAGGTCGCGGAGAAGAAGAACGTTCCGTTCACGTCGGCACCGCGAACGGACGTGGGCTGGCCGTCGAAGAGAAACACCGGCTCTGCCGGCGTGTCGTCGACGATCGCGATTCCCCGTCTCCCATTGCTCCACGAGCTCAGGTACGCCCTGCCGCCGGAGACCCCGAGGACGTCCCCGACACTGATGACAGGCGAGGCCGTGGAAGAGATCCCAGGGTAGATGTCCTTCACGAGGGTCGGGGACTGTGCCCGCGCTCCGGGCGTCGAGAGGATCGCTCCGGCGAAGAGCGCCAAGTGGAAGAAGGCGCGAAGTGAAGATCTCCCGGACCGGACCCCGCACGGACTCGAGCTTTCTCTCATGACAGGACCTCGACAGAAATTCTACGCGCGGCTGGCCGCCAGAGGACTGTCGCGGCTCTGGAAATCGGCGACGCACGGACCGGAGGAATGGTCTTCGCCCAAACGGACGACGATGCGCGAGTTGCCGTGAAGGCCCGGTGCGCTCAGCCGTGCTCTTCGAGGAACGCCTTCACGACCGGAATCGCCGTCGACGGTACCCGGTGCCCGCCCGCGTGGATTTCGTGGCGGGCGCTGGCGAAACGCGACGCGAGGAGCACCTGGAAGGGTGCGACGCGCTCCAGAGCGTAGAACTCGTCGGCGTCGGTCGAGACGTGGAGGACGTGGGTGGCCGCGGACTCCGCAGTCCCTGGTGCTGCCTCGGTCCACTCCCCGGGAAGGCCGCCGCAGAGACCGACGAGGGTGCGGAACGGGTGGCCGTGGGGCGGGGCGAGCGCGAGCCGGTAATTGAACGAGCAGGGTTGGCTGAAGCCGAGGAGCGAGACCCTCGCCGGGTCGGCGCCCCGTTCGACGCTCCAGGCGAGGGCCGCGGAGACCGCCGCGCGGTGAACCGTCTGGTTGTCCTCGTGGCGCGGGCTCACACCCCAGTGAAAGCCGCGCGATCCGGCCGGCCCGAGCGCCTCGCCCGGGAGAAAGGCCGACTGTGGCCCTTCGACCGCGACAACGCCCCAGCCCTCGGGCGCCATCCGGGCCAGGAGCGGGAAGAGCGTCGCCGCGTGCATCCCGTAGCCGTGAAGGCCGAGAAGGAGAGGGAAGGGGTTCGACCCCTCCGGGAGGCGCGGAAAGAGCTGGAGCGGGACCTCCATCGAGGTCGTCTCGCGCACAGGAACGCCGTCCCGGGCGCTCACTCGCGGGCCGCCTCTCTCTGGAGGCGGGCGAGAGTCGTGTCCCGGAGCCGCGCGGCGAGCTCGTCCCGGGCGGATCCGAGAAATGCCCCGGCCGGTCCGGCCGGGACTTCGAAGAGCTTCTCGAGGCTGTCCGAGCCTTCCACGGCGAGAACGATGTCTGCGAGCGTGATCTCGCTGGCCGGCCTGCCGAGGACGAAGCCGCCGGTCCGGCCCCGCTTCGAGCGGAGGACGCCGGCGCGAGCGAGCTTCTGGAGGACTTTCCCAAGGAAGGGAGCCGGTTCGCCGCATGCGAGGGCGAGGACGCGGACCTCGTGCCCCGTGGCCCCGGGGCCGCGTGGGTCGAAGTGAGGCAGGGCTTTCAGAGCGGCCTCGGCAGCCCTGGAGAGGAGCATCCCGTCAGTCGCCCGCGAGACGCACGACATGGGGGGGCGAGAGCGGGACGACGGAATGGCAGCTGTCCCACGCGGTCGACATCTCTCCCTCCAGGTCCTCGAAAGAGTAGCCGGGGGGTTCGGTCTTCAGGAGCCAGCCCATCAGGCCGGGATGATAGACGCGGCTGGGCCGTCGGAGCGTGCATCCCGCGCCGTTTCGCTATCATTCCGGGCTGCGGACATGATGTTCCCCGTCCTCTTCCTCGGTCTTCCGGCTCTTCTTGCTGCACCGGTCGCGGTCGTCGAGGGGTCACCCCTGAGAGCGACCGAGATGGCCGTCTGCCGCGAGATCGTCGACCGGGGATGCGACAGCGAGGGCCGGACGTTCGGGCCCGACGTCGAGAGCGTCGCCTTCCTCACGAAAGTCGAGGGGGCCACCGGCGAGGCTTTCGTCTTCCACGTCTGGTCGTTCGAGGGCAAGGACGTCCAGCGCGTCCGCCTGCCGGTCCGGGCCTCGCCATACCGGACCTGGTCGCTGAAGCGGGTGAAGGACCAGCCCGGCCACTGGAAGATCGAGGTCCTCGATCCGATCGGCCGCTCTCTCGGCGTCGTCGAGTTCACCGTACAGCCACGGAAGATCGACTGACCGCCCCTGGCCGAACGCGACCTTGACGCCTGCGGCGTGGCGCGGTTAGCGTGCGGTCGGCCGGGAGGCTAGCTCAGTGGCAGAGCGCGTGCTTTACACGCACGTGGTCGGGGGTTCGATCCCCTCGCCTCCCACCACTCATGTCACTCGCCGGAGGGACTCCGGGGCTCTCGATCGACACGAGGAATCCCGACGGGCTCTCCCGACGCAACACCGCCTCCCTCGTCGAGTCGGGACCCACCGGCGAGCGGAGCGAGGCCGGTCGGGGGCACCAGAGAGCGGGCCTCTCCGGGGCCCCGCCTGATGGACCCGGTAAGTTGTTGCCTCGCCGCGACACTCCGGCATGAGGAGCGTGCGCATGTCCACGTATCGATCGCTCGATGCCCGGCCGACCTCCGGCGTGTTGCTGACCCTCGCGGCTCTCCTGTGGGCCGCGAGGGCCGAGGCGGGCCCCTGCGAGGCTTTCCGGTTCGCCCCGCCCCGTGACGTCGTGTCGATCCCGGCGCAGGGCGTGGTCCATGTGGCCGACCTGACGGGAGATGGCCGAGCGGACCTCCTCGTCCGGGACTACAGGGGGCCGACGGTCCAGGGCGCCGTCCAGCGGCCGGACGGCACGTTCGAAGCATTGAAGCCGCTCGACACGACGGCTTTCGATCTCCTGACGGCCGACGTCGACGGCGACGGCGTGACGGAAGGCGTCCTTCTGCGCGAGGACGGCCCGCAGGTGATTCGCGTGCGCGACGACGGGACGATCGAGGCAGGCCCCGTCGCGACGTGGTCGGGAACTCTCCGCAACACGATGCCAAGAGCCATCTCGGACCTCGACCGGGACGGCCGGAGCGAGATCCTCGTGAACACCGGCAGCGCGCTTCTCGCGTTCCGCGCGGGCGCCAATGGCGCGTTCCACGCCGACGTCGCCGCGGCTCTCTCCCTGGGGGCGGCCGCGGGGCTGTCGCTCGTCGTGGGCGACTTCGACGGAGACGAGAACGCCGACGTCGTCGCGACCGCCGAAAACTACCCGACTCACTCGCCGGGAGGGCCGGTTCTCTGGGGGGACGGCCGGGGTGGCCTCGCCCCCGGGCAGGCCCTCTGGCTCCCGGAGATCGCGGATGCCGCCGTCGCGGACTTCGACGGGAACGGGCGGGAGGACTTCGTCTACGTGGCGAGCGTCACGACTGCGACGTCACACCACTGGCTCAGCGGGCTGGTAGCGTCCGATGGGGCCGGCGGAATGACGGCTCGAAACCTCTCTCTCATCTCCTCTCCCGCCGTCCTCGCCTCTGCCGACTTCGATCGCGACGGCCGCCCGGACCTCGTCCTTTCCTACAACAGCTCCTCGCTCTACCGCGGAACAGGGTCCGAATTCGTGCAGGTCGACCGCATCTTCGGCTTCACGGCGTACACGGCCGCGGACGTCGATGGCGACGGCTTCCCTGACCTCGTCGGATCGGGCGAGAACGGCGTGCCGGTGGCCCGCAACGTGTGCGGCACGACGCTCGCGGACGCGAGCGTTCCCGTCGTCGTCTCGGTGACCGGGGCGAACGGCGTTCGCTTCGAGACCGAGATGACGATCGACGGCCTCGGTGCGGAGCCCGTCGACCTCGACGTCGCCTACGTCCCGTCGTTCGGCGGCGGCGCCGGCTCGGCGACGTTCCACCTCGACGCGAGCGGCCAGCTCTTTTTCCCGTCGGTTCTCGCCGCCCTGGCAGAGGCCGGTATCCCGCTGCCACCCGAGGGGGAACGGGGTGGTTCCCTCGCGATCCGCGTCCGTGGCGGGACGGCCCGGGACATCGCCGTCACGACGCGCGTCATCGCCCTGGGCGCCGGACGTGGCGGCGTGAGCTTCTCCGAGCGGTCTCTCGGGAGCGGTCTCTGCGCGTCGGCCGTCGTCGGCTGGCTGCGGGAGACCGGCGGCGACCGGAGCAACCTCGCTCTGGTGAACCTCGGCGACGAGAAGGAGGGCGCTGCCAGGCTCCGCGTGACGCTCGTCTCGGACGAACCGGGAGCGCGGCGGGTCGTCCTCCCGGAGGTGAGCCTCGAGCCGGGGGCGCACCACCAATGGAATCGTGTCCTCGCCCTCGGCAGGATGACCGGCGGCTGGGCCCTCGTCGAACGCGTCTCGGGGGGCGCACCCTTCTTCGCCTATGGCGTCGTGAACGACGAGGGGACCGGATGACGGCTCGTTCGTCCCCGGCTTCGAGGGAGATCGGCTCTCCAGTTCCTCGTGGGCGATCCCAGCGGTCGTGGAGTCCGGCCGATATGAAAGCGACCTCGTCGTGACGAACGCGGAGGGCCGGGTGCGGACGCTCTCCTTCCGCCTCGTCTCCGAGAGCCTGACGACGGAGGACCGGACCGCGCGCTTCTCGCTCGAGGTCCCCGCCTTCGGCCAGCTCTTCCTCCCGAACCTCGTGGAGGAGCTTCGCCGGCGAGGCGTGACCGGCCTTCCCGCAAGGGGCGGCGAGGTCGTCGGCGCGCTCTTCGCCGAGGTCGAGGGCGAGCCGTCGTCCGGTCTCTTCCTCGGCGCGAGGACGAGCGCGGTCAAACCCGAAGGTCGCTACGGCATCTTCTACGAAGCGATCTCGACGGAGGAACCCGCCCGGTACGGCGCCACGGTGCCAGCGGCGAGACAGGACGGCTCGGTACGGACGAACGTCGCGATCGTCAACCTGGAAAACGAAGAGGTCGAGTTCCGAGTCTCCGCGAGGGACCCCGCCAACGGGGGCTACACGGCAGGCGAGACCCGGACCGTGACCGTCGGGCCGCGTCGCTGGGTCCAGATCGACGCGGTGCTCGACGCGCTCGGGAGCGGTCTCTCCCGAGGGCGCGTCGTCGTCGCTCCGACGGGGAGGAGCGCACGCTTTCTCGCCTATGGCATCACGAACGAGGGGGCGCGTCCCGGCGAAGGGAGCGACGACGGGACATTCGTGGCGGCGCGCTGAAACCAGCTCGGCGGCTTCGCGTCCCGGAAGGGAGTCTTTGCCGCGACGCGATCGGTCGGATGACCCCTCGGGCGTGCATCGCGCGCGAATTCACGCCCCGCCGTCGGCCCTCACTTCTTTACTCCTTCGCCGCCTCTATCACCGCCTCCGCGAGCTGCGCGCCCGTCATCCGGAGCGCCCGCGCGAAGCCGCCGACCCAGCGGGCCTCGGCCGGCTCGAAGCGGAAGAGGACGAAGTCGGCGAGGGAGAAGCGCTCCTCGGCGCCCGGAAAGCGGCCGACGTAAGCCGC
Organism: Holophagales bacterium UBA5066; assembly: GCA_002414905.1. Classification (GTDB taxonomy): domain Bacteria; phylum Acidobacteriota; class Thermoanaerobaculia; order UBA5066; family UBA5066; genus UBA5066. Next base: position 9,183 of record DIAY01000056.1, on the reverse strand, counting down.
CTGGCCGGCCTCGTAGGCAGGAGTTCCCGGGACGAGCGCGAGCGCGACGCCGGAGAGGGAGAGCCGGGGAAGGGTCTGGGGATCGCCGTCCCCGCTGTCGGGGGCCGAGACGACGAACGCCGCGCGCGGCTCCTCGAGGAGAGCGCGCGTGTGAAGCGCCATCTGGGAGAGGTGGACGTAGAGGGCGGTTCCGTCAGGCGCGAGCGCGTAGGACGTCATCGCGGCCGCCGGGGCGCCTTCGTGGACGACCGCGAGCGCGGCCCAGCGCGATCCGGCGAGGAGGCGGGCGGGAGGGAGGTAGGTTTCAGAGGCCATCGGCTGTCCTTCAGGAGCGAAGCGCGCGGAAGTAGTCGATCGTGGCGGTGAGACCTTCTTCGAGCCCGACCTTCGGCTCCCAGCCGAGCTTCGCCTTCGCGAGCGTGATGTCGGGGCGCCTCTGCCTCGGATCGTCGACGGGGAGGGGCTTGTGGACGATCGTCGAGGCCGTCGAGGTGAGGCGGCGGATCGTCTCGGCGAACTGCATCACGGTCATCTCGGAAGGATTTCCGATGTTGCAGGGGTCGGCCTGATCCGAGAGCAGGAGGCGGTAGATCCCGTCGACGAGGTCGGACACGAAGCAGAAGGACCGCGTCTGGGAGCCGTCTCCGAAGACGGTGAGAGGCTCGCCGTCGAGCGCCTGGCTGATGAGGGAGGGGACGATGCGCCCGTCGTTGGCCCGCATCCGCGGGCCGTAGGTGTTGAAGATGCGCACGATCCTCGTCTCGATGCCGTGGAAGTTCCTGTAGGCGACGGTCATCGCCTCGGCGAAACGCTTCGCCTCGTCGTAGCAGCCGCGGGGACCGACCGGATTCACGTTCCCCCAGTAGCTTTCGGGCTGCGGATGGACGAGAGGGTCGCCGTAGACTTCGGAGGTCGAAGCGAGGAGGAATCGGGCCTTCTTGGCGCGTGCGAGGCCGAGCGCCTTGTGCGTTCCGAGCGCGCCGACCTTCAGGGTCTGGATCGGAATCTGGAGGTAGTCGATCGGCGAGGCCGGAGAGGCGAAGTGCAGGATCGCGTCGACCGGGCCATCGAGGAAGATGTACTCGGTGACGTCGTGGTGGAGGAACCGGAAGGAGCGATTCCCCATCAGATGAGCGATGTTGCGGACGTGGCCGGTGATGAGGTTGTCCACCCCGATCACGTCGTGCCCCTCGGCGAGAAGACGGTCTGAGAGGTGGCTTCCGAGGAATCCGGCGGCGCCGGTCACGACGATGCGCATGCAATCTGACATTGTACGGGATTGATTCCTTCCTCCTCTCCGCTTCATGGGAGCAGAATGAAGCGTTCGGAGGAGAGCCCCCTTCGGGCTCTGGAGGACGGCATGAGGGTGCATTCGTTCCGGTTCCTCGTCGGCTCCCTGCTGCTCGCGCTTGCCGCGGCCAGCCCGCTCGCGGCGCAAGAGGCAACGCTGCAGGGGACATGGACGCTCGACGTCAAAGCGTCCCAGAACGTCCCGGAGGCTCAGAAGGGGGTCGACCTGCAGATCGCCCTGAAGGACGTTCAGCTGTCGATCACCCGTCTCGTCGGGGAGAAGGTCGTCGGGGAGCCGATGGTGGCCATCCTGGACGGGGCGACCCGCCCGCAGGAGATTGGCGGCCAGCGTGCGACCGTCTCGGCGAAGTGGCTCAAGCCGGGGACGAGCTTCGAGTACCTGGTCACGATGATGCAACAGGGCAGCGTCTTCGCCACGAAGCAATCGATCGTGACGGAGGTCTCTCCGAGCGGCGGGACGATGACGCGCAAGTACGTCATCCGGCTCGCCAGAGAGACGCAGGAGCGTCTCCTCGTCTACCGGCGGAAATAGGAACGCCCCCCGAAGCGGGGGCGCTCTGTCGTCCGAGAGGATCCGGACGGGCCGGTCAGGCCCGCCCGATTCCGACCCCGGGGCGGGCCTTCAGGCCCGCCCGATTCCGACGTAGTTCCAGCCGAGTCGTTTCATCTCCCGCGGCTCGTAGAGGTTCCGAAGGTCGATGAAGCGCTTCGCCTTCATGGTCGCCTCGAGCCTTCCGAGGTCGAGCTTGCGGAACTGGTTCCAGTCGGTGACGAGGACGAGCGCGTCGGCCCCGGCCGCGCACTCGTAGACGTCGTCGGCGTAGGTGACGTTGGGGAGGACGGTGCGGGTGTTCTCCATCGCGGCCGGGTCATAGGCGGTCACCGTGGCGCCACGGGCTTCGAGGTCCTCGATCAGCTTCAGTGCCGAGCTGTCGCGGATATCGTCGGTCTCGGGCTTGAACGCGAGACCGAGGACGGCGATCCGCTTGCCAGCCAGGTTGCCGCAGACCGCCTCGACCTTCTCGATCATCCGGGCCTTGACCGTGGCGTTGACACGGAGGACGGCCTCCATGATGTCGAAGGTGTAGCCGTGCTTTCTGGCCACGTCCACGACGCCCGAGGCGTCCTTCGGGAAGCAGGAGCCGCCGAAGCCGGGTCCGGGGAGGAGGAAGTGGGGAGAGATCCGCTTGTCCAGGCCCATGCCTCTCGACACGTCCTTCACGTCTGCGCCCATCCGCTCGCACATCGCGGCGATCTCGTTGATGAAGGAGATCTTCAGGGCGAGGAAGCCGTTCGAGGCGTACTTAATCAGCTCGGCCGATTCGACGTCGGTCACGACGAACGGGACGCTGGCCCCGAGGAGCGGCGAGTAGACGTCCTTGACGATGGCGATCGCCTCCGGGTCGCGCGAACCGATGACGACCCGGTCGGGGCGCATGAAGTCCTCGATGGCCGACCCTTCGCGCAGGAACTCGGGGTTGGAGACGACCGAGAACTTGTGGCCGCCCGGGTTTCTCCTCAGGATTTCCTCGATCTGCGCGCCCGTTCCGGTCGGGACCGTCGATTTCGTTACGACGACCTTGTAGCCGTCCATGTGCTCGGAGATCGACTCGGCCACCTGGAAGATGAACGAGAGGTCGGGCGAGCCGTCCTCGCGGGGGGGAGTCCCGACCGCGATGAAGATGACGAGCGCCCGCTCCACGGCCTCCCGGATCTCCGTCGAGAAGTGGAGCCGCTTGGCCTGTGCGTTCTTGTGGATCAGCTCCTCGAGGCCCGGCTCGTAGATGGGCGAGATCCCGTTCTTCAGGAGAGCGATCTTCGTCTCGTCCTTGTCGATGCAGGTGACGTCCATCCCGAAGTCGGCGAGGCAGGCGCCGGTCACGAGGCCCACGTATCCCGTCCCGACCATGCAGATGTTCATGCGAATCCTCCGGTTGAGAGCAGCCGTACGGGCCGTCCAGCCGGCGGAGTTTAGCGTCCCCCGGCTTCCGGCACCGTCAGCGCGGACGACCCCCGTCGAACGGCCTGCGGAGGAACCCGAACAGCTCCCGCCGCGAGACCTCCTTCGGCTCTTCGGCTCTCCGCGGGCGCGGGGCCGGCGTGACGGGGCGCGGGCAGTTCGTCTTGCTCTCGGGGGTGCCGAGACGGGCCGCGACGATCTCGGCGACGGCGGTCTCGAGGCTCGTCGTGGCCTGGAACCGGAGGACCTCTCCCGCGTGCGACAGGCTGGCGATCCGGGTCGGGCGCTCGGGAGCTGTTTCGACCCGGATCCTCGCGGGATGGAAGGCGCGTTCGGCCATGAGCCGCACGAGATGCGACGGGACGACTCCCCGGCCGCTCCCGAGATTGATCGTCTTCCCCGCGGGGCGAAGGGCCAGGGCGGCGAGGATGCCGTGGACGGCGTCTCGGACGTGCAGGAGGTCCCGCGGCGTGTCGGAAGGGAGGACGACCTCTCCGCCGTCGAGGAGGGTCTCGAGGACGTCCTGCGGAAAGCGGCTCGCGGGCGCCCCCGGGGCCAGGACGCCGAACAGACGGAGGATGACGTTCGGAACCTCGGAGCTTCGGAGCCGGGCTTCCTCGACCATCCGCTGGAGCAGAACGGGGTCGCGACCCGGGTCGATCGGCTCCTCCTCGCGGGCGGGCTGGCCCGGGGAGGCGGCGGCACCGTAGAGCGCCCCGTCGGAGAGGTGGACGAGGAACGGCTTCTCATGGGTTCGCATCGCCTCGAGCATGGAGACGACGCCGGCCCCCCCCGGCGGGAAGAGCGCGGCGTTCACGACGGCGGCGGGACTCGTCTCCCGGAAGACGTCGTCGGCCGCGCCGGGAAGGGTGAGGTCGGCGGTGACGACCGTGGCTTTCGGGAAGGCACCCAGCGCCTGCACCCGTTCCTCCCGGATCGTGCGCCCGTCGCCCTGGTCGCCCATCGCATCGACGACGACGACCTCGGCGCCCTCCGAAAGGAGCTGCCGGGCTACCGCCGATCCGATGAGACCGGCGCCGCCGGCGACGAGGACGCGGAAGGCCACCGCTATTCCTTCGGTTCCGGAGTCGGAGCGGGCCCGAGAGCCTCAGGGGACCCCGCTTCCGTTTTCGTCTTCTCCGTCTCGTAGCGCGTCTGGATGCCCGAGCGTTGCCGGTTTCTCACGAGCCACCGGAGAGGTTTGGACTCGTCGATTCCGACGAGAATGTCATCGATCGCCTCGTAGACGGACGGGTCGTTGACGAGCTTGCCGGCCGTCCCTTCGCCGCGGTCGAGCTTCTCAGCCACGCGGGCGAGGCTTCCGGAGATGCGCGAGAGGTCTTTCATCAGGTCGCGCGCGAAGTCCTCGTCGCGGACGAGCTTCGGAAGGAGGCCGCCTCCCGTAGAGAGGTCCTTCGAGAAGCCGGCGAGCCCGTTGGCCGCGGCCTGGAGCGACTCGACCATTGCGAAGAACTTCCGCTTTCCCTCGGGGTCGCCCAGCAGGGCCGGGACGAGGCCCTCTCCCTCGCCGGTTCCCTTTTCCACGGCGCCCAGGATCTTCCTGAGAGACGCCAGCGAGCCTTCCAGCTCAGCCGTCACGCCGTCGGCGAGCTTCTCGTCGGCGACGAGCCGTCCGAGGAGCCCCTTGCCGCCCCGGACGTCCTCGAGGAGGCCGTTCGTCGAGACGATCGTCTGCCGCAGGGAGCGCGAGAGCTCCTTGCCCTGCGGCGAGGCGCTCGTGATCTCGCCGACGAAACCCTCCCCCTTCTCCACGCGGCCGAGGATCGTCTTCAGCGACTTGGCGACCGCCGTGACGTTGTCGACGAGGTCGCCCGAGCCGGCGAGGATCTTGTCGAGCTCGCTCCCGCGGATCGCGGCGATCTCCGAGCCGGGCTCGGCGAGAGGCTTGTCGATCGAGCCGGGGGTCACCTCGAGGTACTTGTCGCCGAGGAGCCCGATCGTCTTGATCTCGACCCGGCTGTCGGTCCTGACGAGGTGCTGGTAGCGGCGCTCGATGTCGAACCGGACGGTGAGGTCGTCCCCGGGCTGCTTCGGGACCTCCACCTCCTGCACGGCGCCGACCGTGACGCCCGCGAGGCGGACCTGGTTGCCGCCCATCAGCCCCTGCGAGTTCGGGAAGCGGGCGAAGTAGCTGCTGCGGGCGAGGAAGAAGCCCGTCTTCCCGCCGACGACGACGATCATGACGACGAACAGGAGGAGCGAGGCGAAGACGATCACCCCGACGCGCGAGCGGGTGCGGCTGTCGGCTTTCACGTGGCTGCGGTCTCCTGCGGGGCGCGGCTCTCCTGGGCGCCCAGGAAGGCGCGGAGGGCGGTGACCTCGGAACGGCGGGCCTCGCCGGGGGACCCGACGAAGACGAAGCGTCCTTCTTCGAGGAACGCGATCCGATCGGCCACGAAGAGGGCCGAGGCGATGTCGTGCGTCACGACGACGGAGGTCGTCGCCAGGCGCGTGTTGAGGTCGACGATGAGGCGATTGATCGTCATCGCCGTCACCGGATCGAGGCCGGTCGTCGGCTCGTCGTAGAGGAGGACCGCGGGCTTCAGGGCGATCGTCCGCGCGAGCGAGACGCGCTTTTTCATACCGCCCGACAGGGACGAGGGGAGCAGCGGCATCACGTCCGGCTCGAGGTTGACGAAGCCGAGGACCTCCGCGACCCGCCCGGCGACCTCGGCGTCCGTCATCTGGGTGTGCTCCCAGAGGGCGAAGGCGACGTTCTCGAAGACGGTCATCGAGTCGAAGAGCGCCCCCATCTGGAAGAGCATCCCGACCTTCTTCCGCACGTCCACGAGCTCTTCCTCGGCCAGATGCGAGATCTCGACGCCGTCGACGAAGACCTCGCCGGTGTCGGGCCGGGTCAGGCCGTTCATGTGCCGGAGCGTCACCGACTTCCCCGAACCGGAGCCGCCCAGGATGACGAGGACCTCGCCCCGAACGACGGACAGGCCGACGTCGTCGAGGACGACCTTCTCTCCGAAAGCCTTCGAGACGCCGCGGAGCTCGATGACGACGTCGCTCATCCGATCGGCAGGGCGATGAAGAGTTTCGTGAGGAAGAAGTCCGTGATGAGGACGGTGATCGAGGAGACGACGACGGCGATGGTCGTGGCGCGGCCGACACCATCCGCCCCTCCGGTCGCCGAAAGGCCGTTGTAGCAGCCGATGAGCGCGATCTCCAGGCCGAAGAACGGGGTCTTGCAGAGGCCGTGCATCAGGTCGTTGAACGTGAGGGCCTGCAGGGTCGTCGAGAGGTAGAAGCCCGCCCCGGTTCGGAGCTCGAAGACGGCGATGAGGAGGCCTCCGAGCATTCCGTGGAAGATCGCGATGAGCGTGAGGACCGGGAGCATGGTCGTGAGCGCGACGACGCGCGGCAGGACGAGCTTTCGGATCGGCGAGGCGCCGAGCGCCCGCATGGCGTCGACCTGCTCGGTGACGGCCATCGTCCCGAGCTCGGCGGTGATCCCGGCCCCGCAGCGAGCGGCGAGCATGAGCGCCGTCAGCGTCGGTCCGAGCTCGCGGGCCAGGGAGAGGATGACCGCCCGGCCGACGAAGAGCTTCCCTCCGAACTCGGAGAGGGAGTAGGCCGTCTGGAGAGCGAGGACCATGCCGGTAAAGAGGCACGTCAGGTTCGCGATGGAGATCGACTGGACGCCGAGGGCGTCCATCTGCCGGAGGATCTCCCCGCCTTCCCATCTCTTCCGGCCTGCCCGGACGAGATCCCAGCCGAGAAGGCCGATCCCTCCGAGGTGGCCGAGGACCTTCCGGAACCAGCGCCTAAGGCGCGGGAGGGTCCAGAAGGGATCGGAACGGGTTTCAGCGAGGAGGGCTGCGGACACGGCCGTGATTGTACGGGCCGGACGATAGACTCGCCCCGCGATGCAGCTTCTCTACACGTCGTGGGTGTGGCTCTTCGGGCTCGTGGTGACGCCCGTCTTCGGCACGCTCGCGATCCTCACATCCTGGATACCGCCAAGGGGAAAGGTCTACCAGTACTGGGCCCGGTGGTGGTCCCGGACCCTCCTCTGGGCCGCCGGGATCGACGTGGTCGTGGAGGCGGCCGAGGGCGCCAGGACGGTCCCCGAGGCGATCTTCATGGCGAACCACACCTCGGCGGCCGACATCGTCGTGATCTTCGTCGCCCTCTGCCGCGACGTACGGTTCGTGGCCAAGAGGGGGCTCTTCTGGATTCCCTTCCTCGGCTGGTCGATGTGGCTCGCCGGCTTCATTCCGGTCGACCGCGAGAGGAAGGACAAGGCGCGCGAGGCGTTCGATCGGATCGGCAAGCACCTCCGGGCAGGAGTTTCCGTCCTCGTTTTCCCCGAGGGTACCCGGTCGCGGGACGGGAAGCTCGGGGCTTTCAAGAGGGCAGGGTTTCTCCTGGCGATGCGGGCCGGGCTGCCGATCGTCCCGGTCGGAATCTCCGGGGCCCGTGCCGTCCTCGGCGCCGACGGGCTCCTGGTCCGGCGGGGACGAATCGTCGTCCGCATCGGCGATCCGGTCCCGTCGGGTAGCTACACGTTCGCGCAGCGCGGCGAGTACATCGCAAAGGTGCGGGCCGAGATCGCCAGGCTGGGCGATTCGTCGGAGTAAACTCCGCCTGCCGTGTGGCGCCTCCCGGGGCGAGCCCGCGGCGGCCGTCCCATCCGGGCCGGCGAACCCGAACGGAGGTATCCCATGTCGACCGTGCCCCTCAGCGAGGAGACCGTCCTCGAAGCGCTCCGCAAGGTCAGGTATCCCGGCTTGAGCCGTGACATCGTCTCCTTCGGCTTCGTGAAGGACGTCGCCGTCGGCGGCGGAAACGTCTCGTTCCGCCTCTCCATGACGACCGCCTCGACCGAGGTGGGCGCGCAGATTCGTGCGGAGTGCGACACGCTGCTCCGGACGCTGCCGGGCGTGACCGCGGTGACGATTGCCGTCGAAACCGGGCAGGCTCCGGTTAACCTCGCCGGCGCGCAGGCGGACCGTCCCGACATCCTCCCCGAGACGCGCTTCATGGTGGCCGTCGCCTCGGGCAAGGGAGGAGTCGGCAAGTCGACCGTGGCCTCGAACCTCGCGCTCGCCCTCCGGCAGCTCGGCTACACCGTGGGGCTCCTCGACTGCGACATCTACGGGCCTTCGCAGCAGATGATGATGGGGATCGACGAGAAGCCCGTGCTCGACGAGAACGAGAAGATCGTCCCGATCGAGCGCTACGGCGTCCGCGTCATGTCGATCGGTTTCCTGATGGAAGCCGACACGCCGGTCATCTGGCGCGGCCCGATGATCTACAAGGCCGTCGAGCAGTTCCTGGGCGACGTCGCGTGGGGCAAGCAGGACTTCCTGATCGTCGACCTGCCGCCCGGGACGGGCGACGCGCAGCTCACGTTGACCCAGAAGGTCGCCCTTTCGGGTGCCGTCATCGTCACGACCCCGCAGGACGTCGCTCTCATCGACGCGAGGAAGGGCCTCGCGATGTTCCAGAAGGTGAACGTGCCGCTGATCGGCCTCATCGAGAACATGAGCGGATACGAGTGTCCCAAGTGCGGTCACGTCGAGCCGATCTTCAAGACGGGCGGCGGAGAGAAGACGGCGCTGCAGCTCGGAGTCCCCTTCCTCGGCCGCATCCCCCTCGATCCGCGTATCGCCCTCTCCGGTGACGCCGGGATGCCGATCGTCGCCGCCGAGCCCGACTCCGTGTCGACGAAAGCCTTCCTCGCCCTCGGCGAGGCCGTGGTCAAGGCTGTCGGGGCGTAGCCGGGGGACCGGGGGAGAGCCCGGGAAAGACGAGGGCGCGAGGGCGCGAGGGCACCGGAGCAAGGGGGGAGGAGAGCCTCGCCCCGGCGATGGGTCCCACGGCCGCCTGCTGCGCGCAGCCGACCCGCTTCCGCTCCCGCTGCGGCCGGGCGGGGGGCC
>DIAY01000077.1:3246-3684 GCA_002414905.1 Holophagales bacterium UBA5066 | reverse complement strand
GATATGGAAGAAGAGGAAGAACGGCCCGGCAGCGTGGCCATCGACCCATTCCTTCGCGAACGCGAGCGTCGTCTCCCCGGACCGCTGGTAGCGGACCGTCGCGACGCCGGGCGTCGTCGGCACCGAGTCCTCGTAGGCGTCGAAGAGCGCGCCGAGCCCCGTCTCGTGCCTGAGGACGTAGGTCGACACCGCGGCCCCCGTCGCGTACCCCTCCGCCTTCAGGAGGCGCGGCAGGCTCGGGTGGAGATCGCCCCGGAAGACGAACCCCGAGTTGTTCCTCACGCCATGCTCGGGAGGGAGCATTCCGGTGAGCATCGTCGTGTGCGACGGGAGCGTCATCGGCGTTGGTGCGAACGCCTTCTCGAAGAGCCACGCGTCGGCCGCGAAACGGTCGAGGTTCGGCGTGCGCACCTTCGTGTAGCCGTACGCCGGGAGGCG
>DIAY01000077.1:0-2980 GCA_002414905.1 Holophagales bacterium UBA5066 | reverse complement strand
GTCCGTCCGGGCGCCTCGGATCAGCGCGGCGTCGCGAGGCTGGAGGCCGGCCGGGGGAACTTCCGCTCCGCCCTCAGGCGGATCTTCTCGGCACCGGGGGCGTCCCCCATCCGCGTGAGCTGGTCGAAGGCCGCTTCGTAGGCCGCTTTCGTGGCGACCTTCTCCACCATCTCCTCGACAACGCTTTTCGCCTCCGGCATCCGGTTCCGAGAGGCAAGGACGAACGCGAGCGTCTGCCAGCCGAGGAGGTTCCGGGGGAACTGCCGGGTCTCCGTTCGCAGCTCGGCCTCCGCCTCTTCCCAGCGGTTCAGCCGCCCGAGGAGGTTTCCCCTCAGGAAGTGAAAGCCGATGAGGTCGGCCAGGCCGCGCTCGCCGACCCTCGCCTTCAGCTCGTCGGTCAACCGGAGCGCCTCCTGAAAATGGCCCCGGCTCGCCTCGACGGTCGCCAGGACGAGCCACGAACGCTTCCGGTCGCCTCCCGCCTCGATCGACCGGCGCGCCCCGGCCTCGGCCCCCGCGAGGTCCCCCTTCGCAAGACACGCCCGGGCCTTCACTTCGTACCCGCCGGAGTCTCCGCGCGCGATGGCAAGGTCGGCGTTGCGGATGGCTTCTTCGGGGCGGGAGACCTCGAGGCAGAGGTTCGCCACGGAGATGAGGTAGTTCGTCCTGTCGGGGGGCGAGAGCTCCACGGTCTTCCGGATGGCGGCGAGCGCCTCTTCCGTCCGGCCGAGGCGGGCCAGCCCCTGCGCGTAGGCCTCCCAGGCGTCGACGATCCGCGGGTTTCTGGCGAGGAGCCGCTTCAGCACTTCCGTGCTCTCCGCGACTCTGTCCGCCTTCGCGAGCCCGAGCCCCTCCTTCAGGAGCCCGAGCGTCCCGATCTCGTCCTTCGGGTCGGGAAGGGACCCGCTCGCCGCGGTCGTCATCGTCAGATAGCCGAGCGAAGCGAGCTTTTTCGCCTCCTCCTCGTCGACGGCCTCCGGTGCGACGAAAGCGCTCTTGCGCTTCTCGAGGTCGGCTTTCATCGCACGAATGGGACCGGACTTGTCCGAAACGAGGTTCCGCGCCTCCCCCGGGTCGGTGTGCAGGTCGTAGAGCTCCGGCTTCGGCGCGTCGATGAACTGCCACGCCCCGTCGACGAGCGAGTGGAGCTCGCTCCAACCGAACCGGATCCTCGGGTAGAAGGTCTCGGAGAGGATCCGCCTCTCGGGCGCAGGGTCCCCCGCCGCGAGGCGGACGAGCGAGAGGGTGCCGGGCGCGGGGACGAAGCCGGGAACACCCACGGTCGTCGCGATCGTCGGGAGGACGTCGACGAGCTGAACGGGCGCCGTCACGCGCGACCCGGCGAGCGGTGGCCTTTCGCCCGCCTTCGGCGACGGGAGCTTGACGAGGAGCGGGACCTGGATCGCCTCGCGATAGAGGAAGACGCCGTGCTCGTCCTCACCGTGGTCGCCGAGTCCCTCGCCGTGGTCCGACAGGAAGACGACGAGCGATTTCTCGTAGAGCCCTCGCCGCTTCAGGTCGTCGAGAAAGGAGCCCACCGCCGCGTCCGCCGCCGCCACTTCGCCGTCGTAGGGGTCCGCGAAGCGGCTGCGGAACGGCTCGGGCGGCTCGTACGGCGTGTGGGGCTCGTAGAGGTGAAAGAAGGCGAAAAGGCGATCTCCCTTCGAAACGTCCAGCCATTCCTCGAGGAGCTTCGCCGTTTCGAGGCCCGGCCGCTGCACACGATTGGCCGCGAGGCCCGGCGCCTCGGGCTCGATCCGGTCTTCCCAGAAGTCGAAACCTCGCGAGATGCCCGTGGCGCCCGACAGGACGACGCAGGAAACCGCTCCCCCCGTCGCGTACCCTTCGCGCCTCAGGACCTGGGCGAGCGTCGGGCTCCCCGGGCCGAGGCGATACCCGCCGTTGTCGAGGACTCTGTGGACACCCGGGAGCGTGCCGGTGAAGAGCGACGCGTGAGACGGGAGCGTGAGGGGAACGTGGCTCCAGGCGCTTTCGAAGAGGATCGAGTCCTCGCGAAGCGACGAAAGGGCCGGCGTCACTCCTTTCGCGTATCCATAGAACGGCAGGCGATCGGAGCGGAGCGTGTCGACGACGATCATCACGACCGGAGCACCGGGCGTCACGAGCGATCCGGTCGCCTCCTTCGCCTTCCGCGAGCAGGCCGGAAGAAGGAGCGGCGCGAGCGCGAGAAGCGCCGTGGCGGCCAGGCGGCGACAGTGCGTCAACGCGCTCTCCCGGGAGCCCCGGGGGCCGCCTCCTCACGTGCGAGGCGGGCGTCGCGGGGGAATGCGCGGCGCCCCTCGGCGAGGAGCGCGCGGGCTTGTTCGATTCGCCCGAAGCTCCTCAGGGAGACGAAGCCCGTCACGTACGCGTCCGCGGTCGGAAGGGCTTTCACCATCTCTTCCACTCGCCGCACCGCGCCGGCCATGTCGCCGCGCGAGGCCGCGACGATCGCGAGACCCGACAGCGCTTTGAGGCTGCGGGGATGCGCCTCGAGCTCGAGGCGGTATTCCACTTCAGCCTCGTCGAGCCTGGCCTCGCGCCCGAAGACCTCGGCGCGAAGGACGTGGAGGCCTTCGGGCGGAGGCGGACCGAACCGTGTCAGTCCTTCGTCTGCGACCGCACGCGCCTCCCGCAGCTTCCCCTCGCGCAGCGCGACGCTTCCGAGGACCGCGTAGGCGCGCGGGTCGCCCAGCTCGCGCGCCAGCTGGGCGTGGCGCCGCGCGTCATCCAGCCGGCCCGCGCGAAGCGCGAGGGCGGCGACGTCGACGACGTAGTTCGAGCGCCCCGGAGGTGAGAGCGCAACGGTCTTTTTCAGCGCCGCCAGAGCTTCGTCGAGACGGCCCAGCTTCTCCAGCGCGCTCGCGAGGACCTCCCACCCGTCGACGAGGCGGGGATTTGCGGCGAGGACCTCGAGCAGGATCGGCACCGCCTCTGCGCTCCTCCCCGCCGTGTGGAGCTCGGCCGCTTCCTGGAGACG
>DIAY01000187.1 GCA_002414905.1 Holophagales bacterium UBA5066 | reverse complement strand
ATGGTAGGCGCTAGCGGACTCGAACCGCTGACCCCTTCCGTGTGAAGGAAGTGCTCTACCGGCTGAGCTAAGCGCCTGCAAACGCAGTGGGAAGCGAGATGGTAGGCGCGAGCAGGATCGAACTGCTGACCCCTACCGTGTCAAGGTAGTGCTCTCCCACTGAGCTACGCGCCTAAAAGCTTCCCAGGGCTACCGACAGGAGACCTCACAGAGGTACTTTGAACCCCGCCCTCGACCCGGAACTGATTCTCAAAAGACCCGCTCCGACCCATGGGCCGGAGCCGGGGAGGATACGGGGAGCGGCGAGAAGCGTCAAGGAGGGGGCGCGAGCGCTTCCCGGAACTTCCGCACGTTCGCCGCGACGTCGCCCCTGAAGACTGCGGAGCCTGCGACGAGGACGGTGGCGCCGGCCTCGACGACCTCGCCGGCGTTCCCGGGCTTGATGCCGCCGTCAATCTCGAGCTCGGCCTTCGAGCCGCAGGCATCGAGCATCCCGCGGAGGCGCCGCACCCTCGCGGTGGCGCCCGGGATGAACGACTGCCCGCCGAAGCCGGGATTCACCGACATGACGAGGACCTGGTCGACGTCGGGGAGGATCTCCTCCAGGGCCGAGAGCGGCGTCGCGGGGTTGAGTGTCACCCCCGCCTTCACGCCGAGCTCGCGGATCTGCTGGATCGTCCGGTGAAGGTGCGGGCAGGTCTCGACGTGCACCGTCAGGACGTCGGCGCCAGCCTTCGCGAAGGCGGCGAGGTACCGCTCGGGCTCGACGATCATCAGGTGGACGTCGAGGAGGGCGCCCATCTCCTCGCGAAGCGGCCGGAGCGCCTCGGCGACGAGCGGCCCGATCGTGATGTTCGGAACGAAGCGCCCGTCCATGACATCGACGTGGAGCCAGTCGGCCCCTGCGGCAATCGCCTCGCGGGCGTGGGCGGCGAGACGTCCGAAGTCGGCGGAGAGGATGGAAGCGGCGAGCTTCACCATGCGTTCATCTTCGCTGACAAACGTCCGCAGAAGAAGCGGTCGCCTCAACGGACGGGGCGGGCCCGGCGGGCCCCCGGTTCTCCACCCGCCACGCCGCAGTGAGCTGCCCGCGGCCGAGGCCGCTCGGGCTATCCTCGGTAGACGTGAAGCTCGTCATCCAGATTCCCGCATGGGACGAGGAGGGGCAGATCGCGGCCGCTGTCCGCGAGCTGCCTCGGCAGGTGCCCGGCTTCTCGACGGTCGAGGTCCTCGTCGTGGACGACGGCTCGACCGACGCCACGTCGCGCGTTGCGAAGGAGGCCGGGGCCGACCACGTCCTGCGGCTCGGAATCCATCGGGGGCTGGCGATCGCGTGGCGGGCGGGTCTCGACCGGGCTCTCGCGCTCGGGGCCGACGTCATCGTCTCGACCGATGCCGACCGCCAGTACGCGGCCTCCGACGTCGTCACGCTCGTCGCGCCGATCCTGAGCGGAGAGGCCGAGATCGTCGTCGGCGACCGCGGCGTCGCGACGAAAACCGATTTCTCCCCCGGAAAGAGGCTCGTCCAGAGGCTCGGGTCTTGGGTGGTGCGGCGCGCCTCGGGGACGGACGTCCCCGACGCCACGTCGGGGTTCCGGGCGCTCACCCGGGAGGCGGCACTGCGCCTCAACGTCTACACCCGGATGACCTACACCACCGAAACGCTCATCCAGGCCGGACACAAGAACATGGCGGTCCGATCCGTCCGCGTCGGGACGAACCCTCCCGTTCGCCCGTCGCGGCTGTTCCGGCGAACTTCGCGCTACGTACTCGTCCAGGGAGCAAACATCCTCCGGATGTCCGCCCTCTACAAGCCGCTTCCGATCTTCCTGGGGCTCTCGGCGATCCTCTTCCTCCTCGGGACGGGGCTCTTCGCACGGTACCTCTGGTTCCTCGCCACGCAGGAGACACCCGGCGCGCACCTCCAGTCCCTCCTCCTCGCGACGGTCTTCCTCGTGGGCTCCTTCCTCTCGTTCCTGACAGGCCTCCTTGCGGACCTCATCTCGATCAACCGGACGCTCCTCGAGGAGATCCTCCTTCGCCAGCGGCGCCACGAAGCGGCGAGGGGCGCAGAAGACCGTGACGACGCCCGGGGATGAGGCGGAGGCGCAGCCTCTCCCGACTCCTGCACCCGCTGCGCGTCCCTGGCGCCGCGTCGCGCTGACCTTTCTCTGGCTCGTCCTGCTCGGCCTTCTCGCCCGGCAGGTCGCTCACGCTCCCGCCGACGTCCTCGGCCGCCTCGGGAAGGCCCGGCCGGAGCTCCTCCTCGCCGGCGCCGCCGTCTACGCCCTCGGCTTCGCCGCCCGCGCCGTGCGGCTGAATCTCCTCCTCCCTCCGGCCGACCGGATTCCCTTCGGCCGCGCCTGGGCCGTCTCGGGGGCGACGACGTTCCTTCTCCAGGTCCTCCCCTTCCGCGGGGGCGAGGTTGCGAGCTGGGCGCTCTACCGCCGCGTCCTCGGCACGGGCTGGGCCCGCGCCGGGGCCGTCTTCGTCCTCGTGAAGACCCTCGACAGCGCAGCGTTCCTGCTCGCCGGGCTCGCGGGCGCCGCGGTCCTGGCCCTGCGCAGCAGCGTCCCGGTCCTCGGTGGAGCGACGGCCGTGGCGGTCGCCGCGGGGACGATCCTCCTCGTCCTGATGCCGCGCATCGGCGTCCCCGTCGTCGAGGCGCTCGCCCACCGCCTCGCAAGCCGGCCCCGGCTCGCGCGCGGGCTCGAAGAGCTGGCCGAGGGGCTACGGGTCGCCCGCGAGGCTCCTCGGACCTACCTGCTCGCGTTCGCCGGCGCCGTCGCGTTCCTCGCCGGCCACTTCGCGGCGCTCGCGCTCCTCTTCTCCGCGCTCGGTCTGACGCCCTCGCTCCCCGCACTGGCGTTCGCCTCGCTCGCGTCGGTCCTTTCGGCCGCCGCCCTTCCCTCACCCGCGGGGACGTTCGGACCGATGGAGTCCGGCTTCGCGGCGGGGCTCGCGCTCGAAGGAGTGCCGCTCGTCCTCGGTGCAACCGTCACGGGCGCCGTCCACCTGCTGACGACGCTCGCCTGCGGAGCCGTCGGTCTGCCGCTCCTCGCAGGAAGACGTCACACCTCGAACATCCCGGACTGACCCGCGCTCACGCCTTGATCGGCAGCGACCCCTGGGACGTGAGATCGAACGTGCGGACGTCACAATGAAGAGGATGCGAAATCACGTGGCGAGGGTTCTCGTGTTTCTGGCCCTCGAGGCTGCCGGAACGGCGGCCGGCGCCACCCGGACAGACCTCCTCGACGCCGCGGTCCGGGCTTCAGACCGGCTCGCCGCCGTGAAACCGGTCGGCCGGAACTGGGAGGACGTGCCCTACCTCTCCGGCACGCTTCTCCTCGCCAGGGAGCTCGAGAGGGACCAGCCGGACACCGGAGCGCGCCTCCTGTCACGCGTCGGGACCGCTGTCGGAAGCGGCACTCCCGTCATCACTCACGGCGACTACGCCGGTTACGCTCAGGCCGCGCTCGGGCTTTACAGTCTTACGCGGTCCGCCGACGCGGACCTGCGTGCGACGCTCCTCGCGGCAACGGACGGACCGCTCGCTTTCGCTCGTCGCGCGCTCCGGTCGACTCCTGACGACGGACCGCCCTCGGACCCATGGTGGATCGAAGGAGGCTACGGCGTCCGCTTCTGGCAGGACGACCTCTTCACGCAACCGCCGGGGCTGGCGATGCGCGGCGCCACGCGCGACGGGCTCCCGGCCGACCCGGAAGCGCGCGACCTCGCCTACGAGTGGATCGAGGCCTACGTCCACGATCACCGGCCGGCCTCCGCCGACCCGCGCGCCCGGGCCGTTCCGAGCGCACGCGAACGCGCGGGCTTCCTCCTCTGGGACCCGGATCGCGAGCTTTTCCGCCACGACGTCGACGGAACGGTCAACGGCCCGTTCTGGGGACGCGGGAACGGATGGTCCGGCTTCGGCCTTGCGACCGCAGCACGATTCCTCGACACCCGCTACTCCGGCGCGCGTTACGAGGCCGTCCTGGACCGCCCGGCGATTCGCGCCCTCCTGTCGCGGCTCGCCGGCTCGCTCACGGCCCTCAGGACCGCAGATGGCGGCTGGGGGACCGCCCTGCTGCGAGAGGACGGGAACACGAATGCCGAAACCTCCGCGACCGGCCTGATCACGTTCTTCCTCGCGCGGGGCATCAACGAGGGGTGGCTCGACCGTGAAGTCTCGATGCCGGTCGTCCTCAAGGCCGTGGCGCTTCTCCGGTCGCGGATCGATCAGGACGGCGACGTCATCGGGATCCAGCCTCCCGGCACCGGCCCCGACGGAGCCGTCACGTCGTCCGACGACCCGTCCGTGAACGTCACCTACGGAGTCGGGGCCGTCCTCCTCGCGATGGTGGAGGCTTCACGCCTCCCGGCAGAGGACCTCGCCCGGCTCGAGGACGAAGCCGCGAGACCCGTCGACCGCGTCCCGCTGAGACGGACGTGGCTCGTCCCCATCCCCTCACCTCTCGAGCCGGAGGAGCTGGTGCTGACGAACCCAGGCCCAAATGAGGTTCGGGTGGTCGTCGAGAAGCGCGACGCCGAGGGACATCTCTTCGAGGCCGTGGGCGATATCAGCATTCCCGCCGGCGCGACCGTCCGGATTCCGCCGGCGTCGTCCTCCGATCACGGCAGCCCCGTCCGCGTCCTCACCGTCCGCGGCACGGGTGAACTCGCCGTCTCCCTTCTCGCGCTCGACCCCGGGCTCCACCACACCGTCGAATCGGACGACGGCGGGACCGGGGACTCCTCCTTCCTCGAGATCGAGGCCGTCGCGCTCACGGAAACGCTGGCCGCTGGCGAGACCGCCGAGCTGCGCCTCGAACCCGCCGGGCTGGTCATGCTCGGGGGAATGAACTCGGGACGCCTCCCCGCGACGCTGGCGATGGAGGTCACGACGCGCCCCGGAGGCGAAGCCCGGGGCATTCGCCTCTGCGTCCCGCCTTCGGGTATGGCCTTCGCCCTGCGCCGCCTCCCGACAGGTGCCGTCGTCCGGTTCACCGCCGGGGCGCACGGCGAAGCCGTTCTCCCCTTCGTCCTTCTCCGCGGAGAGGGCGCGCGGCCGAAGCTCTCGCTCCGGGAGCGCTGAGTGGACCTCAGCCGGCCGGCTTGACGGAGACGAGCCGCCGCGAGCCAGGGGAGGCGATCGCCTCTCCGAGCCGGCAGTAGGGGCACGAAGCCTCGTCCCACGTCGGGACTTCCATCCGGAGAATCGACCGGAACGGCAGGCCCTCGAGGATCTGGGTCCCGCCCCCGGCGGCTGCATCCCGGCGGTCGACGACCGCGGCACAGGCGACCGCCTCGACCCCGAGGCTCCTCACGAGCGCGAGGACCTCGCGCGTCGAGCCGCCCGTCGTCACGACGTCCTCGATGACGACGACCTTCTCGCCCGGTTCCAGGCCGAGACCGCGCCGGAACGTGAACGCCCCGTTGACACGTTCGGCAAAGATCGCCCGCAGAGAGAGGGCACGACCCACCTCGTGGCCGATGATGAGCCCCCCCATCGCGGGCGAGACGACCGCGTCGATCCCCAGCCCCGAGAGCTTCTCCCCGAGGGCGGCGCCGAGCGCGCCGGCGCGTGCCGGCCACTGGAGGACCCTGGCGCACTGGAGATACTTGTCGGAATGGAGTCCGGAGGAGAGCCTGAAGTGGCCCGAAAGGAGGGCTTCGGTTTCCTCGAAGTGACGAAGCGCTTCGGTTGCGTTCATGCCGTTCCCTCCTCGCGCTTCTTCAGGCCGTAGCGGTCCATCTTCTTGTAGAGGTTCGACCGCGGCGTCTCGACGGCCTCGGCCGTCCGGGTCACGTTGCCGCCGTTCTCGGCGAGCTTGGCGACGAGGTAGAGCTTCTCGGCCTCGTCCTGGAAATCCTGGAGCGTCTTGACCGCGAGAAGCCGCGTCCACGCCTCGTCCGCAGCCGGCGCTGCCGAAGCGGCCAGCGAAGGCTGCGGCAACGTCCCCTCCGGGACCGTCTCAGGCTCACCTTCACGAACGACCCGGCCGCCGCGGACGACGACCGGCCCCTCGGGCCTCGCCTCGCCCGGAACCTCGACGTCGACCGAGTCGACGACGTCGCCATCGGTCATGATCATCAGCCTTTCGACGTGATTCTTCAGCTCGCGGACGTTCCCCGGCCAGGCGCGTGCCGCCAGAGCCATGAGGGCCGCGTCGGTGAAGCGCTTCGGCCGGTAGTTGTTCGTCCTCGCGAACGCTTCGGCGAAGTGCAGGACGAGGGCCGGGACGTCCTCGGGGTGCTCGGCGAGCGCGGGCGTCTTCAGCGGGATGACGTTCAGCCGGTAGAAGAGGTCCTCGCGGAACTTTCCCTGCCGGATCATCTCCGTCAGGTCGCGGTTCGTCGCGGCGATGACCCGGACCTTGACCCTCACGACCCGTGGGCTTCCGACCGGCTCCACCTCGCCCTCCTGCAGGACCCGGAGAACCTTCGCCTGGGCCGAGAGCGACATGTCGCCGATCTCGTCGAGGAAGATCGACCCGCCGTCGGCCTCGACGAACTTCCCCACCTGCTTGCGCTCGGCGCCGGTGAACGACCCCTTCTCGTGCCCGAAGAGCTCCGACTCGATGAGCGTCTCCGGGATCGCCGCGCAGTTCACCTGGATGAAGGGCCCGGCCTTCACGGCGGACCCGTCGTGGATCGAACGGGCGACGAGCTCCTTGCCCGTCCCGCTCGGACCGACGATGAGGATCGTCGCGGGGGTCGGCGCCGCGCGCCCGACGTCGGCGAGGAGCTTCTTCATGACGGCCGCCTCGCCGACGAGGCGCGTCAGCCCGAGGCGGCTCCTCAGCTCGAGGTTCTCGCGCGTGAGACGGGAGGCGTCGAGGACGCGCCGGAGGGCGTTGAGAACGTGCTCGGTCGCGAGCGGCTTCTCCAGGAAGTCGTTCGCCCCGGCCCGGATCGCCTCCATCGCCGTCCGCACGTCGCCGTGCCCCGAGATCATCACGACGGGCGTCGTGACGCCGCGCTTGCGGATCTGGGCGAGCGTCTCGAGGCCGTCCTGACCCGGCATCTTGATATCGAGCAGGAGGGCATCGTGGTCCGGCGCCTCGGCGACGGCGTTCGGTCCCGCGGAGACGGCCGTCACCTCGAAGCCCTCGTCGAGAAGAATTTCGCGGAGCGACTCGCGGATGTCGCTCTCGTCGTCGCAGATGAGAATCCTCTGGGCCATCGGCGCGGAGGATACGACGACCGTCAGGAAGCGCCAGGACCGGGCCGGGCTGCGACAGGCTCGAGCGCCTCGAAGGGCACGTCGAGGAGCGGATAGTCGTGCCAGTCCTTGAAGTCGAAGTGCCACCACTCCCACGGGTAGACAAAGAACCCCTCCCGCTCCATCGCGCCCCGCAGGAGGTCCCGGCGATCGAGCTGCTCCTTCGTCCCGCCCTCCCAGGTTGCGTAGGATCGCGTGCTGAACTCGTCGTAGCCGGAGCCCATGTCGGCGGCCTTCCCGGTCTCCAGGTGGTAGAGCGTCAGGTCGACCGAACAGCCCCGGTTGTGCCTCGAGCCGCGTGCGGGATTGGCGACGAAGAGCTTCTTGTCGTCCGGCGTCGCGTCCCAGAACGCCTTCGTCACCGCCCAGGGACGGTAGCCGTCGAAGACCATCAGGCCGTAGCCCTTCGCGGCCAGCTTTCCGTGCACCCTCGCGACCGCCTCGGCCGCCGGGCGCTGCAGGAACGCCCGCGCCTCCCGGTAGACCGCCCGCCCGAGAAAGTTGTCGCTGCGCGCGTAGCGAACGTCGAGCCGGATCCCCGGCTCCAGTCTCGTCAGCTCGACGAGGTCCGCGGGCCGGAACGGCCCCGGCTCCAGCGGAGGCCCGGACTGCGCGAGAACAGGACACGCGAGGATGAGCAGCAGCGCGGCGAGAAAG
>DIAY01000272.1 GCA_002414905.1 Holophagales bacterium UBA5066 | reverse complement strand
CCAGAGGCCGACGGAGGGCCGCACCGGAGGCGTGGAGCGCAAATTGGACCGCACGAGACCAGGAAGGCGAAGGCCAGGGACCCGGCTTTGATGAGGCGCCTCCTGTCGCCAAGTGCGCAGGTCCATACATACAATGCCGTCCCAAGGTGGCCCGGTCGCATGCTCGTTGCGAGACTTCTCTTCGCATGGAGGAGGAAGGCAGGGCGAGAACAAGTCCGTTTGTCATCCCCTTGTCGGCCGGGGAGAGAATGCGGCTCGAGGCGATGGCGCGGAGGTATACGTCACCGTATCCGGAGGTCATTTGCGCGAAGATCGTTCTCTTCGCCGCTGAGGGCCTCGACTACGATCTGATCGCTTCTCACCTGGCCACGCCGAGACAGATCGTCAGCAAGTGGCGAAGGCGACTCCTCGAAGAGCGCCTCGGAGGCATGGAGGTGATCCTGCTTGGCGTCGTGGCGTCTGTCGGCACGACCACGTTGTGGCGCTGTCTGGCTTAAGCCATCACCCGCCCATGATCCTGGCGAACCTGGATCGTTCCTCGCGATCACGGCTTCAAGGAGAAGACTAACCGGTTCCTCGATCTCTACGATGGTCGTTGACAAGGCCGACTCCTGACCGCCGACGACTCGGTGATCTCGACCGACGAGAAGACCAGCATTCAGGCTCAACGACGGATTCATGCCACGGCGCCACCCAGGCCCAGGCCGGCCGATGCGCGTGGAGTATGGGTACAAGCGCAACGGCACGCGGGCCTGCCTGGCGGCCTGGGATGTCCGGCGAACGAAGGTCCACGGTGCCACCGAACGGAAGACCGGCATCGCGCCGTTCGAGCGGTTGGTCGAGAAGGTCGTGAGCCGGGGGGCCATGCCGTTCCGCGTTCCACTTGTTTTCGGGTCATAGGCAACGGCTCGCTCCACCGCGGACAGCACTGCGCGGAGCGCCTCGTGAAGAGGTGGCCGACGAGGCTGAAGGTCTACGGCGAGCTGCTGGCGAAGGCCGCTTGGCGTTCCCGAATTCGTCACCGCCCTTGCGAGCCGGGGTACTCAGTATTCCGATCTTCGGATGTAAAGGGCCGGCCCTACGGGGGCGCCTCCCGGGCCGCCCCGGCGGGGCGGGCGCACGGTGGGTGCGGGCAGGGTCGGAACAATTCCGTGGCGCTCCCGTATCCAGATGCCATGCACCTTTCTCCGTGGACCCGTCCGTGACCCCGGCGCTCGAAGTTTCCGGTCTTCGGAAGTCCT
Source organism: Holophagales bacterium UBA5066 (assembly GCA_002414905.1). GTDB lineage: Bacteria > Acidobacteriota > Thermoanaerobaculia > UBA5066 > UBA5066 > UBA5066. The sequence goes on along the minus strand of DIAY01000272.1, from coordinate 20,698 downwards.
ACGGCGGCGTGTGTGCCGTAGACGGCGTCTCGTTCCGGGTGGAGGAGGGGACGATCTTCGGGCTCCTCGGGCCGAACGGGGCGGGAAAGACGACGACGGTCTCCATCATTTGCGGCCTCCTCCCGCCGGACGCCGGAGAGGTCCGGATCGCCGGGACCGCCGTGGGCGGCGACACCGATCCGGTGAAGGGGCGGCTCGGCCTCGTGCCGCAGGAGCTGGCGCTCTACGAGGAGCTCCCCGCGGAGGACAACCTCCGGTACTTCGGGGCGCTTCAGGGAATGGAAGGCCCACGCCTCGCCTCGAGGATCGACGACGTTCTCCGGCTCACCGGCCTCCTCGAGCGCCGACGGGACCGGGTCAAGATCTACAGCGGCGGCATGAAGCGCCGCCTGAATCTCGCCGCGGGGCTCCTCCACGACCCGGAAGTCCTGCTCCTGGACGAACCGACGGTGGGCGTCGACCCTCAGAGCCGCAATGCGATCTTCGAGAGCCTGGAGACGCTGCGCGGCGCGGGGAAGGCGATTCTCTACACGACCCACTACATGGAGGAGGCCGAGCGACTTTGCGACCGGATCGTCATCGTCGATCACGGCCGGGTCGTGGCCGAAGAGACGGCGGAGGAGCTGGGCAGGCTCCTGCCGCGGGAAGGCAGGCGCGAGCTCGACGACGAGGCGCGGGCGGCGGTCGCGCTCCTCGCGGCACGGGGCATCGCCGTTCCCGGGCTGGACGGGGGAGCACCGCGTCTCGAGGAAGTCTTCCTTCATCTGACGGGCCAGGCGCTGAGGGACGAGAAGTGAAACAGGCCCGAGCCATCGTCGTCCACGAGCTGATGCTTTTCCTCTCTGACCGGCGCTCCGTCATCGTCGGCATCGTCACGCCGATCCTCCTCGCGACGTTCTTCGGGTTCCTCTTTTCCGGCGCGGGAAAGCAGGACACGGCGAAGATCCCCGTCCTCGTCTCGGACGCTGACGGCAGCTCGGTGTCGCGCGCCGTCGTGGCGGGTCTGGCGGCCGACCCGCTCCTGGACGTGAAGCCGGCGACGGAAGCTGCCTCGCGGACTGCAGTGAGGAAAGGCGAGGCCGCGGCGGCCGTGCTCCTTCCGAAGGGTTTCGGCGAAGGGGCCGTGCGCGCCTTCTTCGGCGGCGCCAAGGCCCCCGAAATCGTCCTCCTCGTCGACCCGTCGCGCGCGACGGAGGCGGGCCTCGTGAGAGGCCTTCTTTCCGAGAAGATCTTCCGTGAGGCCTCCCGGGAGGCGTTCGGTGGAAGTGGCGGGAAGAAGGTCCTCGACGAAAGCCTCAGGGCGCTGGAGGCCGATTCGGTGCCGGCGACCCCCGAGCGGGAGTCGTTGAAGCAATTCTTACGCGACGTGAACCGCTGGCAGGAATCGGCAAAGGATGGACCCGGCGCGGACGCGGCGGCGGGCGGACCGGGCTCGGCGGTTCCCTTCACACTGAAGGAGGAACCGGTCACGGCGCGAACAGGCGTGGTCTACAACAGCTACGCACACTCCTTCGCCGGAATGGGGATCCAGTTCCTCCTCTTCGTCGCGCTCGACTTCGGCATCGCGTTCCTGCTCGAGCGGCAGGGCGGCCTCTGGAAGAGGCTTCGTGCCGCGCCGCTCTCGCGCTCCTCGCTCCTTCTCGGCAAGACCGTCGCCGGCGCCCTCGTCGGCCTGATCTCGGTGGGGGCGACCTTCGCGTTCGGTATCGTCGTCCTCGGGATACGGATTCAGGGGAGCATCCCCGGTTTCGTGCTGCTCCTCGTGGCGTCGGCCCTGATGGCCTCGTCGTTCGGTCTCCTCCTCGCGGCCCTGGGGAAGACCCCGGGTGCAACGCGGGGCCTCTCGATCCTCGCCGTCCTCCTTCTCGTGATGCTCGGCGGGGGCTGGGTGCCGGCTTTCGTTTTTCCGGGGTGGCTGCGTACTGTCACGCTCGTCCTGCCGACGCGCTGGGCGATCGACGGTCTCGACGCCGTGACCTGGCGCGGCGCCGGCCTCGTGGACGGAGCGCTTCCCGCGATCGCAGTCCTCCTGGGCTACGCCTCGCTCTTCCTTCTCGTTGCCCGGCTCCGGTTTCGCTGGACTGACGACTAGGATCGGGTCCGTGCCCCGCCGCCTCGTCCTCCTCCTTTTCTCGGCCGCCGCGATTCTCGTGCTCTGGGGCGTCGGCCGCCTGTTCGTGACGAGTGTCGGGAAGCCGGCGAGCGAGGAGCCGGCTGCGGTCATCCTCGTGCCCCCCGCGGACGCGCTCGTGGAAAAGGTCGGAGCACTCGACGCGCCGGGGGCGGCCCGAAGGCTCGCCGAGCTCGCGTCGAGAAATCCGGGGCATCCGCGCGTCGCGCTCACCTTCGAGAGGGCGGGGCTTCGTGTCGTCCTCGTCCTGGATCGCGAGGCCGGAACGATCGAGGAGCGGCGGGGCGGGCCCTCGGGTACGCGAGTGACGTCCGTCTGGAAGGGAAGCCACGAGGCCCGCCTCGCGGCGGCGCGGGAGCACGGGACGTTCGACGTCCCTGGCCTCGCGCCGCCCGATGAGAAGAACCTCTATCACTGACCAGAGGGAGCCACGCCCGGACGTGCACGCGGCCACGGGAGCGTGATGCCACGAAGCGTGGTGCGAAGCGTAGTGCCAGGCGTGCAATCGTGTATTGTTGAAAACAATACACGATTGCACGCCTGGCACCGGGGGTCGGAGTCGTCAGAGGAGCCGGAACGTGAGCGTCACCCGCAGGATGACCGCCACCGGTCTCGGGCCGATCCGCGCGGGGACGTAGCGCCAGCGCGAGACGGTTTCGATGGCGGCCCGGTCGAGAAACGGCCCGACGCCCTTTTCGATCTGCACGTCGACGACCCGTCCGCCGGCGTCGATCGTCGCGGAGAGGACGACCATCCCCTCCATTCGCAGAATGCGGGCCGGGTCGGGATAGCGGGGCGAGGGCGTGTCGAGCGGAACCGGAAGGACGATGTCGGGAGGAAGCCCTCCACCGCGGACGTCGATCGGAGCGTCCGGATCGCCTCCGCCTCCTCCTTCGGGTCCGGTTCCGGTCGTGTCGTCGACGCCACCGGGGGTGCCGAAGCCTTCCAGCGGCTCGGAGACGGGCGGGAAGGGGAGCTCGGCAAGGACGGAGGTCGGCTGCGTGGCCGGTGCGGACGGTCCGGCGGACGACCCCTGCCGCCGTGCGACCGGAAGGCCGCCAGGGGCCGGGCCACGCGGAGCGCGGCCCGGGGAAACGGGATCCCGCAGGTCGACGGTCTTCGCTTCCCGAGGGACGGAGAGAACGGGCTGGGTGACGACCCACACTTCGCCCTGCCAGCCGGGTGCGATCGGGAAGGCGAGTAGCGGAACGAACCCGAATGCGGAAGCTGCCAGGGCGTGGATTCCGATCGAGGCCAGGAGCGCAGGCCGGGGGTGCTCGGGGGGCGGTGCGAGCTGGAGCATCGTCGTCCTCCTCTATCGTCTGCCGTTGAGACCCCGGAAGACGGCGGAAGTTCCCGCGGAGCGTCGGCGATCGTGTTAAGGCCACGGAGCTGAGCCTGACCACCCCCGTGCTCCACTTCCCCGAGTTTTCCTTCGTCCGTATCGCCAGGGCGAACCGCTTCCTTCGCCCCTATCATGTTCGGATGCACCTTCGCGCGATCGTTGTCGCGGGGAGTCTCAGCCTCGCGGCGACAGCCCCGGCCACCAACCCGGCCGACGCCTTTCTCTTGCCCGTCCTGACTGGTCGCTCGGTCTCCTCGACAGGGCTCGTCTTCACGGCGGGAGCCGGCCGCTACGAATTCACGTCTGGTACGGCGTGGGAGGTCGCGGACGGAGAGGGGAAGCCGCTCGGCCTCTGGATCCGAGGCGAGGGCCGGCTCGAGTGGTCGACGGAGGATGCCGGTGCGATGAAGGTCTACAGGGAGAATGTCGGCAGGGTCGGTGGTCTCGATGCGAAGAAGGACGGTCCGATCGTCGGGAAGTTGGAGGAGGCCCTCGTCCTGTTCTCGGTGGCCTCGCGACCGGCGGGCCTGCCGGAGTTCCGGGGTGGGGCGCCTGACGCCGCACCTCCCCCGGAGCTGAAGACCTTCCTGGATCGGTGGAAGGACGATGCCCTGCCCGCGCCGGCCGCGGGCCTCTGCGCCGCGGCCGTCGACGATCGGAAGTACTTCCTCTCCTACCTCATCGCCGGGAAGGACGTGCGGCACGAGGTGGACGAGACGCGGGAGGACTTCGACACGCTCACGGTCGTCGAGCGGCCCCGGGGGCTCCCGGCCACGGCGGACGCCGTCCGCGTCGGCCGGACGGTCGCCCGGAATCCGCTCGGAAGGGGCCTGCGCACGGCCCCGAGGGTGGACTGGCTCCTGACAGACCTCTCGGTCGACGTCCGCGAGACGGCGGAGTCCCGCGGCACCTTCACCGTGGAGGAGACGATCGTCCCGCAACGAACCCTGTCAGCTCTCTCGTTCGACCTGGACGGCCGGAGCTATTCGCCGAGGCTCCTCTCGCGCCGGGAGACGTTGCTGGAGCAGGTCACCCTCGGCGACGGTACCCGCCTGTCGACCTGTTTCGGAGGAGGAGCGCTCGTCGTCTTCCTTCCGAAACCAGCCGCGGCGGGCGTTCCGTTGACCCTGAGGTTCCGGTACGACGCACCGTACTTCGAGCGCTACGGCGACAACTACTGGGAGCTGCCGCTCGCGGGTGCCTGGTACCCGCAGCCGTTGGCTCTGATGGTTCAGGCGCGGCACGGGATGAAGGCCATCGTCCGCGCGAAGAAGCCTCTCGTCCCGATCGCCCCCGGGAAGACCCTCCGGCGATTCGAGGACGGCGAGTGGAACGCCGTCGAAGCGATCCTCGAGGCGAAGGAGCCGTTCCAGGCGATCCTGGCTGGCAAGTACAGCTTCTTCGAGGAGACGAAAGGGGGCGTCACGGCGCGCGTCGCGACCTACGGTCTCGCCAAGCCCCTTTCCGCGGCGAAGCTCCTGACGCTCTTCCATTCCCTTCGCGAGTTCTACGAACCGTACTTCGGCCCGTTTCCTTTCGCGGAGTACACGATCGTCGAGGTGAACGACTACGGTTTCGGGCAGGCGCCTCCGGGCCTGATGAAGATCACCCGCGAGGCTTTCGAGTCGAACAAATTCACGGGCGACCTCGCGGCGCAGGTCTTCTCTTCGGGCGTCAACCAGCGCTTCGCACACGAGATCGCGCACGCGTGGTGGGGCGGCGTCGTCTGGAACGCCCAGGAAGCGGACGTGTGGCTCGTGGAGGCCTTCGCGCAGATGGCCTCGGGGCGGGCTCTCGAAGTGCTCAAGAACGCGGGCGAGTACGACAGACTCTGGAGGGGCTGGCGAGCTGAGGCGAAGGAGTCGGCGTCCCGTGCGCCGATCCCCTTGGCGCATGCGCTCGTCGCCAGAGCCTCTCCGGGCGCGGGAGACTCCCTTTACGCGGACCAGGTCCTCCTGACCTACGCGAAGGGCCCGATTCTCCTTGTGGCCCTGCGGAAGGAGCTTGGCGACAGGATGTTCTTCACGATGATGAAATCCTTCCTGAAGTCGTTTGCGACAGACCGCCCGGCGGTCGTGACGGACGACCTCGTCGGCCTCCTCGAGTTTGTGACGAAGAAGGACTGGAAGCCCTGGTTCGAGCGCTACTTCTACGGGACGGAGCTTCCCTGAGAGACAGGATCCTTACCCGCCCCTTCACCCTGCTCATCGCCGCCACGGCGGTGTTGTTCTTCGGCTTCTACTTCCTCATCCCGGTCCTTCCACCTTACGCGGCGGCGCGCGGAGCTTCGAAGACCGAGGTGGGGCTCGTCGTCGGGCTGGCGTCGATCGCCGCCGTAACGACCCGGTTCCTCTCGGCCCGTGCTCTCGACAGGCTGGGCCGGCGGCCGTTCGCTCTCGGAGGGCTCGCGCTGTTCGCAGCGGCGACGGCTCTCCTGCCGTTGGCCGCATCGCTCGGGGCGCTCCTCGCCCTGCGCGCCGTGCAGGGGGTCGGCTGGGGGCTGGCGACGACGGCGATCGCGTCGCTCGTCGCGGACCTCGCTCCGGCCGCCCGCCGCGGCGAGGCGATCGGAATCTGGGGCCTTGCGCCGACCGTGGCGATGGCGCTCGGGCCGGCGGCGGGAGGGGGGCTGGTCCATCTCGGCGGGGCCTCCACGGCGTTTCTCGCCACGGCCGCGCTCTTTCTCGTCGCGCTGGGTCTGATGGTGCCGGTTGCCGAGCCGCGCCCTGCCGTCGGTGTGCGAAGGGCCGCCCGCTTTCCCCGTGGTGCACTCCTTCCCTGCACCGTCCTCTTCCTCTCCTCGCTTTCCTACGGGGCGATCATCGCGTTCGTCCCGGTGGAGCTTGGCTCCGGGGCGGGCGGGACCGGGGCGTACTTCGGCGTCTACGCCCTTTCGATCCTCCTCGTCCGGCCGTTCGCGGGCCGGCTCTCCGACCGGCGAGGGCGGCGGGTGATCGTCATTCCGGGGCTGCTCGTCGGCGCGGCGGGAGTCGCGCTGACGGGGCTCGCGAATGGTCCCGCGTCCCTCGCCGCTGCCGCGGCCCTCTACGGTATCGGGATCTCGGGCCTCTCGTTCCCGGCTCTGACGGCCTGGACGGTGGACCGCTCGGGAGAGGCCCGCGGGGCGGCGATGGCAGCGTTCTACGGTTCCTACGACCTCGCCATCGCTCTCGGGGCGGTTGCCTTCGGCCCGATCTACGAGCGGTTCGGGTTCGCCGCGGTCAACCTCGCCGGGGCCGCGGGAATCGTCGCGGCAACCGTGCTCGCCGCCGTACGGCCGGAATCACAGGGTCGGGAAGCAGAAGCCGGGAATCCGGACCCCTCCCCGGTACGTTAGGTCGATTGATGAACGTCTCCTCTCTCGCCCTCCTCTTCGGTGGCCTGCTCGTCCTCACCGGTGTCGGCGGCTACGCCGCCTACCAGACCCCCACCGCCCTGATCCCGGTCGGATTCGGCCTGCTCCTCGGGATCTGCGGCCTCGTCGCGCGAAAGGACCACCTTCGCCGGCACGCCATGCACGCGGCGGCAGCGGTGGCGCTCCTCGGGTTCCTGCCGTCCGTCTCAGGGCTCCTCGGGATCCCGGACCTGCTGTCGGGGCAGGCGGCCCGTCCGGCGGCGGTCGTCCTCCGAAGCGTGATGGCGCTCCTCTGCGCGGGGTTCCTCGTCGTGGCGATCCGGTCGTTCATCGCGGCGCGCAGAGCCCGGACGACCTCAGCGGGGATGTGAACCGATTCAGAGTTGCTCCGGCCGGCCCCGAACCGGTGTAGCGTTGACCTCGTGAGGCTCGCGAGCGCGGCCCTCGAGACGCCGGTCGGGCGGCTCCTCGCCGTCGTCTGGGACGGACGCCTCTGCACGCTGTCGTTCGACGCCGACGCCCCCGCCACGCGGGCGCACCTCCTCGCCCGGTACGGGACGGACCTCTTCCCCGAGCAGCGCAACCCGGGCGGCGTCCTCTCGCGACTCCGCGCCTACTTTCGGGGGGACCTCGAGGCGCTCGACCCGATCGAGGTCGATCTCGCCGGGACGCCGTTCCAGGAGCGTGTCTGGGCCGAGCTGAGGCGGATCCGTCCCGGCACCACGCGCGCCTACGGCGACGTCGCCGCGGCCATCGGCGAGCCGAGGGCGCTCCGGGCCGTGGGGATGGCGGCGGCGCTCAACCCGGCCGTGATCGTCGTCCCGTGCCACCGCGTCCTCGCCCGCGACGGAGGCCTCCACGGGTTCTCGGGCGGAATCGAGCGGAAGCGGTGGCTCCTCGTTCACGAAGGGGCGCTCCTGGCGTGAAGCCGGGCGACGGTAAAATCCGCGCTTCGGGCGCGCCGCGCCCGCATCCCGTACCGAGGAGAACCAGAAAATGAAGCGCTCCCTTCGCACGACGCTCACTGCCCTCGCCCTCGCAGCCGTTGTCGCCACTCCCGCCTTCGCTGCGACGAAGTACGGGAAGGGCGTCTCCGAAGCGACCCCCGTAAAGCTCTCCGACCTCATGGCGAAGCCGGACGCCTACGTCGGCAAGGTCGTGAAGGTGGAGGGGCTCATCACCGAGGTCTGCCCCAAGCGAGGCTGCTGGATCAACGTCGCAGGCGACAAGGAGTTCCAGACCATAAAGATCAAGGTCGAGGATGGCGTCATCGTCTTTCCGCTGACCGACAAGGGGAAGAAGGTCGTCGCCGAGGGGACCTTCAAGAAGATGGAGCTGACGAAGGAGCAGGCGATCGCGCGGGCCGAGCACGAGGCCGAGGAGAAGGGGACCAAGTGCGACGCCTCGAAGATCACGGGCCCGACGACCGTCTACCAGATCATGGGTGTCGGCGCCGTCGTCGAATAGGCCGCGTCCGTTCTTGAACTGGCGCAGGCTCAACAACGTCCTCCACCGCGACCTCGGGTATCTCGCGGCCGGGCTGACGCTCGTCTACGCGATCTCCGGGGTTGCCGTGAACCATCGACACCAGTGGAACCCGAGCTGGAAGGTGGAAGTGGAGACGCGGACGTTTGCTCCCGTGGCGGTCTCGGACAAGGAGACGATGACGGCGGCCCTCGTCGAGCGCCTCGCGCTTCCCGGGCCGCCGAAGTCGTCCTTTCGCTCGGCCCCGCACCTCGTGGAACTCTTCTACGACGGCTGGAGCGTGAAGGCCGACGCGACGGCGGGGACGGCGACGATCGAGAGGCCACGCGGCCGATTTGCCCTCCGGGAGATGAACTTCCTCCACCTGAACGAGCCGAAGGGGCTCTGGACCTGGGCGGCCGACGTCTACGCCGTCATTCTCGGCTTTCTCGCGATCTCGGGCCTCTTCGTCCTGAAGGGGAAGAACGGCCTCTCGGGGCGCGGCAAGTGGCTTGCCGGCCTCGGCGTCGTCCTCCCTCTATTGGCGCTCCTTTTCCTCCTCTGGCGGCCGGGCGATCGGGGGCCGCGAGTCGATGGGGAAGGTGCGGGCCGAGGAGGCGCGTCGCCCGCGGGCGATCGGCACGCCCGCCCCACCGCCCCGCGCGTAAACTGACAGGACGTTTCGGCGGGTCCGACCAGGAGGCATGAGAGTGCCGTCAAGCGCCTCAATGCGTGTGCTGCACTCCATTTCGAGGTTGCCGTCGCCCGCGCTCTCGCTGCTCCTCCGGGTAAGTCGCCAGCTGGGAGCCTCGCTCGATCTCGAAGAGGTGCTCCAGACAGCGATCGAGAGCGCGGTGGGGGCGCTCGACCTCGACACGGGGGCGATCTACCTTCTGGATGGGGAGGATCTGGTCCTCGGCGCGACTACGCCGCCCCTGCCACCGGGCTTCCCGGAAGCGCTCCGCCGCGCGCCCCTGGACGGGCATCCCCACGTCCGCAGGTGTCTGCGCGAGCGGGAGCCCCTGTCGCTGGAAGACTGGAAGCCGGACGAGCTGACGGAATCCGAGCGAGCGGTCTGCGCGGCTCGCGGGCTTCGTTCGCTCCTGTTCGTCCCCGTTCTGGCCGCCAAGGACGCTGTCGGGGCGTTCATCGTCGGCACGGTCGGCCGGGTTCGCAAGTTCGGGGAGGGGGACGCGGACCTCTGCCACGCGCTCTCGCACGAGATCGGCCTCGCCCTCGCGAACGCGCAGCTCTTCGAGTCTCTTCAGCGCTCCCACGAGGAGCTCGAGCGGGCCTACGACGCGACGATCGAGGGGTGGTCCCTCGCGCTCGAGATGCGGGACGACGAGACGCAGGGGCATGCGCTCCGGGTCGCGGACCTCGCGGTGGAGCTGGGTCACGAGGTGGGGATCCCGCCCGAAGGTCTCGTCCATCTCCGGAGAGGGTCACTCCTCCACGACATCGGGAAGATGGTCGTCCCCGACGCGATCCTCCACAAGCCGGGGCCCCTCAACGAGGAGGAGTGGGCCGTCATGCGGCGCCATCCCGAGAACGGACGCGACTTCCTCAAGAAGGTCGCCTACCTCGAGCCCGCGCTCGACATCCCGTACGCCCACCACGAGCGCTGGGACGGGACCGGCTACCCGCGCGGGCTCAAGGGCCAGGAGATTCCGCTCGCGGCCCGCGCCTTTGCCGTGGCCGACGCGTTCGACGCCCTGACCTCAGACCGGCCCTACCGGTCCGCCTGGACCGAGAAGGCGGCGCTGGACTACGTGCGGGAGCACGCGGGAACTCACTATGACCCTGCCGTCGTCGCGGCGCTCGTGCGGCTCCGGGGCGGCGCGGAACGAGAACCGGCGAAGACGGTCGAAGCGTGATCCCGGGCGGCATCTGCCGCCTCAGCGGGCGAACGTCATCCCGAGGTAACTGCCGTCGTTGGTCTCGTTGTCGTTGAGAACTCCGTAGACGAGGAAGGCGCCGTTTGCCGACCGGGCCATCACCCGGACGTAGCCCTGGGTCAGCCTCCCCGCGCCCAGCAGCGGGCGGTCGATCTGCCTCCATTCGCCCGGGTCGAGCTCGAACGTGGCAGAGCTCGAGACGATTTTTCCGGTGTCGCCGTCGAAGACCGACACGAAAAGCGCGATGGGGAAGTCGCCGGCATTGACGAGGGCGAGATTCGAGCGCGTTGTTGCCGTCTCCTGGAGCCCGAAGACCCACGCTTGGCTGGTGGCGAGTCGATTCTCCGGCACGCCGGGAGCGGACACCCCGTAGCGGCCGCCGCCCGGCGCCGGCGCGAAGGTCCTGCTGAATGCCGCGAGCGGCAGGGGTTCGAACCCGAAGATCGGACAGGCGATGCGAACCGAGCCTCCCTGCGGCGGACCCGACGGATCGAGCGGCATGCCGAGCGCTCGAAGGCCAGCGAGGGCCGGCGAAAGGGTCCATGTGCCCGCCGGCAACGTGGCGGCATAGGTCGTGCCGCGGCCCGACCCGATCGACTCGGTATAGAGGGCGCTGCAGCCGTACGGGACGACCGCGGCGAGCTCGCTCGTGAAGCGATCGGTTTCGAGGATGATCGGGACCGTCACCTGTGCCTCGGCGGCTTCGTCCGGCACGGCGGGAAGAAGGGTTCCATCGCCGGTGACGTTGTCGTTGGTCACGCCGTAGGCCGTAAACGACCCGGCGTCGCTCGCCCGGGTGATCCGGGCGCTCCCCTCCGGGCTGCCGAATGGGGCGAGCACCGAACCGAGCTGGGCGCGCTGACCTGGAGCGAGAGTGAAGGTTCCGAGGTCGAAGAAGCCGGACCTCAGGAAGAGCGTGACCCGGACCGTCACGGCGACGTCGCCCGGATTGGCGACCGCCAGGTGCGACCTCTCGGCGGCCGTCTCGCGGAGCCCGTAGATCCCGAGCGCGGTTTCCGACACTGGGAAGTCGGAGGTGCCGAACGCGACGCCGCCGTTCCCGGCGTCGGTGATCGAGAGGACTCGGGCGCCCGCATGCACGGCGGGCATGACCTCGCTGCTTCGGAAGCGCATCGCGAGCGTCCCGGCCTCGACCCCTGCCGGCGCCGGCGGAATTGGGACGCCGCGCTGACGCAGCCAGGCGAGCGCATCGGGGATCACGGTCTGACTTCCGGCCGGAAGAACCTCGGTGATCGTCGTACGGTCCGTGGTGTCGGATGCGTAGGTGAGCTCGACGGTGGCGGCCGCGGGCCCCGAGTGGGCGAGGGTCAGCTCGGTCCGGTAGAGCGCCCCACCCCGCCCGCCGACGATGGCGGGGAGGAACGCCCGGACTTCGTGGTCTCCCGACACGGTCAGCGCCGTCCACGACTCTCCCTCGTCTGAGCTCGTGAAGAGGCCGTTCCCGGTCGCGGCGTAGAGGGTCGCCGAGGAGGGATCGAGGGCGAGCTTGGACAGCGCGCCGAATGGGACGGCGAGCCGCGTCCAGCGCTCTCCGCGATCGCGTGTCCGGTGCAGGCCCGTCGCGCCGAAGGCATAGGTCGTGCCGGAATGGGAGTCGACGACGACCCGGACCGGCTGGGTCTCGAGCCCGGCGGTTGCCTCGGCCCACGTCGCACCGCCGTCCGTCGACCGGAGCAGCCCCACCGTCGTCGGTGGGTACGCCCCGTGAGGCGCGAAAAGGGTCACGGGCTCACGGGGATCGACGGCGATCGACGAGATCCGGTCGCTCGTCGTCGTCAACGTCGTCCATGTGTCACCGTCGTCCGTCGAGCGCCTCACCGCGCTTCCCGTGGGCGAAAGGTCACTGATAACGGCGTAGACCTGCCCCGGACCGGCTCCGAGTGCCGCGTCCATAACCTTCCGGAACCCCTCCTCTGCCGGCAGGCGGGTCCACGTCTTGCCGTCGTCCGAGCTGCGGTAGAGGTCCCAGAGGCCTGTGAAACCGAACTCCGTCCGCACGAAGAGCGTGTCGTCCGTGGCGAAAAGGAGATCCACGACGTGGCAGGGCTGCCGGCGCCATTCTCGCCACGAGGCGCCGCCGTCCGTCGAGCGGACGATCGCGGGCGGCTCGCAGTACTTGCTCTGTCGGCTCGGCGCATAGACGTGCCCGCGGTGTCCCGGGTCGAACGAGATCGCCCCCGGGCCGAAGGGAGGCGTCGCCAACGTGTCCCGAAGAGCCCAGGTCGCGCCGCGGTCGGTCGTGTCGTAGACCTTACCCGAGGGGTGGAGGACGAGGAGGTGCGAGGAGTCGAACGGGTCGACGGCGATGTCGACGAACGACGGAACCGGCGGAGGCGACGATTCGGTGGCGCGGGCGCCCGGCGCGTGGGCGAGCGTCGCCGCGAGCGTGATGCCGGCGAGCAGATGGAGTGAACGGGGTTCGCGACTTGAGGCTCCGGCCATTCGAGGCACCTCACTGCGGAAGTGGTGCGCGTCGAAGGGAACCCACGCTCCCGTTCCAGGCCGGAGAGGCTTCTCGCCGGTTTCCGGCTACGGCCGAACTCTCTGCTGGAGTGCCAGCCGAAGGCGTCCGTGTCTCAGGCGGCTGGCCCGTCGCCAGCCCGCGCGAGAGCCTCCTCGACGGCCGCCGCGGGCTCGACGACACCCCAGCCCTGACGGTCCACCGGGACGTGCGGGAGCCGCTCTGCCGTGGCCACGAGGATCGACTTGATCTCGTGCGGGCGCAGGGAGGGGTTCGCTTCGAGCATCTGGGCCGCGAGCGAGGAGACGATGGGGGCAGCGAAGCTCGTTCCGTCGACGTGCTTGTAGGCGCCGCTGATCACGTTGTTGTCCCGCAGCTTCGCCTCGACGAGCTGCCGGATGAGCGGCGGCGCGAGATGGCGTGCCGCGTCGAGGGCGGCGTCGACTCCGGCGTGGGCCTCCAGGATGACGTCCAGCTCGTCGTCCCGGGCCATCGCGAGGTGGGTGTAGAGGCCGGCCTCGGCCGCGGTCGGCGTTCCGGGGAGGATGGGCGCGGCGAGCCAGATGGCCGGTGCGATGACCTCCGGTTTCTGGAGGCCGTCGATGGTCGGACCGTAGCTGCCGTGATAGATGTCGTGGCCCGCGCGGTGCAGCCGGTTCTTGTCGTCGAGCCCTCCGACCGTCAGGACCGACGGGGCGGAGGCCGGAGGCAGGACCGGGTGCCCGGGCGAAAGCCCGAGGTTCCCCGCGGCCGCGACGACGAGGATGCCGGCGCGGGTCGCCTTCTCGGCGGCCTGGGAGAGGCCGTCGAAGAGATACGAGGCCTCGTAGTCCCCTCCGCAGGAGACATTGCAGACCCGGATGCCGTAGCGCTCCCGGTTCCTCACGACCCACTCGAGGCCACGCCGGATGTTCTCGTGGGTGATCCGTCTCGCGGTGCCCACTTTCACGAGGACGACGTTCGCCTCGGAAGCGAGACCGCGGTAGAGGCCGCCCGAAAGCATCCCGTTCCCGCAGGCGACGACGGAGGTCATCATCCCGTGCCAGCTCGACTCGTCGGGCCGGAGCAGGCGCGGGTAGGCGGCGCGGGGATCGGTGACGTCGACATACCGCAGGATGCGGTTGCGTGGCTGTACGAGGTCGGGGTGGGCGTAGAAACCGGCGTCGAGGAACGCGACCGTGACGCCGCCGCCGCGGAAGCGGTCGTCCGCGCCGAGCCGGAGCGGCGTCGGGAGGATCGACCCCCCCTCGGGTGGAACGGGGCCGGTCGGACCAGGGAAGGATCTTTCGGGCACGGGCGGGTGACGCTAGCCGCGTATGGCCGCTGCGTCAATCGCCGGTGATAGAGTTTTCGGAAGAATTTCGCTTCCTTTGATTCGGCCCGCCATCGCCCACGCGGGAGGGAAGATGCCCCAGCACTTTCGTGCCGTCGCGCTCGACTACGACGGGACCCTGACGTCGACGGGGCGGCTCGACGAGACGATCCTCAAAGCCCTCCGGACCCTTCGAGAGGAACGGATCAAGCTCGTTCTCGTAACGGGGCGGATCCCGTGGGAGCTCCTCGAGCTCTGCCCCCGGGCCGAAGAGCTCTTCGACCGGATCGTCTGGGAGAACGGGGCGGTCGTCTGGGGGGTCCGGGGCGCCCGCGTCCTCGCGCCGCCGGTGCCTGCCGGGCTGGAGGAAGCGCTGGTGCGGCGCGGTGTCTCCCTCCGGCGGGGTCAGGCGATCCTCGCCGGGCACGCGCGGGACGCCTTTGCGGCGCTCGAGGAGATCGGCCGGCTCGGGCTCGAGGTCCAGGTCGTGAGGAACAGGGCGGAGATGATGCTCGTTCCCGCGGGCGTCTCGAAAGGGACCGGGCTCTTCGACGCGCTCGGCGATCTCGGCATCTCGCGGCATTCGACGCTCGCCATCGGTGACGGCGAGAACGATCACTCCTTCCTCGGTGCCTGCGAGCTGGGGATCGCGGTCGCCGACGCCGTGCCGTCCCTGAAGGAGGCCGCTGACGTCGTCCTGACCAGGACCGGAAGCGAAGGGCTCGCGGACTTCCTTCTCGGTCCCTCGGTCCTCAGCGACGAAACGCCCGAGCCGAAGCGCTTCCAGGCGGTGCTCGGCACGTACGAGGACGGCGCGCCCGCGAGGATTCCGGCCTCGGGTGTCAACGTCCTCGTGACGGGCGGGACGATGTCGGGCAAATCGCACCTGACGGGGCTCTTCGCCGAGCGGCTCCTCGGCCTCGGCTACTCCCTCTGCGTCCTGGATCCGGAGGGGGACCACGTCCCCATCGGAAGGCTGCGCGGCGTCCTCGCGGTGGGCGGAAGCGAGCCCCTCCCGAGTCCGGAGCAGCTTCCTCGACTCATCGAACACCGGTTCGGGAGCGTCGTCGTCGACCTCTCGTTCCTCGGCCCTCACGAGAAGGTGGCCTACTCGCGGGGCGCCCTCGAGGAGCTCTCGGCCCTCTGGAACGACACGGGCCTGCCCCACTGGCTTTTCATCGACGAGGCCCAGGTCGCGCTGAACCTTTCGCACGGGCGGGTCGAGGGCTTCGACCCGCGCAGGCCCGGGACCTGCCTGTCGACCTGGCTGCCCGATCACCTTCCCGCGGAAGTCCTCGAGAGCCTCGACGTCGTCCTCGATCTCGGGGTCGAGGAAGCGCTGAACCTGCCGGACTGGGCCGTCCCGAGGGATGTGAGGCCCTCGCCGGGACAGGCCCTTCTTTCCCGCCGGGGCGGCACCGGACCTCGCCTGTTCACCGTGGCGCGCAGGGCGAGCCCCCACGCGCGGCATCTGCACAAGTACAGCGTCAAGGCGCTCCCCGTGCACCTACACTTCTCCTTCCGCTCGGGGCTGGGAGAGACGGGGCGTTCGGCGGCGAACGTGGAGGAGTTCCACCGCGAGATCCGGAGGGCGGAAGGGCAGGTCGTGAGGCACCACGCCCTCCACGGCGACTTCTCGAGGTGGATTGCGGAAGTCCTGCACGACGACGTTCTGGCCGAAACGGTCCGAAAGGCCGAGCGGGCGCTTCGCCACAGGGCCTCGGCGTATGAGATCGAATCGCTTCGGACGGAGATCCTCGCCGCGATCCAGGATCGTTACCAGGGCTAGGAAAGCGTCGCTGCGAGGCTAAACTCGCAGGATGATCGACGCACACGCACGCCGGGACCTCATCTCGCAGTGGGCCTTCGATTCCCGCCCCGTCCTCGGCCGCTTCCACCTCTGGCTCGAGGACGTCGAGGAGCGCCGGGTCGCGGGAGATTCCTCCCGGGATCTCTCATTCGTGGGGACGTCCCTCGAGAGGTGCCTGATCATGACGGCCGGCGTCACCGCTCTCGGGACGCGTCTCTTCGGTCGCTGGGGTGAGGGCAAGGGGCTGGATGCCCGGCAGACGAACCACGTGAAGAAGGACGCCGACGCCATGTCGGCCTACGCCATGAGCGAGGGGCTCTGGTACCTCACGCGGTCGCTCCCGGAGAACCACGCGATCATGGTGTGCCTCGGAGAGGGCCTCATGCCGAAAGGGGGCGAGACGCCCGACATGGGCTCGAACCCGCTGCTGGGCTTCGGTCGCGTGTACGCTCGTCCGGCGGTGGCCAGGTGGCTCGACCGGCACATCCACCGGTTCATCAACGACCCCTCTTCCAGCTGGAAGACGTTCTGGACCGAGCTCGTCGCCTCGCGCATCACCGTCTGGGGAGCGGCGATCGACACGCTCGAGAACACTTCCCGCTTCGCCAAGGGTGCTGCGACGGGGCCGACGACGGTCCTTCACCTGTTCGACCAGCCGCTCCGGATTGCCCGCCCCTACGAGGGCTACACCGGTGCGATGACGCTCCCGAAGAAGGTTTTCGAAGCGGCGGCGGACGCCTCCGTTCTCCTCGACTACCTCGCACCACGCGAGCTCGTCATGAACGCGATCCGCAACGCCTATCCGGGGATGGAGCCAGAGGACGTCCATGTCTGGACGCTCGGCGGCCCCACGCGCGTTCCGCGAATCGGCAGGCTCTGGGAGGAGTGGAAGGCGATCGGGGTGCACCTCGTCGAAGACGGGTGGCGTCTGCCGAGCGGGATGGACGCGTTCACCGGCTCCGGAACCTACGCGCCCACCTACCAGGTCGGGCTCTTCGCCGGTGCCGACGGGAGGCCGCAGCTCTTCATCACCGATGGCTACGCCGCCTCCGCCGAGGCCCTCCAGGCCGCGAGCCTCGACCCGGTCCTCGGGAACAAGACTTCGATGTGCCTGTTCTCGTCGAAGTTCGAGATCTCGTACGAGAAGGAGCGCCTCCTCCTCTACCTCGAGCCTTCCGCCCCCGATTTCCCGCAGCGGCTCGCCGAGACGCTCGGCCGCGAGGTCACGGCTCAGGACTGCATCGGGTACGCCTCCATCCTGAAGAACGCGCGGGAAGCGGCAATGCCCATCGGGAAGAAGACGATCACCGCGGACGACTTCTTCCAGAAGAAGGAGTGGCACGTCCTCTCGCTGATGGGCAGCATGCTCCCCGAGCCGTACACCGGCCTCCCGGGCGTCGAGCAGGTGCGGCAGGGGGTCTACCGGGTCACGACGCGGGCGTCCTCGGACACCGGAATCCTGGACGTGACCCTCACGCTCCGCCTCATGGAGTCCTTCGACCAGACCCGGCTCGTCTTCTCGCCGCTGCTCGACCGCTTCTACCGCGGCCAGGACTGGAAGACGCGCCCCGTGAAGGTCTCCGACTCGGGGCGTATCCGCAACGAGCTCCAGACGCTCGCCTCCGAGGCGCTCGAATACTTCGGCGACAACGGTATCCGGGTCCACTTCGACCGGATCGACGACGCCGTCCTGTCGCCCGACAAGAAGAAGCTCATCCGCGAGGTCCTGACCTGGTACCGGGAACACCACCCGATCTGGTTCAGCTGGCTCGAGCTGGTCTGAAGGGACCGGACCCGAGATGGCACTGATACCGGTCGAGCTTCCCTGGGCGAAGTCCGAGGTCCTCGAGGGGACCACCGTCGGCGAGCTGCTCGACTCGGGCCCGACGGAGGGTCTCGACGTCGTCGCCGCCTGCGTCAACCGCCGCGTCGTCGCCCTCGACTTCCCGATCGAGTGCCCGAGCCGCGTCGAGCCCGTCGGTGCGACCTCGCGCGAGGGGGAGGAGGTCGTAAGGCGAACGGCCACCCTCCTGCTCCACGGCATCGCCCACAAGCTCTTCCCTGAAGCGCGCCTGCACGTCGGTCAGAGCCTCAGGGGCGGTTACCACTACGGCGTCTCGGGAGCGCACCCGCCGCTTCCCCAGCTCGCCGCCGAGCTCGACGCGGCGTTCCGTCGCGAGGCGGACGCCGGCCGGCAGGTCGTCCGGCAGGAAGTCTCCCTCGATGCCGCCCTCCACCTCTTCGAGGAGGAGGGAGAGACGCTGAAGGTGCGCCTCCTCCGGGTCTGGCCGTCGCACCGGGTCCCCCTCGTCTCGTGCCTCGGCTTCACCGACATCCGGCACGGGCCCTACGCCCTCTCCGTCCGCTGCTGCCGGAGCTTCCACGTCGAGCCTTACTCACAGGGGCTCCTTCTCGTCTTCGACGGCCAGGACGAGCGCGCCGCGACGGCGCCGCAGGGGGGCACGGTCCTCTTCAATGCGTACACCGAGACGAAGCGCTGGAACGAGCTCATCGGCGTCGGAACGGTCCCCGACCTGAACGACCTCTGCCTCGGCGACCGGATCAAGCACGTCATCCGGATCTCCGAAGGGCAGCAGGAGAAGAAGATCGCCGAGCTGGCCGACCGGATCGCAGCGCGGCGAGACGAGCTGCGCGTCGTCTGCGTCGCGGGCCCTTCGTCTTCCGGCAAGACGACGTTCGTCAAGCGTCTCTCCATCCAGCTCGAGGTCAACGGCATCACGCCGCGGACCCTCTCGCTCGATGACTATTACGTCGATCGCGAGAAGACGCCCCTGGACGAGGATGGGGATTTCGACTTCGAGGCGCTCGAGGCGATCGACCTCCCGCTCTTCCTCCCGCACCTCAAGGAGCTCGTCGACGGCCGCGAGGTCCTGACTCCGGTCTACGAGTTCCGCGTGGGACAAAGGAAGCCGGAATCCGAGTGGCGGCTGAGGACGCTCGGGAAGAACGAGGTTCTCCTCATCGAGGGGATTCACGCCCTGAACCCCCGGCTGACCGAGAGCGTCGAGGAGAACCAGAAGTTCCGGATCTTCATCAACGCCCTGACGCAACTCTGCATCGACGACCACAACCGGATCCGGACGAGCGACGGACGGCTGCTGAGACGGCTCGTCCGCGACCGAAAGTACCGCAACTACTCCGCCGAGACGTCGATCCTGCGCTGGCCCAAGGTTCGGGCGGGCGAGGAGAAGCACATCTTCCCGTTCCAGGAGCGCTGCGACGCGATGTTCAACTCGGCGCTCGCCTACGAGACAGCGGTCCTGAAGAGCTTCGCCTACCGATATCTCCTCGAGATCCCTCCCGATTCGCCAGCCCAGGCCAAGGGGTACCAGCTTCGCCGCTTCCTCGAGCTCTTCGTCCCGGTCTGGCCGGACGACGTCCCGACCACGAGCATCCTGCGCGAGTTCATCGGCGGGAGCGGCTTCTCGTACAAGTAGGGGACGTGTCCGTCCGCTCGAGCGGAGGCGGGATCCGGAAAACAACAGGGCGCGTCGCAACGCGCCCTGTTGACGTTTCCGATCACCGCGCCACCGCGGCGTGTGCGTCTAGAAGAGCTTGCCGCCCCAGGCCACGATCAGACCGGAGAAGACGACCGAGACCATCGTCATCAGCTTGATGAGGATGTTCAGGGACGGGCCGGTGGTGTCCTTGAAGGGGTCGCCGACTGTGTCGCAGGCGACGCCGGCCTTGTGGGCGTCGGATCCTTTGCCACCGAAGTTACCGCGCTCGATGTGCTTCTTGGCGTTGTCCCACGCGCCGCCCGCGTTGTTCAGCATGATCGCGAGGACGAAGCCGCAGGAAAGGCTGCCGACGAGGAGTCCCATGACGCCGGCGACGCCGAAGACCAGGCCGACGACGATGGGAACGACGATGGAGAGGAGCGACGGGACGAGCATCTCGCGCTGCGCGCCGGCGGTGGAGATCTCGACGCACCGGGCATAGTCGGGCTTCGTGGTCCCTTCCATGATGCCCGGCATCTCCTTGAACTGGCGGCGGACCTCTTCGACCATCGACCCGGCGGCGCGGCCGACGGCTTTGAGGGTCATGGCCGAGAAGACCAGGACCATCATGGCGCCGAGGAAGATGCCGCAGAGAACGGCCGGGTTCATCAGGGTGACGTCGTAGGCGGACATGAAGGTGGCCATCGTCGCGCTGGCGGTGCCCACCAGGGTCTTGCCCGCGGCGGTGGCGGCCGCGAGGACCTCGGCGGGGGCGTCGGCGGTTTTGCCCTTGAAGAAGGCGATCGGGCCCTGGATGCGGAGAAGGTCGGGGGCCTCGGCGGCCGCGCGGCCCAGCCAGACCCGGATCTCCTCCAGATAGCCGGCGAGCAGCGCCATCGCGGTCAGCGCCGCGGAGCCGATGGCAAAGCCCTTGCCGGTCGCGGCGGTGGTGTTGCCCAGAGAGTCCAGTGCGTCGGTACGGTGGCGGACTTCGGCAGGCAGGTGGGACATCTCGGCGTTGCCCCCGGCGTTGTCGGCGATGGGGCCGAAGGCGTCGGTCGCCAGGGTGATTCCGAGGGTCGCCAGCATCCCGACCGCCGCGAACCCGATGCCATAAAGGCCGAGGGCCATGTCGGTGAAGCCGCCGGGGGCCCAGTACGAGACCAGGATGGCAATGACGATCGTGACGACCGGGATGCCCGTGGAGTACATGCCGACCGCCATGCCGTCGATGATCGCGGTGGCGGGGCCCATCGTGCACTGCTTGGCGATCCCCTTCGTCGGACCGTACTCGTCGGAGGTGTAGTACTCGGTGACCTGGCCGATGATGACGCCCGCGAAGAGGCCGGCGATGACCGAGATCCAGACGCCCGGCGGCACGTAGCCGAAGTACGAGAGGAGCGCGACCGCCGGGACGATGAGGGCGCTGGCGCCGAGCGT
>DIAY01000182.1:767-7819 GCA_002414905.1 Holophagales bacterium UBA5066 | reverse complement strand
TGGCCGTCGTCCGTCCCGTCCACGCCTCGAGCACCGTCTCGATTGCCGGTCCCACCACTGCGCTCACAGGTCGCGGCCTCGGTGCCTTCTCCACTCGCCTCGGCTCGGACTCCTTCAGGTACTTCGCCACCGTCTTGCGCGCGATCCCGAGTTCCCGGGCGACCGTCCGGGCGCTCTGTCCCTCCACCAGGACCTTGTGCCGGATAACATGTACTCGATCCATCCTCAGCATCCTTCCTCCGGTCCGTCTTCGGCTTCAGACACCTCGGACGCTACCGGCTGGTCAGGCCTGGGGGTGGATCCCTTTCAGACCGGCGAGTGGACTACTTTCCGAGCGGCGGGACCACCGGCTATCACCGCAAACACGCAGTTCGGATTCTCAACGGTGCCGTGCTGGCTGTGGAGTCCCGGATCGAAGCCGGCGGCCGGCCTCGCCTCTACGACGAGGCGATTCGAGAGGCGCTGATCGTTCTCTGGGAGGCCTCCGACCCCGTCTGCGGCAAGAGACTGAAACCGCTGCTCTCCGTGATGACAGAGGTTCTCGAGAGACACGGCCATCTTCATCTGCATGACAAAGTCCGCGAAAGGCTCTTGTCCGTCAGCCCTGCGACGATCGATCGCTTACTTGCCCCGACGCGCCAGGCCGTTCGCGGCGGGCAGAGGATGCGCGCCAAGACTGCGTCGCCACTCCGGCGGAGCGTGCCTGTGCGTACCTTCGCAGACTGGGACAATCCCGCTCCGGGCTACATGGAGGCCGACCTCGTCGCGCACTCCGGTGAGGACCCATCGGGGAGTTTCGTCAACACGCTGACCCTGACGGACGTCGCTACGGGCCGGACGGAGTGCATTGCTCTCGTCGTCAAAGACGCGTCTCTGATCGTCGAGGCGCTTGATCGCCTGCGCGCGACCTTGCCTTTCCGGCTGCGGGGCTTCGATACCGATAACGGTAGTGAGTTTCTCAATGCGACCGTGGTGGCCTACTGCAAGGCGCATGAAGTGGAGTTCACGCGCTCGCGTCCTTACCGAAAGAACGACCAGGCATGGGTCGAGCAGAAGAACGGGGCCGTCGTTCGACGGTTCGTCGGCTATCGACGGCTGGAGGGTCTCGCTGCTACCGAAGCGCTCTCGCGGCTGTACGCAGCCTCACGACTGTTCGTCAACTTCTTCCAGCCATCGTTCAAGTTGAAGGAGAAGACGCGCACCGGATCACGGGTGACGAAGCGGTACTACGCGCCCGAGACGCCATGCGCACGCCTGCTCGCCTCCGACGTCATTTCGGAGGGGACCAAGGAGAGACTCTGATCAGCGGCCGCGACCCTGGACCCTCTCCGTCTGCTCGAAGAGATTCGCACGATGCAGCATCACATCGCGACTCTCGCGGCCGGACAGGTGTATCAGGTAGTACCCGGGCGAAACGCCGATCTCGATCAATTCCTACGTGGCCTGTCCACGGCGTGGCGCGATGGCGCGGTGCGTCCCACGCACCAACAGGAGGTTAAGCCGCGTCGGTATTGGCGTACACGAAAGGACCCGTTCGAAGCCGTCTGGCCCACGGTCGAAGGATGGCTCGAGGCTGGCCCAGACCGGACAGCAAAGGAGCTTCTCGAGCGTCTGCAGCTGACGCAGCCCGATCCGTTTCCCGACGGGCAGCTCAGGACTCTGCAGCGTCGCGTCAAGCAGTGGCGCTCGGCCCGCGCCCGAGAACTCGTGTTCGGCGACGGGGCGCTTAACGATGCAGCCCAGGCCCACCTCAGCCTGACCGCACCCGCCTCTCCCGGGGCGGACACGATAGCGGGAATGTCGATCTAGCCGAGACAGCCGATGAATAGAACACCGAAGAGGGGACCGGCTATGGAAATGTGGAAGTCGCTCTGCTCCGCTGCGCTCCGCACCGCGATTCCCACATTCCCACAGCCCTACCAGTGGGATCGCTCTTTTGAGAACACGGCCGGGCACCGGAGGCGCGTGGTCTTCTGCCACGGCCTCCCAGGGAACCACTCCGAGGCTCGGCGAGACTGCTCATCAGGACCGGGCCTCGGCATTCGCGTCCCGGTGCGATTCAGGCGAGTATCGACGGTAAGATCGGTTTCTGGGGCAACACGGACAGGCGGCTTCTGCGTCGGCCGGCTCCGGACCGAAACGGGCGTATCCGCACTATCCTTTCGCGTGGTCACGCATCACGGTCGCCTTTCCTCGCTCGAGTTCTCCAAGCCTCTCGGTCGTGCCTTCACCGGACCGTACGAGCCCCTGCCAGAGAGCACCACCGTCACTGGTTCTTCTCTTTCATCTGCCATCGACCGACTCGAACACGGCAGCACGTAGCGCCCTTGCCACCACACCTTCTCGCTCAACACGTCGGTTCTCCTCAGCGCCCGCCGAGGGGTCAGGATTATCGTCGCAAGTGGGTTAGTTCAGGTGGCGCCTGACACCACTTCTTCCGCAAGGAGTCACAACGTGAACCGACGTCTCCTCACCACCTTTGTTGGTCTCACGGTTTCGCTTTTCACCATTCTCTCGGCTTTCGCAGCCGATCCTCCTGGCGTTCACTTCCGCACCATTGACGACGGCTTTGCGGAAGCCCGTGCCACCGGCAAGCCGCTCCTCCTTTTTTTTACCGCCGACTGGTGCCCCCCCTGTCACAGCCTCGAGCTCGAATTCTTCCATTCGTCTCACTTCGTCAAGGGCATAGAGGCTGACTTTGTCCCGGTCAAGGTCGTTGACCGTACTCGGGAGGACGGCCGGAACGCACCAGACGTTCAGGCCCTCTTGAAGGATGTCCATCTCACCGGTTTCCCCACCCTGGTCGTGATGCACGCCGGCGGTATTGCCGCGGTGCGTAACGTCGGCTACTCCGACCGTAGTGCCACGCTCAGCTTTCTACGAGAAGCTGCTTCGCGGCTCGAGGCCGCCGAAAGGAAGCAGCGCCGCGCAGCCGCCAACCAGGGGCATCTCCCCTGACGCTTCGCCTCCGCCTTGCCCAGGCCCATACCCGCCTGACCCCGGCATACCGTCGACACAACCTCTGACACCTGGCTCACGCGCCGGCCTATTCTCAGAGCATGAGTGAAGTCGCCGAGCGCATACGGAACGCCTTACTCGAAGCAGCACTACGCGCCCATGAGGACGCGGGCATTCAAGGCCTCTGCGCCGAGGGTCGTTGGGAGGCGGCGCTGGACGCGATGCGGTCCGTCGACCTCGAGCCTTTGGCCGGCCACGCGCAGGAGCCCCCCGGTTGATTCTCCTCGTGGCACACCTTCCAACGGGTCGAAGCCCTGGTCAGGTGCAGTACAGGTCCCGGCGGCGCTGGAGGTCGTCCTTTACTGCCCTCTTGAACGCGTCCGGATCTCGTCCCTCTCCGAGGGTCTTCACATAGGCCGCGATGTCGACCCGCTCGAGCCGGAGCCGAACCGTCCGGAAAATGCGCGGCCACCGGCCCGGCACCTGGACGTGGTGGAGGCCGCCGCTGTAGGCGATCAGCATCCCTCCGCTTCCGAGCGCCCGGAGGACGTCGGCGATGCCGCCTCGAATCGTCATCTGCCGGCCGGTCGCGTCGAGGCCCGTCTCCCTCATCATCCGGCCTTCCGGCGCCATCACGACGACGCCGTCCGAGCGGATCGACCCGAGGAGGTCCGACCAGGTCTGGTCCCGTTCCCGGGAGATCGGAACCACCTGGCACGCGACAAGCCGGTAGAGGAGCCCCACGAGCGGGCGGTCGATCGTCTTCTGCGCCGCGGGGATGACGCCTCGGCGGGCAATGGCCCAGAGGAGCGTCAACGGCGCATCACCCAGGTAGAGGAGCTCGAAGAGGCTCGTGTGGTTCAGGAGGGCGACCAGTCGCAAGCCATGCCAGCGATCCGCCGGCACGTCCCCCACCCACACCACCTCGTGGCGGTAGAAGATACGGCTCGCGACTTTGATCGCGAGAAGCAGGAAGAAAACGAACAGCGTACGCACGATTCGCAGATCGCTCCCGGCGGGTCCGGCGATTATCCCTTCCGACGCGGGCGCCCGCGTCTCCCTCGCCGCTTTTCAGGCAGCTCTCAGCCGAGGTGGTCCGAGAACTCCTCCCACTCGCTATCGTTCCACCATTCGGCCTCGACGCCGCGACACGTCGTTCCGTAGGACGGGCAGACGATGCACCCCTCGCCCCTCACGCCGCCCGCGTCAGCCGTGAAGGGCCAGGCTGCCGCGAGGCGTTCGCCGTCGGACCGCGCCGAGAGCTCCTCGTCCGCCGGTGCGCGGCCTTCGAGCTCGAGGACGTTCGCCTGCCGGAGCCTCAGCTCGCTCTCGGGAAAGAGAACGGAGTTCTCCGCGTCGATGTGCCGCCCCAGCTCGCGCGTATAGACCGTGGCGAGGTCGACGAGGCGCCGCGCGTCGTCCTCTCCGAGCGCGTCGAGATCGAGGAGCGGATCGAGCGCGTCCAGGACCTTCGCCATCTCGTGGTGCTGCTCGACGAACGCAGCGATCGGACCGTGCGCCGGTGAGAGCTCAGCCTTTTCCGCGAGCGCCGGGAAAAGCGTCTCCTCTTCGCGCGCGTGGTGCCAGGCCCCGGCCCAGAGCCGGAAGAAGCGGCGGAAGGCGGCGCCGTCTCCGGAGCCGCACTCCCCCTTCGCCCGCCTGGCGGCAAACGTGCGCAGCGACCCCGCAACCCGGTCGATCAGGTCGTGCTCGGCGCGCAGCTCATCGAGGAGACGCACGACAGGCCTCAGCCGAGCTCGGCGGAGAGCCGATCGACGAGTGCAACGTACTTCTTCATCGCGTCGTCCTTCCCGGTTCCCTTCGCCTTCGCCCACGCGTCGAACTTCGCGCGGCCCTTCAGGTCGAGCATCCCCGGCCGGGACCCGGAGACGTCCCCTTCCGTCGCCTGCTTGTAGAACGCGTAGAGCTCGAGCAGCTGGTCGTTGGACGGGCGCTTCTTCAACCCCTCCACCCGCCCTTTCGCGTCCGCAAACTTCTCCGCCAGCGGCTTTTCCTTCTTCGTCGCCATCGCACCCCTCCCCGCCACGGAGTCAGGTCCGAAATCGTGTATTGTTCACGATTCTCGCCCGGCCCCGATTCGGTTTCGCGCGGAACATAGCAGAGTCGGGGCAGCCCCGAACGGCGGCGCTACTTCCGGGGCGGTGCGGGCCTCTCGCGCCGGACGAGGACTTTTCGCCCCCGGACCGTCGTTTTCCGTAGCGCCTCGATGACGGCGTCGGCGGATTCTCCCGGCACCTCGACGAGCGAGAAGCGATCAGCGATCTCGATGGCGCCGATGGCTTTCGAAGGGAGCTTCGCCTCATTCGTGATGGCGCCGAACAGGTCCGCCGGGCGGATGCCCGCATCGCGGCCCGCGCCGATGAAGAGGCTCACCGCACCGGGTAGCCTCGGGGTGCGGCGGACCGGGCGGGTCATGCCTGCGGTCTCGGTCCGAGGAACGAAGCGGGGCCGCTCCTGCGGCACCTGGATCGCCGGGATCTCCTCGTCTTCACCGGGTGAGCCCGCCGCCTCGTGGGCGAGCTTCACGCCCGCGGCCGCGATGTCGAGAATGTCGAACTCCTCGGCGAGGGTGTCGACGGCGACCCGGAACGTATCGAGGCCACCACCGAGGATCGCCTCGCGAAGGGACGCCCGGGTCAGCTCGAGGCGCCGCGCTTTGAGGTCGGCGACGGTCGGGACCGTCGCCCGTTCGATCTTCTTCTTCGTCAGCCGCTCGACGTTCGAAAGGAGCCACTGCTCGCGCGGCTCGTAGAGGGTGATCGCCGTCCCCGCCCGGCCGGCGCGCGCGGTCCGCCCGATGCGGTGGACGTAGGCCTCGGCCTCGCTCGGAACGTCGTAGTTGAAGACGTGCGAGATCTGCTCGACGTCGAGCCCCCGTGCGGCGACGTCGGTGGCGACGAGGAGGTCCGCCGCGCCAGACCGGAACCGCTTCATCACCCGGTCGCGCTGGTCCTGGGTGAAGCCGCCGTGGAGCGCCTCCGCACGGCGGCCCCGGGCGTTCAGCTTCTCCGAGATCTCGTCGACCTCGGTCCGCGTGCGGCAGAAGACGATGGCCGACGTCGGGTCCTCGAGGTCGAGGATCCGCGAGAGGGCGGCCAGCTTGTGGGCCCTCGGAACGACGTACGCCGTCTGCTTGACGCGCCCGCTTCCCTCTTCCTTCGCCGAACCGTCACGCGCCGTTCCAAGCCGCAGCTCGACGGGCGAGGTCAGCCGTCGCCCCGCGAGCCCGGAAATCCGCGAGGGGAACGTCGCCGAGAAGAGGGCCATCGGGTGCCCCTCCGGCGTCGCGTCGAGGATCGCCTCGAGGTCCTCGGAGAACCCCATGTCGAGCATCTCGTCGGCCTCGTCGAGGACGACCAGCTTCACGCCCGAGAGGTTCAGGGTCCCGCGCTTCACGTGGTCGAGCGCCCGGCCCGGGGTCGCCACGACGACGTCGACGCCGCGCTCGAGCGCCCGAAGCTGGAGACCCATCGAGGAGCCGCCGTAGACGGCAAGGACTCGGACTCCGGTCCCCCGGCCGTAACGGTGAACCGCTTCGGCCACCTGCATCGCGAGCTCACGCGTCGGGACGAGGACGAGGCCGAAGACAGCCTTTCTCTCTCCACCTTCCCGTATGAGCCGGTCGAGCATCGGAAGGGCAAACGCGGCGGTCTTTCCGGTGCCGGTCGCCGCCTGGGCGAGAAGGTCCCGCTTCGCCAGGAGCGGAGGAATCGCCTGCCGCTGGATCGGCGTCGGCTCCTCGTACCCGAGCGAGGAGAGTGACGAGAGGAGGCGCGGGTCGAGTCCCAGAGAGGCGAATCCGCCGTCAATGGGGCCGTCGCCGCCGGAGAGACCGGGTGTCGTGGGGCCGTCGGACGCGTCGTTCACGACTCTCATGCTACGCCCCGGGCCGTCCCGGGGCCCAACCTGCCTCAGCGGCCGTATGGCGAGCCGGTTTTCCAGGGCACCTTGCCCCCACGCGCGGCAACCTCCTCGATGGCGTGCTCGACGATCCGCGCCAGCTGCGCCGTACCGGTCAGCTCCCACGCGGGATCAAACTCGTCCTTCGGGCGGTGATACCGCTTCGCCCGGTA
>DIAY01000182.1:0-469 GCA_002414905.1 Holophagales bacterium UBA5066 | reverse complement strand
GAGGGGCACGGGCGGCTGCGCCACGAAGCGCTCGGATCCGAGAAGGCCGGCCTCCTCGGCTGCGGGCGCGAGGAAGAGAACGTCGACCCCGAGCTCCCCCGCCCTCGCGCCGATCCTGCGTGAGAGCGCCAGGAGCACGGCGAGCGCCGAGCCGTTGTCCATCGCGCCGTTGTAGATGGAGTCGCCGTTCTCCGCCGTCCCGATACCGAGGTGGTCGTGGTGCGCGCTGACGACGACGATCGGTGCCAGGTCCGCGGGCCCCTTCCCCCGAACGATTCCGGCGACGTTCCCCGAGACGATCGCTTCGTACTTCGGGAGGCTGCGGGCCTGTGCCCTGAGGGCGAGCGGCTGCGGCCGAAAGTCGCGCCGGCCCGCGGCCGTCCTCAGCTCGCCGAGCGAGACACCCGCCGCGCGCACGACGCTGGCGGCCGCCGGCTCGGTCAGCCACCCTTCGAGCGAAAGCAGCGTC
>DIAY01000158.1 GCA_002414905.1 Holophagales bacterium UBA5066 | reverse complement strand
CGGCGAGCTCTACTTCACGCCGGCCGGGATCCACCTGTTCGGCGAGATGCGCGAGATCGTCGAGTGGGACACCGGGAAGACCCTCGGGCGGATCCCGCAGGCGGCCGTGACCTACCAGGTCGTCGGAAACATGAACGAGCACCAGGTTGCGATCGGCGAGACGACCTGGGGGGGGCGCAAGGAGCTGGCGGGGCCGGCTGGCATCATCGATTACGGCTCTCTCATGTGGATCGGCCTCGAGCGCAGCAGGACGGCGCGCGAGGCGATCGACGTGATCACGAAGCTCGTCGACGAGTTCGGCTACGCCTCGACCGGAGAATCGCTCTCCATCGCCGACCCGAACGAGGCGTGGATCATGGAGATCATCGGAAAAGGGGAGAAGCAGAAGGGGGCCGTCTGGGTCGCCGTGAAGCTCCCCGACGGGACGATCTCCGGCCACGCGAACCAGGCGCGCGTCCGCGAGTTTCCCCGGAACGACCCGAAGAACGCCGTCTTCTCGAAGGACGTCGTCTCCTTCGCACGCGAGAAGGGCTGGTTCACGGGGAAGGACGAGGAGTTCTCGTTCGCCGACGTCTACGCGCCGCTGAGGGGCGGGACGCTGCGCGGCTGTGACGCCCGCGTCTGGAGCGTCTTTCGCCGCGCGGCGCCCTCGCTGAACCTCTCTTCCGACTGGATCCTGGCGGTGCCGGGAGCCAGGCCGATGCCCCTCTTCGTGAAGCCCGACAAGAAGCTGACGACGAAGGACGTCATGGAGCTGATGCGGGACCACTTCGAGGGAACCGAGCTCGACATGACGAAGGACGTCGGCGCCGGCCCGTTCAAGCTCCCGTACCGCTGGCGGCCGATGGGCTTCAAGGTGGACGGCGTCGACTACGTCAACGAGCGGGCCATCTCCACCCAGCAGACCGGCTACTCGTTCGTCGCCCAGCTCCGGTCATTCGTCCCGTCCCCCGTCGGCGGCGTCCTCTGGTTCGGCCTTGACGACACCTACCTCACCGTCTACACGCCGATGTACGCCTCGATCCGCGAGGTGCCGAAGAGCTTCGCCGTCGGCACGGCCGGCTTCGGAGCGTTCTCGTGGGACTCGGCCTTCTGGGTCTTCAACTTCGTCTCGAACTTCACCTACTCGCGCTACAGCGACATGGTCCAGGACGTCCGCCGCGTCCAGGGGGAGCTCGAGGGGCGGTTCCTGGCCGAGCAGCCCGAGATCGAGAAGACGGCCCTGAAGCTCGCGACAGACTCTCCCGCGGCGGCCCGCGACTACCTCACGAACTACTCCGTGGCGGCGGGCGACGAGGTCGTCGCCCGGTGGAAGAAGCTCGGGGAATTCCTGATGTGGAAGTACCTCGACGGGAACGTCCGGGACACGCAGGGCAACGTCACCCACCCGAGGTACCCCGAGGATTGGTACCGCCACATCGCAAAGGACGGCGGCGACCGGCTGAAGGCGCGGACGCTCCCCGACGAGCCGAGGCGGCCGGAGTAGGGAGCAGAGGCGCCGCAACCTCGTCCGGGACCCTGTCCCCCCGCACAGCCGTTTCTCTGCCCTCTCAGCGCGGTCCCGGTGAAGTGGTTGGAGTGAACTCGAGGCCGATCCCGGCGTAGACTTTCAGCAGCCCACCACTTCACCGGATGGAGCCGGCTGCCTCGAGGGGCCGGGGAGGTTGCCATGCTCGCGCGCGAACGACTCGCGAAGTGCCCGACATGCAAGGGAACCGGCCTCGGAGGAGCCTGCGCACGCTGCAGCTCCCTGGGCCGGATGCGATTCCAGGGAAACGAGGAGCTGTGGGTTTTCTGCGGCTATTGCCGCGGGACCGGGAAGGTGGATTGTCCGCGCTGCAACCGCGAAGGCCGCGTCCGCTACTTTTCGTTTCAGTGCCCTCGGTGCGGCTTCGTCGGACCAGAGGCCGAGGGGCACCTCGACGAGCTCTACGCCGACCTCTGTCCGAAGTGCGGTCACTACTGACGGCCCGAGGCGCGGACCGGGCTACGTTCGCGCGACCACGGCTTCACCGACGATGCGCGCCGCCCGCTCGATCGGGACCTTGTCGACGTTGATCACGAGGTTGTAGAGGAGCGGGTCGGTCACGTCGACCTGGAAATGGCGCCGAATGAAGCGCTGTCGCGCCTTGTCCTCCGCCTCGGCGTAGGCCAGCGCCGCCTTCTTCGAAATGCCCCGCAGCTCGACGAGGTGAGCGACGCGGCTCTCGATCGAGGCGACGAGACGGACGTGAAAGGCCTCGGAGCGATGCCCGAGGATCACGTTCGCTCCGCGGCCGACGATGACGACGTTCCCCATCTCGCCGAGCCGCAGGATGGTCTCCGTCGTCTCCTGGACGGGCCGGGAAGACGCCCGGTGGAGTCCGAGAAGCTCTTCGACGACGTACGAGATCCCGGCGAGGTGGTCCTCGGGCGACCAGGCGGCGAGGCGCTCGGGAAGAGCCTCGTCCTCGAGGATCTTGTCGACCAGCTCCCTGTTGACGACCGCCCAGGGACCGCGTCCTTTCGCCTGGGTCTTCTCGAGCCAGCCGCAGAGAGCCTCGCCGAAGGTGCTTCCACCGGCACCCGCCTGACGCGAAACGGTCACGACGGGGCGCCGGTGCTCACGGGTCTTCGCCGGGCCCTTGGGCGAGGCCCCGAGCACCGCGGCAACGAAGGAGAGGGTCTTCTCTTCGGTCGAAACGAAGGACATTGCAATTCCCTCCCTGCCCGAATCTCGAAGATCTTGAGCCTGCGAGGAGTCTAAGCCACGCCGACGCGCCACCTCGGAATGCCGCCGGGCAGGCCCGACGGTCCGCAGAGTGTAGAGTGTAGACCAGACCCCTTCGGTTTCCGGATGGCCGTTGCTGCGGCGCGGCGGATATGATCACGGACCGATCCGGACCCGATTCCCGACGCACCCGGGAGAAGGAGCAGTGGCGGATGAAGTACGAAGGGCAGGCGATCCAGACCGTTCCCCTGGACGGGGGCTTCGTCGAGCTGAAGTTCGACCTGAAGAACGACTCCGTCAACAAGTTCAACGCCCTGACGATGGGTGAGCTGAAGGAGGTCGTGGAGGGGCTGACGAAGGCGCCTCCGAAGGGGCTCCTCGTGACGAGCGGCAAGGACGTGTTCATCGTCGGCGCCGACGTCACCGAGTTCCTGGGCCACTTCAAGCGGTCCGAAGAGGAGCTGACGTCCTGGCTCCTCGCGGCCGACGCGGTCTTCAACGGCATAGAGGACCTTCCCTGTCCGTCGGTCGTCGCGCTGAACGGCTTCTGCCTCGGTGGCGGCTTCGAGCTCGCGCTCTCGGCGCATTTCCGGGCCGCTTCGACGGCGGCGAAGGTGGGAGTCCCCGAGACGAAGCTCGGCATCTTCCCCGGCTGGGGCGGTACGGTCCGCCTCTCGCGGATGTGCGGGGCCGACAACGCCATCGAGTGGATCGCCACGGGCGAGCAGTACCCGGCCGAGGAGGCGCTGAAGCTCGGCGCCGTCGACGCCGTCTGCGAGCCCGGCAAGCTGCGCGAGGTCGCCCTCCGGATGCTCCAGGATGCCGCCGACGGCAAGCTCGACTGGAAGGCGCGCCGCGACGAGAAGAAGGCGCCGCTCCCGCTCAACAGGATCGAGGCGGGAATGGTTTTCGAAGGGGCCAAGGCGTTCGTCGGCGGCAAGGCCGGACCGAACTACCCGTCGCCCGTCGCCGCGATCGAGGCGATGCAGAAGGGCGCCGGCCTCGGGCGCGACGAAGCGCTGAAGATCGAGGCCGCCACGTTCGCCAGGATTGCGAAGACCCCGACGGCCCACGGCCTCGTCTCGGTGTTCCTCGGCGACCAGCTCGTCAAGAAGATCGGGAGGAAGGCGGCGAAGGGGGCCAGGCCCGTGCAGCGGGCGGCGGTCCTCGGCGCCGGGATCATGGGGGGCGGCATCGCCTACCAGTCCGCGTCGAAGGGGACGCCGATCCTGATGAAGGACATCGCGCCGAAGGCGCTCGAGCTCGGAATGGGCGAGGCGGCCAAGCTCCTCGAGAAGCAGGTCGACCGCGGGAAGATGACGGCCGGGAGGATGGCCCAGGTCCTCGCCGGGATCACGCCGACCCTTTCCTTCGGCGACTTCGGCGTCGTGGATATCGTCGTCGAGGCGGTCGTGGAGAACGAGAAGGTCAAGAAGTCGGTCCTCGCCGAGCTCGAGACGAACGTGAAGCCGGGGACGATCCTCGCGTCCAACACCTCGACCATCTCGATTACCCGCCTCGCCGAAGCGCTGAAGGCTCCCGAGAACTTCTGCGGGATGCACTTCTTCAACCCGGTGCCGCGGATGCCTCTCGTCGAGGTGATCCGCGGCGAGAAGTCGAGCCCCGAGGCGATCGCCACGACGGTCGCCTGGGCGCAGGCGATGGGGAAGACCCCGATCGTCGTCGGCGACTGCGCCGGCTTTCTCGTCAACCGCGTCCTCTTTCCCTACTTCTCCGGCTTCGAGCTGCTCCTCAAGGACGGCGTCGACTACAAGCGGATCGACAAGGTCATGGAGAAGTGGGGCTGGCCGATGGGGCCGGCCCTCCTGCTCGACGTCGTCGGGATCGACACGGGCGTCCACGCCGACAAGGTGATGGCGGCGTCGTTCCCCGACCGGATGGCCCACGAGGGGGAGAGCGCCATCGAGAAGATGTTCGCCGCCGGGCGCTTCGGTCAGAAGAACGGCAAGGGCTTCTACGCCTGGGTGCCGCAGAAGAAGGGGCCGCCGAAGAAGAACGTCGACCCGTTCACCGAGGAGCTCCTGAGTGCCCACGCCGTCGCGTCGCAAGAGGTCACCGATGCCCGGATCGTCGAGCGGATGCTCCTGCCGATGCTCCTGGAGTGTTCGCGCTGTCTCGAGGACGGCATCGTCGCCTCGCCGACCGAGGTCGACATCGCTCTCGTCTACGGTCTCGGTTTTCCGCCGTTCCGCGGCGGGGTCTTCCGCTGGGCCGACGCCACCGGAACCCCGGCCCTCCTCGCCGCCGCCGAAGAGAACTCGGCGCTCGGCGCTCTCTACGCCCCGACGCAGCAGCTGAGAGCCCTCGCCGCCGCCGGCAAGGGCTTCCACGGAGAGTGATGAGATGAGAGACGTCGTCATCGTCGATGCCGTCCGCACCCCGATGGGCCGCTCCAGGGGCGGCATCTTCCGGAACGTCCGTGCCGAGAACATGTCGGCCGATCTCGTCAACGCGCTCCTGGCGCGAAACCCCGCGGTGAATCCCGCCGAGGTGGACGACGTGATCTGGGGATGCGTCCAGCAGACGCTCGAGCAGGCCTACAACGTGGCCCGATTCATCCAGCTCATGACACCGATCCCGAAGGAGGTGCCGGCGCAGACGATCAACCGCCTCTGCGGGTCCTCGATGACGGCCCTCCACTCGGCCGCCATGGCGATCATGTCGGGCTACGGCGACCTCTTCGTCGTCGGCGGTGTCGAGCACATGGGGCACGTCCCCATGACGCACGGTCTCGACTTCAACCCGGCGAGCGCGAAGCGAAACGCGAAGGCGGCCGGAGCGATGGGCCTGACCGCCGAGTACCTCGGGCGCCTTCACGGCATCACCCGCGCAGAGCAGGACCAGTTCGCCTGGCGTTCCCAGATGAAGGCCGCCGCGGCGACAGAGAGCGGAGCCTTCAGGGGGGAGATCGTCCCCCTGAACGGCCACGACGAGGACGGCGCGCTGAAGCGCTTCGATTTCGACGAGGTCATCAGGCCGGAGACGACGCTCGAAGGGCTCGCCGGGCTCCGGCCCGCGTTCGACCCGAAGAACGGGACCGTCACGGCCGGAAACTCCTCGGCCATCTCCGACGGCGCCGCGGCGCTCCTCGTCATGTCGGCCGAGAAGGCGAAGGAGCTCGGCGTCGCGCCGATGGCCAAGGTCCGCTCGATGGCCGCCGCCGGCTGCGATCCGTCGATCATGGGCTACGGCCCTGTGCCTGCCACGAAGAAGGCGTTCGCACGGATCGGGATGAAGTCCGGGGACGTCGACCTCTGGGAGCTGAACGAGGCCTTCGCGGCGCAGTCGCTCCCGGTCCTGAAGGACCTCGGCCTTCTCGACGTCGTAGAGGAGAAGGTCAACCTCAACGGCGGGGCGATCGCCCTCGGTCACCCGCTCGGATGCTCGGGCGCGCGCATCTGCGCGACGCTCCTCCACCTCATGAAAGCGAAGAACGCCACCACCGGCGTCGCGACGATGTGCATCGGGTTCGGCCAGGGCGTGGCGACGGTTTTCGAGAGGGTCTGAGTCCGGAAGGGCCGGATGGACGGCGGCGCCGGTTCCGACGGAGCCGGCGCCGCCGCAGCGGACGCTCAGCGGTCCCTATACTCGAAGAATGCGTGGGTGGCGCCTTCTCGCAGCTGGCCTCCTCGTGGCGGGGATCGCGGAGGCGGAAGGATTCCGCCTCCGCGTCGGCGGCCTCGTCGACGTCCGTGCCGTCCGTACGGACGACACGACGGGGTGGCTCGACGGAGGGCTCGGCAAGCTCCGCTGGGGTGGAGAAGAAGGAGACGGCCGGACCGTCCTCGCTCTGGCACAGTCGGCGGCGGTATTCCGCGCGAGCCTCGGCGAAGAGCTGCGGGCATACGCGCACGTCGGCGTCGACACTGGTTCCTACCCCGTTTCGGGTCTGGCCGGCCTGGACCTCGTCGAGGGCTGGGTTTCCTACCGCCCGCGCCTCTCGGATGTTCTCGGCGTGCGTCTCAGGGCGGGCCACTTCTTCCCGCCGCTCTCGCTCGAGAACGACGGGATTGCCTGGAGCCCGACGAGGACCCTGACGCCCTCGGCCCTGAACGCGTGGGTCGGTGAAGAGGTTCGCGTGACGGGCCTGGAGGCCTCGCTCGAGGTGTTTCTCCCGACGTCGGATCTCACATTCACGGGTGCCGTCTTCGGAGGGAACGACCCCTGCGGCAGCCTTCTCGCGTGGCGCGGTTGGGCAATCGGAGATCGGCAGTCCGGGCTTTCCGACAGGCTCCCGCTCTCGGCGCTCCCCATCTTCGAGCCGGGCGGGGTATTCCCAGCGCAGGACCCCTGGGTCGCGCCGTTCCGCGAGGTGGACGGGCGGGCCGGCTGGTATGCCGCAGCGGCGTACGTCCTGCCCGAGCGCCTCGAGCTTCGGGCGCTCCTCTACGACAACCGGGGTGACCCGCTGGCGCTCGAGGACGGGCAATACGCGTGGAAAACCCGCTTCACCGGAATGGGCGTGAGAGTACAGCTGGCGTGGGGCGTCGAGGTTCTCGGGCAGTTCCTCGACGGGTGGAGCGTCATGGGGCCCGAGGAGTCCGTCGACCTCCATTACAGGACCTGGTACCTCCTCGCGAGTGCGACCCGCGGGCACCACCGATTCTCGGTCCGCTACGACGAGTTCCGGGTCCGGGACGAGGACCGGTTCCGCGCGGCCGATCCGAACGACGAGGAGGGCGACGCCTGGACCGCGGCCTGGTCCTTCGAGCTCGACCGGCGGACGTCCGTCGTCCTCGAGCTCCTCTCGGTCGACTCGACCCGTCCGGCCCGCGCGCTCGTCGGCTTTCCAGAGAGAGCCCGCGAGACGCTCGTCCAGGTCGGCGTGCGGGGCCGGTTCTAGCGGGCGGAGCCGCGGCCGCGGCCCCCTCCTGGTGCCGTTCGTTGCGGTGCGAGCGTCCTCGCCTCAGAATGGTGGCATCGCCATGCGACTCGTCACGCGAGGAGACCTCGACGGTCTCACCTGCTCTGTGCTCATCACCTCGATGGAGCGGATCGACTCGATCGAGCTCGTCCACCCCCAGGCCCTGACCGACGGGCGGTTCGAGGTCCAGGAGGGAGACGTCCTGGCGAACCTCCCGTATCAACCGCGCTGCGCTCTCTGGTTCGACCACCACGAGCTCGTCGACGCCAACCCGAGGCCGTCCGGAGATTTCGAGGGGCGCCACGGCATCGCCCCGTCCACCGCGCGGCTCGTTCACGACTACTACGTCGAGAAGCGGGATCCGCGGGTCTTCGAGCGATACGGCGAGCTCCTGGAGGGAACGGACCGGCTGGACTCGGCGAACCTGACCCGGCAGGACGTCCTGAGCCCGCAACGCGTCCTCCTGCTCGGCTTCACGATCGATTCGCGCACGGGGCTCGGGACGTTCCGCGACTACTTCCTCTTCCTCGGCATGGCCCTTCGGTCGATGCCGCTCGACGCCGTCCTGAAGACACCCCAGGTCGTCGAGCGCGTGGAAAGGATGAGGGCGGAGGACGAGAAGTTCCGGACGGCGCTGCTGGCCTGCTCCCGGGTCGAGGCGAACGTCGTCATCACCGACTTCCGAGGGCTGTCCGAGATGCCGGTCGGGAACCGCTTCCTCGTCTACACGCTCTTCCCCGAGGCGACCGTCTCGGTTCGCCTCCAGTGGGGCCCGGGGCGCGAGGCCGTCATGGCCACGGCCGGGCACAACATCTTCGAGCGGTCGAGCTGGAGCGACATCGGGCACACGATGTCGCTCTTCGGCGGCGGCGGGCACCGCGGGGCCGGCTCCTGCCCGCTTCCGCCCGACGACGACGACGCGACGCTGCGGCGCCTCGTCAAGGAGCTGAAGCGCCAAGGCTGACGCGCCCGTGCCGGGGGGCTAGAGCCAGCCCTTGTGCTTGAAGATCCAGTAGGGGGCGATCCCCGACATCACCATCAGCGCGAGGGCGAACGGGTAGCCGTAGGGCCAGTGCAGCTCGGGCAGGACCTGGAAATTCATTCCGTAGATGCTCGCCACGAGCGTCGGCGGCAGGAAGACGACGGCGGCGATCGAGAAGATCTTGATGATCTTGTTCTGCTCGAGGTTGATGAACCCCATCGTCGCGTCCATGAGGAACTTGATCTTCTCGAAGACGAATCCCGAGTGGCTCGTGAGCGACTCGATGTCGCGCAGCGCCCCCTTGATGGCATTGGTCCGGGGCGTGACGCCGGCGACGTAGCGCATGAGGAAGGTGAGGCTGCGGCGCAGGTCGAGCAGGACGAGCCGCGTCTTGCCCTGGAGGTCCTCCTCGGCGGCGAGCTTCTCGAGGAGGTCCTCGAGGTCGCGGGCCCCTTCCGTCAGGACGGAGCGGCTCACCTTCTCGAGACGGGCGTAGGCCGCCTCGAGGACGTCGGAAAGGACGTCGATCTCGGCCTCCACGATGCCGAGCGGGATGTCGATCGGCTCGCGGACCTCTTCCGGCTGGCTCTGGGCCCGGAGCCGGAAGAGGCGGAACGGGGAGAGCCTCTCCGGGCGGACCGTGAACAGGCGCCCGCGGTGGAGGTTGAACCAGACGTCCACCGTCCGGGCCGGGCCCGGGTCGGTCACGACGAACGCCGTCAGGAGGTGGAGGCTGTCCTGCTCGTGGTAGCAGCGGGAGCTGGCCTCCAGCTCGCGCATCTCCGAGCGCGAGGGGACTTCGATACCCCAGGACCGCTCGACCCAGGCCTTCTCTTCCGGCGTGGGGTCGAGGAGGTCTATCCAGACGACGACGTCCCACTCGGGGCCGGCGGTATCCCCGCCCGTCTCGAGGTGGAGCGCCCGAAGCCCTCCTTCGACGAAGCCATAAAGCCGGATCACGTCTCCCCCTGGAGGGCGAGGTTACGACGAAAGCGCGCGAGCCGGAGCTTCGGCGGAATACCTTGTCTCAGTAGTCGCTCGTCATGATGAACAGGGGCTTGTTCTCGAAGTTCTCGTAGCGGGGCCGCAGACGGTCGATGATGTAGTGCTTCTCGAGGTCGACCGTCTTCTTCCGGCTCGTGACGACGTCCACCGGTACGTTGTCGTAGCGGCCGTTCCTCACGTTCACGAGACGTCCGTAAGTGCCGGTGAGGATCAGGTCCATCGCGAGGTTGCCGAAGGCCATCGGGACGATCGAATCGAGGGCGTCGGGGGCGCCGCAGCGGACGAGATAGCCGAGGCGCTGGCTGATCGTATTCACGCGCCGGCCCCCCGCGTGCTTCGGCGAGAGCTGCTTGAGCCTCTCGGCCACGAGGTCGCCGACCCCGCCGAGCTTCTTGTGTCCGTAGGCGTCCTTCTCCTGGTCGGCGAAGACCATCTCGTCCATTCCGGAGATCTTGGCCCCTTCCGAGACGAGGACGACGCTGTAGCGGCTCGGGTTCGAGCCCCGGTCGTCGGCGAGGAGCTCGGTGAGCCTGTCGATGTCGAACGGGTGCTCCGGGATGACGCAGCGGTTCGCGGCCCCGGCCATCGTCGGCAGGAGCGCCGTGAACCCGGCGTAGCGCCCGAACACTTCGATGACGAGGAAGCGCTCGTGGCTCCCGGCCGAGGTCCTCAGCGCCTGGGTCATCTCGATCGTCCGGGTGACGCAGGTCGAGAAGCCGATACAGTAGTCGGTCCCCGGGACGTCGTTGTCCATCGTCTTGGGGAGGGCGATGACCTTGACCCCTTCCTTGTGGAGGCGGACGCCATAGGAGAGCGTGTCGTCGCCCCCGATCGGAATCATCACGTCGATCCCGAGCCGGCCGATGTTGGCGAGAACCTCGGGAGTGAGGTCGTTCATCTCGTCCGTGTACCTGTCGCGGAGATGCTCCGGGACGACGTCCTTCGGGACGTGGGAGGGCCGGGTGCGGGAGGTGTGGAGGAAGGTTCCGCCCGTGCGCCCCACCTTGTTGACGACCTCCTCGGACAGCTCGACGACGCAGTCGCCATCCGGGCGATCCCGGTCTCCCTTGAGCTCGATGAGCCCGGCCCAGCCGCGCCGGATCCCGAGAACCCGGTAGCCTTCCCCGAGCGCGCGCAGGGTCAGGGCCCGGATGGCGGGGTTGAGGCCGGGGACGTCCCCGCCCCCCGTCAGAATCGCGA
Source organism: Holophagales bacterium UBA5066 (assembly GCA_002414905.1). GTDB lineage: Bacteria > Acidobacteriota > Thermoanaerobaculia > UBA5066 > UBA5066 > UBA5066. Next base: position 8,221 of record DIAY01000158.1, on the reverse strand, counting down.
TCGTTCCCCGCTTCGTGCGCACGTTCGGCATGGCTCGTTGCTCCTTTTCCCGGGCAGGGATCATCGCACCGCGCGCCGGGCCCGGCGCCGGAGATGCCTAAATGGCGCTACTGAAATGGTTTTCATCCATGGCGCGACATCAGGATCGGCGCTGTCGCGGAACTTGCAGGACGGGACGATGGCCCCGGACCTTCCTGCCTCGGGTTGGAGTAGTCTTCTTCCATATTCCGGAACTATCGAATCGCAAATTGATGAGGAGGAAGACCATGACCCAAGGGATCACCGCGACGCGCGTCGCCTTTGCCGGGATCCTCGCCGCCGCGCTTGCCCTCGGGGGCTGCGGCTGGAAGAAGGAAATCGAGCAGCTCAAGACCGACAACCAGAAGCTCTCTCAGGAGAAGCAGCAGCTCGAAGGGCAGCTGACGTCCGTCGGCGTCGAGAGCACCGAGATGCAGACGACGCTCGACGAGGTCGCCACGAGCCTCGAGGAGCTCCGCGCCAAGGAGCTTCAGATCGTCCGCAGCTCGATCGAGGTCGTCCAGGAGGGCAAGCCGCGCAGCACCCGGCGCGACGAGCTGAAGACGGAGATCGACGCGATCCGCAAGGCGATCAAGGAGAACCTCCAGAAGCTCGCCCGCCTCGAGCAGGAGAAGAAGGACGCCCTCGCGAAGGCGAAGGCCTCCGGTCAGAAGGTCACCGAGCTCGAAGGGCAGATCACCTCGATGGAGCGCCTCACCGGTGAGATGAGGAAGTCCCTCGAGGAGAAGGAGACGATGATCGCCGAGCTCGAGACGAAGGTCCTCGGGCTGACCCAGAAGGTCGAGGAGCAGACGGCGACGATCACGGAGAAGGAAACGGTCATCGAGTCCCAGACGAAGACGATCAACACGGCGCACGTCGCGATCGCCGGACAGAAGGAGCTGCAGGCCGCGGGCGTCATCGAGAAGAAGGGCGCCTTCCTCGGCATGCGCGGCAGCTGGGTTCAGACCGGGAAGTTCGACACCGATCTCTTCAAGGAGATCGACATCACGAAGGACACCGAGTTCCCGATCGCCGCTCCGCTGAAGAAGGTCCAGGTCCTCTCGTCCCACCCGGCGGGAAGCTACGAGCTCGTCGCCGCCGACGAGAAGAACACGACCCTCAAGATCCTCGACGCGGCGACGTTCTGGTCCGGCGAGAAGTTCCTCGTCGTGAAGTTCAAGGACTGACCCGAAACCCCTCACGAAGGATGAACGGACGGCCCGCCGGGGAGACCCGGCGGGCCGTCCCGCTTCAGGGACGTCTTCAACCCTTGACCGCACCCCCGGTGAGCCCACCCGAGATCCGCTTCTCGAAGACGAGGACGAGCAGGACGACGGGGAGCGTCGAGAGGACGATCGCGGCGGAGAGCTGGCCCCACGGCACCTCGTAGAGCGAGGCCCCCGAGACGCTCGCGATGCCGGCGGTGACGGTCCGGCTCGTGTCGCGCGTCGTGAAGCTGAGCGCAAGGAGGAACTCGTTCCATGACGCGATGAAGGTCAGGAACGCCGCGGCCGTCACGGACGGGGCGGCGAGCGGGAGCTGGACCCGCAGCAGGCGCCCAAGCGCGCCCAGACCGTCGAGCGTTGCGGCCTCTTCCACCTCCTTCGGCAGCTCCCGAAAGCCCGCCTCCAGGACCCAGACGGCGAGCGGAAGGCCGAAGGCCGCGTAGGGCAGGACGAGCGCGAGGGGAGAGTTGACGAGGCCGAGGAGACGCACCCCTTCGTAGAGCGGGAAGAGGAGCAGGATCGGCGGAAAGAGCGAGACGAGAAGGAGCCCGAGGAGCCACCGGTTCTTCGCGCGAGGCCGCATCCGGCAGAGGGCCGCGGCGGCGGGGGCGGCGGCTGCGAGGCAGAGCAGCGTCGCCGCCAGCGCGATCCCGGCGCTGTTGGCGAGGTAGCGCGCAAAGGGCTTTCTTTCCCAGAGCGCGCGGACGTGCTCGACGGTCGGCGGGCTCGGGATCCAGACGGCGGGCGACGCGGTGATCTGCGCGTCGGGCTTGACCGCCGTCAGCGCCTGCCAGACGGCAGGCAGGAGGCTCCAGGTGGCGGCGAGCGCGATCGCCAGGGCCAGGGCCGCCGTGGCGAAGGGGCGGCGCTTCATTCCGCCTCCCTTCGCGACGCGAGCCGGACGACGACTGCCGCCAGGAGCAGGGCCACCAGCATTCCCTGAACCGCGATCGCGGCGCCGTAGCCGAAGTCGAGGTAGCGGAACCAGCTCTGGTAGGCGTAGAGGGAGAGCGTCTCGGTCGAGCCTCCCGGCCCGCCCCCGGTCATCACGTAGACGATGTCGAAGGCGCCCCAGGACTGGATCGCCCGGAAGAGTGTGGCCACCACGAGCGAAGGGAGGAGGAGCGGGAGGGTGATTCGCCGGAAACGCTGGGCCACGCTCGCGCCGTCGACGCGCGCGGCCTCGAGGACCTCCGAAGGGATCCCCTGCAGGCCGGCGAGGACGATGAGAGCGACGAACGGCGTCGTCTTCCAGGCGTCGGCCACGACGAGCGCCGCCATCGCCGTCGCGGGCTGCGCGAGCCAGGCCACCGGCTCTCCGAGGAGGCCGAGGCGGGAGAGGAGGTCGTTCGCCATCCCGAACGTGTCGTGGAAGATCCAGGCCCACGCGAGCGCCATGACCGACGTCGGGAGCGCCCACGGGACGAGGACGACGGCCCGCAGGGCCCCCCGCCCGCGGAACGACTGGTCGAGCAGGAGCGCGAGGGCCGTTCCAAGCGTCACCTCGAGGAGGACCGAGAGCCCCGTGAAGAGGGCGGTGTTCCGCAGGGCACCGAGGAAACGCCCGTCACCGAACGTCCGGGCGTGCGTCGCGAGGCCGGCCCACGAGGAGACGACGCCGTCGGAGAGCTGCGTCTTCGTGAATCCCAGGAGGACGACCCGAAGCGCGGGGATCGCCACGACCAGTGAGAGGAGGATGAGAACGGGGAGAAGGAGGAGCGTCCGCTCTCTCCGCGCTCGCCGCGCGAGCGTTCCGGCGCTCACGGAGTCTCCCCGAGGACGAGCCGGGTCTCGCGGGCGGCGTCTGCGAGCGCCGCCCCCGGCGTGGAGAGACCCGCGATCGCGGCCGTCAGGTGCCGTTGGAGGATGTCGGAAGCCTGTTCGTACCGCGCGACGACGGGGCGGGGCGTCGCCCCGGCGTGGATCTGCCGGAGGTCAGCGAGGAACGGGTTCGAGGCAAGAAGGACGGGGTCGTCGTACGCGACCTTGCGCGCAGGTGCGTAGCCGGTCGGCTCGCAGAAGAGCCGCTGGCTCTCGAGGGTCGTGGCGTGACGCAGGAAGGCGAGCGCCTCGGCCGGGTGGCGAGAGGAGCGGGCCACCGCCAGCCCCCAGCCGCCGAGCGTCCCCGACCCCGGAGCGCCCGAGAGCGTCGGCACGGGGAGGACGCCGACTTTCCCCGCGACCTCCGAGCCTTCCCGCTGCGCGAGGCGCCAGACGTAGGGCCAGTTCCGGAGGAAGACCGCCCGTCCCGACTGGAAGAGGTGGCGCGTCTCCTCTTCCTTGTAGGCCGCGACCCCCGGCGGGCTGATGCCCCCCGGCGCGCGGGCGCGGAGCAGGAAGGCCAGAGCCGCCGCGGCCTCGGGCCTCTCGAGCCCGACCTCGAGGGTCTCCGGGTCGATCCAGAAACCGCCGTGGCCGTGCAGCACCTCGAGGAAGAAGCAGACGAGCCCCTCGTACTGGGCCCCCTGCCAGAGGAACCCCCAGCGTCCCGGCGGCGACTGAAGGCGCCGGGCAGCGTCCTCCAGCTCCGCGAACGTGCGGGGCGGAGCGATCCCCGCGGCCGCGAGGAGATCGGCGCGGTAGTAGAGGAGCCCGACGTCGGTGCGGAACGGAATTCGGTAGAGGTGCCCCCGGAAGATGCCGGCGGCGAGGGCCTGCGGGAGGAACTCGGCCTTCTCCGCTTCTCCGATCTCGCCGTCGAGCGGGAGAAGCCATCCGGCTGCCGCGAGCTTCGAGGTCCAGGTGACGTCGAGGTAGACGAGGTCGAACGCGCCGTCGCCCGAGAGGAGGGCCGCGGTCGTCAGGCTCTCGCGCAGGTCGGTCGGGACCGGCCCTTCCTCGAGCTCGATGCGCACTCCGGGCTGCGCCTTCTCGAAACTCTCGGCGAGCGGGATCCAGAACGGACGCTCGTTCGCGGGGACGAGCATTCGCAGCGTGACGCCGGAGCCGCGGGACGTCTCCGGCGCGCGGCAACCCGGGAGCGCGAGCAGCAGACTGAGGACGGCCGCGATGCCGGCCGGAAGGCGCGGCGGCGCACAGAAGGCGGTGCCGTTCGACACTCGGCGGAGCTCGGCCATGACGTGGAGAGAGTAGCGCCCGCAGGGGCCGGCCTCGCCGGTCGGATGAAGGAGCCGGACGGTCCTACCTCGGCAGCAGCGTCCGGGGGTCGTTCGTCCGGGTGTCGATGACCGAGGCGTAGGCGGCGAACGCGCCGCCCGCCGTCGGCGTTGCGAGAACGAGGCGCGCGCCGGTCACGTTCGCCGTCACGCCCAGCTCGCGGACCACGTGGGGAACTTGCGTCATCCCGAGCGGCGGGAGCGTGAAACGCCGCGAGCCGAGGACGGCCCCGGCCTCGGAGACGAGGGACACGTCGACGTCGACGGGCGCCCCGGAGCCGCTGGCGAGGATCAGGTTCGTACGGAACATGGCGTCTTCGCGTACCGCCGGGATCGACCGGGTCGCGCCGCCGCGGATCAGCTCCGTCTCGGGGACGAGCGGCACCGACTGCCCGAACGTTCCGCCACCGCCGGGCGTGAAGGTCTGGCTCGTGGCGACGAGCGAGGGACTCGCGGAGCGCAGCTGCACGGCGCCCCACGCCTCACCGAATCCGAAGAGCGAACCGAGGATGTCCGCATACGTCACGGAGCGTCCCGGCGCGAGGAGGAACGAGCGGTCGGCGCCGCTTCGCCCGTCGGCGTCGTGGCCGAGGAACCTCACGAACAGCCTCGCCTCGGTGACGCCGGTGTTGGCGACCGTCAAGTCCGTCGTCCAGAAAGCTCCCCCCTCGCCGCCAGTTCGCGCGCTCGACGGGAGGAGCCACTCGTTGCAGGACGGCCCCGGCCCGCTCTCGCACGGGTCGGTCGGCAGGCCGGCCGGCTGCCAGCCGAGCTGCACCACCTCGAAGTCGGAGACCCTCAACGCCGCGAACGCGGGGTTCAGGACGTCGTTGTCCCAGCGGGTGTCGTACGTCCCCTGGACGTACATGTCCGAGCCGTTGTCGGCGAGGATCAGGCCGTACGTCTTCATCGCCTGGAAGATCCGCCTCACCGGCTCGGAGAACCCGGAGAGGTCGCGCGTCGCCTTCAGCCGCAGGCGGGTCCCCAACGGCGGAGCGCCATTCGTGTTCCCGGCCCGGTGCGAGGCGGGGAAGACGTAGCCGTTCGTGGCGCGTACGGTGAAGCGGAGGGCGTGACGGATCGGCCCGCTCCCGAACGCCTCGTCGTACCTCACGAGGCCCGGCAGGATCGCCAGGCCCGCCGCGTCGGCGCTCGTCCAGCTGTCGGGGCGGCGCAGGTTCGAGTCGAGGGAGAAGACGGCGCCCGAGCCGGCGCGCCAGCTGCACGAGGGCGAGCCCTGGGGCTCGCAGCGGGTGTTCCACGTCTCGAAGAGCAGACGGTTGTCGCGGTCGACGATCAGGAGGTGTTTGTCGCCGTCGGCGCCCGAGTTGCCCGGATACCCGCCCTCGAGCCACTTCGCCTGCGTCTTCACCTCGGCCGGGATCGGGTACCCGGCCGGCCGGCCCGGGGCGCCGTCGTCGCTCTCGTCTGCGTAGTCGAAGGCGACCGGCTCGAGCGGCTGCGAGCCGGGGACGACGAGGTAGGGCATGCCGTAGATGTCGGGGCCGGAAGTCGAGGCGTCACCGCCGAAGTCGGGATGGAGCCCCTTGCTCGCGCCGATGAACGCGAGGATCGCCGCCTCGTTCGGGTCGCGCGGGGCCGCGCTCGCGTCCGCGTTCCACCAGTTGCCGGCCGGGAAGAGGGGGAGAGGCTCGGGCAGGGGTCCGTTCCGGACCGGCTGGGCCTGCGCGAAGAGCGTACCGAGGAGAAGCGGGAGGAGCAGAGCCGCGCGAGGGGCGCTCAGGGCGGAGCCGGGGGCCGTGGGTCGGACGCCGTTGGTTCGCATGGAGCCTCCGGTTGGAAGTGTCGGGGAGCTAACGCGGGCGTGCGTTGGTGCAACGAACGCACGCCCGGTTCCGTAGAATCCCCCGTGATGAAGATGTCCCTGCTCACCCTCGCCATCGTCGCCCTGTTCGCGATCCCGGCGTCCGCCCAGCCAGGACCCGGAGTCGCTCCCGCCCCGCAGGAGGCGCCGACCGTCGCCCCCCCGGAGGGAGGGCCTGGCTTCGGTCAGCGGGTCAAGGACAAGATCCGCCCGACGCCGGCCGCCCCCGCGGCGGTGAAGGCTCCCGCGGTGCCGATCTACGACGAGGCAGCGGACGCGAAGGCCGACGTGGCTGCTGCCGTGGCGAAGGCGAAAAAAGAGAAGAAGCGGGTCCTCGTGACCCTCGGCGCGAACTGGTGCGGCTGGTGCCGCGCCCTCGACCGGACGTTCACGAAAGATGAGAAGGTCGCGGCGGCCATCGCGAAGTCGTATGTCCCTCTCAAGATCGACATCGGCCGGATGAACAAGAACCTCGACCTGACGGCCTCCTGGGGTGCCGACGTGAAGAAGGGCGTGCCCCTCCTCGTCGTCCTCGACGGGACGGGGAAAGCGGTCAAGGTCCAGGACACCGCGGCCCTCGAGGAGGGCAAGGGGCACGACCCCGTGAAGATCCTCGCCTTCCTCGCGGCGAACGCCGGGCACTGATCTCGGCGCCCGTGCCGGGGCGGCATCGTCCCGATACGAGAGCTCCCCGGCGCGATTCTTCACGGAACTCGACACGGCGGCGTCACGCGACGCCGCCGTGCGACATTACAGGGGCGTGGATGCCGTTCAGAACGAGGCCGCGACCGTACCGGGTGAGCCCGTCGTCGAGGAAGCGCTCGTCCTCGGTCCCGCCCTGCGCGTTTTCTTCGAGCGACGCGGACACGGAGAGGACTCCCGGGACCTCGTTCAGGACCTGTTCGTCCTCCTCCTGAGCAGCCCCGGTCGCTTCGCCTCCCCCGCGCCGGGTCCGCTCCGCTCGCTCCTCTTCGCCGTGGCGTGGCGTCTCGGCGCGAACGCTTCGCGGCGTCGACGCCGGCCGGTCGTAGACGGGATTGAAGTCGAGGCGGTGCCGGCGCCCGCACCGGACCCGGAGGTCCGGGCGGTCCTCGCGGACAGGGCGCAGCGCGCGGCCGCGGCCCTCGAGGCGCTCCCCGACGGGACCCGGCGCGCTCTCCTTCTCGTCGCCGACGAAGGGCTGAGCCCGGCGGAGGCCTCGCGGGTGCTCGGCATCCGTGAAGAGGCGCTCCGCGCCCGTCTCTGCCGCGGCCGTCGCCGGATCGCGGAAATCCTGGAGGGAAGACAATGACCTGCCCGACCTTCGACAGCCTCGACGACACCGCCCTCACCGCGCACCTCGCGGCGTGTCCGGCCTGCGCCTCGACAGCGGGCGCCGACGTGCGTCTCGCGGACCCGCTCGTCGCCGCCGCCTCTTCCGTCCGCCGCTTTCGGCGCCTGCGGCACCAGACCGCGTCGGGTCTTCTGGCGGCCTCGCTCGTCGCCGTCGCCGTCCTCGGGGTGCAGCTCGTCCGGCGACCGGAGCCTCGCCCCGTCTACGTCCTCCAGGGGGACGAGACCGGCATCGTCCTGACGGGGCCGGACACGGTGCGACGCGCCGAGTCGCTCGCCCCCCCTTCTTCCAGGAAAGGAGACCGCACATGATCGCTTCGGTTCTTCTGGCCGTCGCCCTCGCGGGCGGGCCTGGGCCCGAACTGGCTCGAACATCCGTTCCCGTCGCAGCAAATCCCGTGAGCCCCGACGAGCGGATAACGCTCAAGCTCAAGGATGCCGCTGTGATCGATATCCTCGAGAAGTGCGCCGACCTCCTCGGCGTCACGCCGATCTTTGACCCGGGTGTTGGCGGCCGGGTGAGCCTCGATGTAAGAGACCTGCCGATCTCGAAGGCGCTCGAGATGATCGCGAAAGCCGCAAACGTCGAGATCTCGGTATCGAAAAAGCTCCTCCGCGTCCGGGTCAGGCCGGGAGAGACAGCCCCGGGCGCGACACGCGACGTCGCGCCTCCGAAGGTCGCAGACGCCAGGCTCGGCGAG
>DIAY01000147.1 GCA_002414905.1 Holophagales bacterium UBA5066 | reverse complement strand
CCCGCGAAGGCGATGGACAAGGTCCTGGAAGGAATCGGCCGCTCCGTCGTCTTCCGCAAGGCTCGCGCGTCGGTGCTGAGGGAGACGCAAGGGAACTACCCGGCGCCGCTCGAGGCGCTTGCCGTGGTCGAGAAGGGGTTCGGCCGTCCGCTCGCACAGGGGCTGGAGCTTGAGGTCGAAGGAGTCGGCCGGCTCGTCGGCTCGCTGGCGATGAAGAGCCTCGTGAACCTCTTCTTCCGGATGGAGGAGGTCAAGAAGGAGACCGGAGCGGCGGCGGGCGTGACCGCGCTGCCGGTCAAGCGGATCGGCGTCCTCGGCGCGGGCGCCATGGGGGGCGGTATCGCCCAGCTCGCGGCCGACAAAGGGTGGCCGGTTCGAATGAAGGACATCCGGCACGAGGCGCTCGCGGCGGGCTACGCGCAGGCCGCGAAGATCTGGCAGGAGCGCCTGAAACGCCGCCGGATGACCCGGACGGAGCTTGCCGGAAAGATGTCGCTCCTCTCCGGCAGCCTCGGCTGGGACGGCTTCGACGGCTGCGACGTGACGATCGAGGCGGTCCTCGAGAAGCTCGCCGTGAAGCAGGCGGTCCTGAAGGAATGGGAGGCCGTGGCCCGGCCCGGGGCGATCTTCGCCTCGAACACCTCGACGCTCCCGATCACCGAGATCGCCAGGGCCGCCTCCCGGCCCGAGCGGGTCGTCGGAATGCACTTCTTCAACCCGGTCCACAAGATGCCGCTCGTCGAGGTGATCTTCGGCGAGAAGACGGCGCCCGAGGTGACTGCGACGATCTTCGACCTGGCCAGGAAGATGGGGAAGACGCCGGTCGTCGTGAAGGACGCTCCGGGCTTCCTCGTGAACCGGATCCTCGCTCCCTACCTCGGTGAAGGCGTGCGTCTCCTTCTCGAAGGGGTCCCGATGGAGGCGATCGACAAGGGGATGCGCGCGTTCGGGATGCCCGTCGGGCCGATCGAGCTGCTCGACGACGTCGGGATCGACGTCGCGGCGAAAGGGGCCGACACGCTTTCGGCCGCGTGGCCCGAACGGATGCCGATCGACCCGGCGTTCGGGAGGCTCGTCACTTCGGGCCGCCTCGGGCGGAAGACTAAGAAGGGTTTCTACCGCTACGAGGGAGACAAGCGCGTCGGGCCGGACCCGGAGGCGTACACGGACCTCGGCGTCGCTTCTCCTGGTTCTGCGAGCCTTTCGCAGGATGCTCTGGAGGCGAGATTGATCTACCCCATGATCAACGAGGCGGCGTACTGTCTCGCCGAGGGAATCGTGCCGGGGCCCGACAAGCTCGACCTCGCGATGATCTTCGGCATCGGCTTCCCGCCGTTCCGGGGCGGCCTTTGCGCCCATGCCGACACGCGCGGGTCCGTCGCCCTCGTCGACGCCCTCTCCCGGCTCGCGTCGGAGAAGGGCCCCCGCTTCAACCCCGCCCCGCTCCTCGCCGACATGGCGAAGCAGGGGAAATCGTTCTTCGGGAAGGAGTAGCCATGTCGTCCGTGAAGACCCCAAAGACCGTGAAGACCGAAACCGAGGCGCCGTCGTTCCTGAAGGAGCTCTACAGGGGGCGCTTCGACGAATCGCTCGTCTTCCCGTTTCCGGAGATCCCGGAAGACACCAAGGAGCTCGTCACCGCGTTCGCCGACGCGTACCGCGACTTCGACTCCCAGTTCATCGACTCCGAGAAGTTCGACGCCGAGCACTTCTTCCCCCGCGACGTCGTGAAGGGGCTCGGCGACCTCGGCGCGATGGGGATGTCGATTCCGGAGGAGTACGGGGGGAGCGGCTTCAGCGCGACCGCGTACTGCAAGATGATGGAGGTCATCGGGCCGCTCGACGCCTCGGCGGCGATCGTCATCGGCGCCCACCAGTCGATCGGCATCAAGCCGCTCCTCCTCTTCGGGACCGACGAACAGAAGAAGAAGTGGCTCCCCGACCTCGCCACGGGGAAGATGGTCGGGGCGTTCTGCCTGACGGAGCCGGAAGCCGGCTCCGACGCCGCCTCGCTCAGGACGACGGCCGTCTACGACGCGGCAACCGACGAGTACGTCCTGAGCGGGACGAAGCAGTGGATCAGCAACGGCGGCTTTGCGAGGTTCTTCACGATCTTCGCGCGGATCCCCGAGGCGGGCGTCGGGGCGGATTCGCACAAGGAGATCGCCTGCTTCGCCGTCGTGGCGAACGAGGACGGGACACTTCCCGGCCTCTCTCGCGGAGCCGAGGAGAAGAAGCTCGGCCTTTGCGCGTCGTCCACGTGCCAGATCATCCTCGACGGCTGCCGCGTCCCGGCGTTCAACCTCATCGGTGGCAAGGGGCACGGCTTCCGCGTCGCCGTGGAGACGCTGAATACCGGCAGGACCTCGCTCGGAGCGGGCTCGGTCGGCGGCTGCAAGCAGATGATCAAGCTCGCGGTCGAGCACGCGACGCAGCGCAAGCAGTTCAAGACCCGCATCGCCGACTTCGAGATGATCCGGGAAAAGATCGCCGAGATGACGGCGCACACCTACGTCCTCGAATCCATGGTCTACATGACGGCAGGTCTCGTCGACAAGAAAGTCGACTACTCGCTCGAAGGGGCGTGCTGCAAGGTCTGGGGCACCGAGCTCCTCTGGAAGACGATCAACGAGTCGCTGCAGATCTCGGGTGGCAACGGCTTCATGAACGAGTACCCGTACGGACGGGGTCTGCGCGACAGCCGCATCAACATGATCTTCGAGGGGACGAACGAGATCCTCCGGCTCTTCATAGCCCTGACGGGAATGAAGGAGGCGGGCGACGTCCTGAAAGACTTCAAGGGCGCTCTCAGCCACCCCGTCTCCCAGTACGGGGTCCTCAAGGGACACGCGCAGAAGTGGATGCGGGGCACGGTGACGAGCTACAAGCTCGATATGGTCCATCCGTCGCTCGCCCCCGAGGCCGACCAGGCGGCCAAGTACGCGGCCGTCCTTCGCAACGCCTGCGAGACGATGGTCTACCGGAACAGGAAGAACGTCGTGAACCGGCAGTACCTCCTCCACCGGATCGCCGACGTCGTCATGGATCTCTTCGC
>DIAY01000228.1 GCA_002414905.1 Holophagales bacterium UBA5066 | reverse complement strand
CCGAGCAGCTTTTCGGTCCGCGCGATCCCGAGGAGCGGCTCGATCAGCTTGCGGTTCTCCCGGTGCGCCCGACGGTAGGCCTTCAGCGCTTTCTTCGGATTGCCCCCCACGAGCTCGAGATCCCCCTGGACGACGAAGAGATAGGGTGATGCGTCCCGGCTGCTGGCGGCAGCCAGCGCGGCGCGCGCCTCGGTACGCCGCCCCTGCTCGATGTAGAGCGCCGCGAGGTTGTGGAGGAGCGCCGGACGGTGCGGATCGATCGCCAGCCCCTGGCGAAACGTGGCGAGCGCTCCGTCCGTGTCCCCCTGGCGCCACTTCACGATGCCGAGGTTCGAGAAGAGGTCGGGAAGGGTGGGATCGAGCCTGGTCGCACGCTCCAGGAGCACGTGGGCCTCTTCGAGATCGGCCGCCCGAAGCGCCTCGACTCCACGGTTGCTCGCCGAGATCGCGGCGACGGCGAGGTCGTCGATGAGCCGCAGGTCCATGGGGGTCCCTTCGCGCGTCATGTAGAAGTCGTAGATCGTGTTGACGCGCCCCTTCGGGTGGACGGCGACCATGTGGTTGTAGACCATCACGAGGTCGCCCTCGCGCTCGCTCGATCCCCGGCGGAACAGGAGCGCCGCCTGGAGCGGGATCCCGAGGGCCCGGCCGAAGGCGATGAACAGGTTCGTGAACGACACGCAGTTGCCGCGCCTCGCCGCGAACGCCTCGGAGGCGGTGAAGGTGGCGACCGTGTCGTACTCGAAGGCGTAGGACTTTCGGTCGAGCAGGCCGGCCTGGAGGCGCCTCAGGCGCTCGCGGTCGTCTCCCGGACCGGCGATCTGCTCGGCGACGGCACGGATCTCGGGGGAAACGTACATCGGCATCGGCACGTCTCCCGGGTCGACGCCCCGGGCCGCGACGACCTCCCGCCAGCGTTCCGGCGAGAGCTGGAGGGCCGTGCCCGGCGTGCTCGAACGGCATCCGGACGCGGAGAGCGCGCCGGCGAGTAGCACGGCGAGGACGGCGAGGCGAGCTTTCATCGAGACCGGCCCGAAGAATACCCTGCGCTCCATCCTCCCCGCGCGTTCCGCGCCATCGGGCCGCAAGAGCGGCCCCGCCCCCGCCACCTGCTCCGTCATCTGCCCGGGAGCTTCCTGCCCTCCTCGAGCCAGGCACGCAGGTCGGCCAGAGATCTCTCCCAGCCCGGTCCCAGGCCGGCGGCGTAGCGGCCCCACGACGCTCCCTGCCCCACTCCGTCCTGGACGACCGTCACGCGCGTCCCGTCGCCCTCTGCCGTGAAGGTGACAGAGAGGCTCATCCCTCCCCAGCTCTCCCCCTCCGGCGTGGAGAACGCGAGGTCGCCGACGATGAGGCGGTGGCCCGGCTCGAAGACCTCGAAGGTGCCCAGGACGTGGTAGCCCTCGTCCGACTCCTCGTCGGCGTACCAGCCCATCGCCCAGTTGCCGCCGGCACGGCGGCCGACGACGGCACCGTCGGCGAACCAGGAAAGGAGGTCCCGGATATCGGTGAAGGCCGCAAAGACGCGAGCCGGCTCGGCTTTCACGAGGATCTCCCGGCGGACGGACGCTTCCACGACCCGATGTTAGCCGGGCCCGGCGCCGTGCGAAAATAGAGGGTTGTACGCGGGTTTGCCCGCGTCCTCCCCCGAACGCTCCAGAGCGAGGTCGCCGTGATCCCTGGCCTGAAGAGAGAAGTCGAAGCCGCCGTCCAGGAAGCCTGCCGCCGCCTCTGGGGCGTCGAGCCTCCGCGTTTCGTCATCGAGACCCCCCCGAAGGTCGAGCTCGGCGACCTCGCCCTCCCGATCGCGTTCGAGCTGGCCAAGGTCCTCCGGCGCCCCCCTCGGAAGATTGCCGAGGAGCTCGCCCCCGCACTCGTCCTCCCACCGATCGTCGCCAGGCGTAGCGTCGAAGGGGGCGGCTACGTGAACCTCTTCCTCGACCGCCCGAAGGCCCTCGCCGCGATGCTCGTCGCCTCGCCGGCCGTCGAGGACGTCCCCGGGAAGGTGATCGTCGAGCACACGAACATCAACCCGAACAAGGCCGCCCACATCGGGCATCTCAGGAACGCCGTCCTCGGCGATGTCCTCGTCCACATCTTCCGACGCCTCGGCAGGCGGGTCGAGGTCCAGAACTACCTCGACGACACCGGCGTCCAGGTGGCCGACGTCGTCGTCGGCCTCCAGCATCCCGGGGACCTCGCCGAGCCGGCGAGGGCGGCCGGTCTCGCCAGTGAGATCCGCGAGGTCCTTGCCGCATTCCCCGACGACGCACCCGGAGTGACCGCCCGGCGGCTCGGCGACCTGACCTGGGACCTCTACGCTCTCGTCACGCGCAGCTACGCGGCCGACCCGTCACTCGAGGAGCGGCGGAAGACCACGCTGCACTGTATCGAGGGGGCCGCCCTCAGGCGCGAGTTGTCCGCGGAAGAGCGCGAGACGGCGGAGCTCGCAGCCCGGCTCGCCGAGGCGGTCGTTCGATGCCACCTGAAGACGATGGAGAGGATCGGCGTCTCCTATGACCTCCTTCCGCGCGAGAGCGACATCCTCGGGCGCCAGTTCTGGGCGAAGGCCTTTGATCTCCTGAAGGCGGCGGGGGCCACGCAGCTGGAGACCGAGGGCAAGAATGCAGGCTGCTGGGTCATGAAGCTCGAGGGGGCGAAGGACTTCGAGGGGATGGAGGATGCCGACAAGGTCCTCGTCCGCTCGAACGGCACCGTCACCTACACCGGCAAGGACGTCGCCTACCAGCTCTGGAAGCTCGGGGTCCTCGGCATCGACTTCGAGTACGAGGTGGCGCCGTACGTGACGCCGTTCGGCGACCCGGAGTTCGTCGCCTCCGACGGCGTCTCGCCCCTCTACCGGACGCGTCCGGACGCCGACGGAGCCGACCCGTCGGCGAAGGGTCGCTTCGGAAGCGGCGACGCTGTCATCAACGTCATCGACGTGCGGCAGTCGTATCCGCAGAAGGTCGTCAAGGAGGCCGTCCGGCGCGCGGGGTTCGCCGAGGGCGCGGACCGCTCGGTCCACTTCGCCTACGAGATGGTCGCCCTCACGCCGGTCGCGGCCGAAGCGCTCGGCGTGACGCTTACCGATGAGGACCGCGGGCGGGCCTACCTCGAGATGTCGGGACGCAAGGGGCTCGGGGTCAAGGCCGACGACCTCGTCGAGCGTCTCGTCGAGAAGGCGTTCGAGCAGATCCTCGCCCGCGAGCCGGGCGCCCCGCTCGACCCCTCGCGGGCCGAGGCGATCGCCATCGGAGCCCTTCGTGTCTACATGACGCGGTTCTCCCGGAACAAGGTCATCGCCTTCGACTTCGACGACGC
>DIAY01000023.1 GCA_002414905.1 Holophagales bacterium UBA5066 | reverse complement strand
TGCATGATCCGGTTCTTCGTCAGGAGGGTGTCGACCTCCCGGATGTGGGTCGTGACGCTCTTTATGAGCGTCCGGCACCACTCGACGAAGTTCGGCGGGACGTCCATCGAGAGACCGCCGATGCGCGCGTAGCTCGACGTGAGGCGCGCCCCGCAGCATGCCTCGAGGAGGGAGTAGATCTCTTCTCTCGCCTGGTAGGAGTACCAGAACGTCGTCAGGCCGCCGAGGTCGACGAGGTTCGCCCCGATGCAGACCATGTGGTCCATGATTCTCGAGAACTCCGACAGGACGACGCGGACCGCCCTTGCCCGTGCCGGGATCTCGACCCCGAGCATCTGCTCGACGGCGCGGGCGTACCCGTTGCCGTTGATCATCGGAGAGCAGTAATTCAGGCGGTCCGTGTAGGGGATCACCTGCGTATACGTGTGTGTCTCCGACATCTTCTCGAAGCAGCGGTGCAGGTATCCGCATTCGCTTTCGGCCGCCACGATCCGCTCGCCGTCGACGCGCAGGACGATCCGGAGCGTGCCGTGCGTCGAGGGGTGCGACGGGCCGAAGTTGAGCGTCATCGTCTCGAAGACGTCTTCCGGAGCGTCGGTCTTCGCCGCCAGAGCCGTCTGGAGGACGTCCTCGTCGGTACAGAGCCAGCGCTGTCCCGCCTCGTAGTCCTTGCGCAGGGGGTGCCCGACGAAGCCGTTGTGGGTCAGGAGGCGGGCGAGGTTCGGGTGTCCGTCGAAGCGGATCCCCATCAGGTCCCAGGCCTCTCGCTCGAACCAGTTCGACCCGGGCCAGACATCCGTCAGGGTCGGGAGCCGCGGATCGGCTGCCGGGAGCGCGACGCGAAGACGCAGGTGCTCGTTGCGCCTCGTAGAGTAGAGAAGGGCGTTCAGCTGGAACCGCTCGTCGCAGCGGAAGGACGGGGGACCGTCCAGCTTCAGCCGGTCGACCGCGGCGAGGTCGAGAAGGAGGTCGTAAGCCGCCGACGGGTCGTCGCAGAGGAAGCGCGCCGCCTCGTGGAAGGTCGCAGCGGTCGCGGTCACGGTCGGGATATCGGCGGCGGGCCGTCGCTCGACCGAAACCGAGCCGTCCGGGAACTTCCGCTCGAGGACAGGGGCGAAGGAGAGGCCATTGGCCGCCGAGAGGGTCGCGCTCACGCCTTGCCCCTCTTCGCCGCCTCGGCCTCGGCCGACTCCGCCATCTCGGGGAGCTCGTGGCCGCGGGCGCGGCCCGGTGCCATGACCGCTTTCGACCCGGCAGGGAGCGACTCGACCTGCGGGTCGGTGCCGACGCGGATCGGAACATACGTCTTCGCCTCGCGGTGCCGGGCGAGCTCTCCCGACTGGATTCGCTTCTGCAGCTCGATCAGCCCGTACATCAGGTTCTCCGGCGTCGGCGGGCAACCTGCTACGTAGACGTCGACCGGGACGATCTCGTCGACGCCCTGCACGACGTGGTAGGCACGGTAGAAGCCGCCCGTGCACGCGCAGACCCCCATCGAGATGACCCACTTCGGCTCGGGCATCTGGTCGTAGATCTTCCTCAGGATCGGCGCCTGCTTGTCCGTGATCGTGCCGGCGATGATCATCAGGTCGGCCTGCCGCGGTGAGAACCTCACGACCTCCGCCCCGAAACGCGCGAGGTCGTAGTGGGACGAGACCGTCGACATGAACTCGATGGCACAGCAGGCCGTTCCGAACGGCATCGGCCAGAGAGAGTTCTTCTGAGCCCACTGGACCAGCGCGTCGAGCTTCGTCGTGAGGAAGTCCGTCCCCACGGTCGACGGGACTCCGGGTGCGAGCGGCGGCGCAATCCGCGCCACCGGTAGAGGTACGTTCTTGTCGCTCATCGAGACCCCCCGGTGCTCGTTAAACCGTTCACGAGCTCGATTGTAAAGGCGTCTTACCGCTTTCCGTCGAGCATCTCGAGGATGACGGGAACGCACCGCTCTCCGTGGCAGGAGCCGGACGTGCAGCCGGTTGCCTGCGCCACCTCCTCCACGCTCCGGGCGCCCCCGGCGATGGCCTCGGCCACGCGGGGGTACTTGATCCCGTTGCAGATGCAGACAGGCTTGTACTTCAGCAGGATCCGGGCGTGCTTCTCGGAAAGGGGGGCGTCGTCCATGGCTTCAGAAGTCGATCGTATAGCGGATGGAAGCGCGGTCCTTCACCCGGTCGAGGTAGACCACCCCGTCCAGATGATCGTTCTCGTGAAGGACGACCCGGGCGTGGAAGTCCTCCGCGACGAAGTCGACCGGCTTGCCCGTCTCCGAGAGAGCGCGGACGCGGACCCCGCGCGACCTGGGAACCCGGGCCGCCAGGAACGGCACCGAAAGACACCCCTCCCAGTCCTCGACCTCTTTCGGGTCGAGCACCTCGAACGACGGATTGACGAGAATCGTGGGAGGAATCCCGAGGGCCGTGCTGCGCTTCCCCGTCGGCTCGACCATGTACAGGAATGCGCGGACCGGAGCGGCGACCTGCGGGGCGGCAAGGCCCGTTCCGGAATACTCGACCATCGTCTCGCGCAGGTCTTCGAAGAGCCCCCGGAAGCGTCCGCGCTTCAGGTCCTTCGGCTCGATCTCCACGGCGGGGCGGCGCAGGACTTCCGCACCGAGCTTCATCACCTTCAGAATCGCCAAGTCGCCCTCCCGAGGCGGGATTCTAGGGCTCGACGCCCGGGACTCGAAGACACGACGGCCCGGGGGGCCGTTCGCGGGGAAAGGAGAGGTGGTGCCCAGGGGCGGAGTTGAACCGCCGACACCGCACTTTTCAGGCGCGTGCTCTACCAGCTGAGCTACCTGGGCACCGGGCACGCCGCGGCATGTTCCTTGCGGTCCCGCCCTCGACGCGACGCCCGGCGTTATACCGGCGCCCGCTAGAATAGTCAACGCAGGCGCCGCCTTCCGCGTCGCGTTAGAACAAGAGACGAAATGATGCACAGCCCAAAATTCCTCCTGCTCCCCGCCCTGCTCCTGTCCCCTGTCCTCCTCGCGCAGGCGCCTGGAGCTCCCCAGGGGGCGTCCCGCCCGCAAGACGAGAATCCCGTCTGGGCGGAAACGTTCGACGAGGCCGTCCAGCGAGCACGGAAGCTGCCCGAGGGCCGGGTCTTCGTCGAGCTGCGGACCGTCGACTGCCCCGAGTGTGATCGGATGGGGAAGCTCATCTACCCGTCCGCGTCTTTCCGGGCCTTCATGAGGGACAAGGTCCCCGTGCTTCTCGACCGCGGCACGTCCGAAGGGCAGCGACTCTTCGACCGCTTCGGCCTGCGGCGCGTCCCCGCCTGGCTGGTCCTCACCCCCGACCTGCTTCTCAGCGGCCGGTACGAGGGGAGCTCGAGCCAGGCGGCCTGGATGGAAGCGTTCGTCACGTCGGAGCAGGCCTGGGCCGTGTTCCTCCACAAGCTCGATGCCGAGAAGAAGGCGCCGGCGGACCCGGCAGCCGTATTCGCCGTCGCTGAGGAGGCATTCCGCCGCGGCGGAGACGCCATGGCCCGGGAACGCTTCGAACGTCTCGCAGCAGACGGGAAGGCCCCGGCGGAGCTCCGCGATCGGTCGCTCGCCTATCTCGCCGCCATCGCCCTGGAGGGCAAGCGGTTCGACGACGCCGAGAAGGCACTGAAGCAGATCCTCGCCACGACCAGGAATCCGGCCCTCGCCGAGCAGGCAGACCTTCGTCTCGCAGACGTCGAGATCGGCCGTGGGGAGCGCCAGAAAGCCAGCGCGCACCTGAAGAATTTCCTTCAGACGCACCCTAAGTCGCCGATGCGCAAGGACGTCGAGGCGCTCCTCGAGGCGCTCGACGGCTTCAGACCGGCAAGGAGTCCCGAATGACTTTCCGTCCTCTCCGCGGGCTCGCCGCGACCTGCACCGTCCTCTTTCTCGCCGCAGCGCCCCTCGCCGGCCAGGTCCCCGAGTCCTCTCCGGTCGTCACCCTTCGACTCGCAGTCGGGTCCGACAAGCTCGTCGCGGGACAACCCTTCCGCCTCGCGCTCGTCGCCACGATCGCGCCGGGATGGCACGTCAACGCGAACAAACCTCTCGAGGACTACCTCATCCCGACCGAGGCGGCCGTCGCAGCGGTTGAAGGGCTGACGTTCGCTCCTCCCGCCTACCCTGCCCACACGGAGAAGAAACTCCCATTCTCTGAGGCACCTCTCGCCCTCTTCGACGGCGAGACCGTCATCGTCGTCGAGGGGACTGCCGCCGACGACGCAGCCCCCGGCCCAAGGACCCTTCGCGCCACGCTCGACTACCAGCCCTGCAACGACGCCCAGTGCCTCGCGCCAGCCCAGGCCGAAGCCATGCTCGCAATCGACCTCGCCCCCGCCGGGACGCTCGCCACCCCCACGAACGCGACGCTCTTCCCGCTCGCCGGCGCCCGCACCACCGAGGGCGCCGGCCCCGAGCCCGCAGCGGCGGCGACGAGCCCCGCCGCAGGATCGGACCCGTTCGCCGGGCGGTCGCTCCCTGCGATCCTCGGTCTCGTTTTCCTTGCCGGCCTCGCCCTCAACCTGACCCCCTGCGTCTACCCCCTCATCCCGATCACCGTCGGCTTCTTCGCGCGCCAGAGCGACGGGAAGACCTCCCGGACGTTCGGTCTCGCCGTCGCGTACGTCCTGGGGATGAGCGTCACCTACTCGGCTCTCGGCGTCTTCGCGGCGCTTTCCGGCTCGCTTTTCGGCTCGTGGCTTCAGAAACCGGTCGTCCTCATTGTCATCGCGCTCATCGTTCTCGCGCTCGCCCTCTCCATGTTCGGGCTCTTCGAGATCCAGGCGCCGCACTTCATCACCGACCGGACCGGGAGCAAGGCCGGCGTCGCCGGCGCGCTCACGATGGGCCTCTTCGTCGGCTTCGTCGCGGCGCCCTGCATCGGGCCGTTCGTTATCTCGCTCCTGACCTACGTCGCCCAGCAGGGCTCGGTCGCGCTCGGATTCGGCCTCTTCTTCACCCTCTCCATGGGCCTCGGACTCCCCTACCTCGTCCTCGGCACCGTCTCCGGAAGCCTCAAGGCCATGCCGCGATCGGGCGAGTGGATGATTGCCGTAAGGAAGGTCTTCGGCTTCCTCCTCGTCGCGCTCGCGGCCTGGTTCCTCCGACCGCTGTTGCCTGCACGCGTCTTCGACTTCGCGGTCGCGGCCCCGCTTCTGGCCGGCGGCGTCTGGTTCCTCTTCTTCGAGAAGTCGGGTGCGTCTCTCGGATGGTTCCGCTGGATGAAGCGCGCCGTCGGCATTGCGCTCCTGGCAGCGGCCGTTCCCTTCATCCTCCCCGCGAAGAAGGGCGAGGCCCTCGTGTTCCGGCCCTACTCCGACGCCGCCCTCGCCGAAGCGGCCGCGGCCGGCAAACCGGTCGTCATCGACTTCTTCGCCGACTGGTGCCTCCCCTGCAAGGAGCTCGAGAAGTTCACCTTCACCGACGCGCGTGTGCGGCAGGCGCTCGAGGGCTGGGTCCTCCTGAAGGCCGACCTGACGAAGAGCGCCTCTCCCGAGGTCTCCGCCCTCCGGACGAAGTGGAACATCCAGGGCGTTCCGACGATGGTGTTCCTCGGTCCCGACGGGAAGGAGTCGAGGCCTCGCGTCGTCCAGTTCGAGAAGCCCGCGGCATTCCTTTCACGATTCCCGAAGTGACCCACGCGCGGGGAGAGGGCCGGCCCTCTCCCCGCGCGTCTTTCAGATCCTCGTCGCGCGTTCCAGCCTGATCGCCAGCGCCGCCTTCGCGGCCTGACGCTGAGCTTCCTTCTTCGTCGCACCCGTACCCATCGCCGAAAGCCCCTCGTCGTAGACCACCTCGAAGACGAACTCCTTCCGGTGATCGGGTCCGCTCTCCGAAAGGAGCCGGTAGGAAGGAAGCGGCTTCCCCTCTCCCTGCGCGAGCTCCTGCAGCGTCGTCTTGTAGTCGTGGAACGAAAGCTCGCCCGGGTCGAGATCTGCGACCGTCCCGGCGAACAGCGTTCGCGCGATGTCCCGGGCGGCGCCGAGCCCGGCGTCCAGGGTGATCGCCGCGAAGACCGCTTCGAAGGCGTCGGCCAGGAGCGACTCCCTCACGCGCCCTCCAGACCGGCTCTCGCCAGCCGCCAGAAGCAGAGCCTCGCCGATTCCGAGCTCCCTCGCGATCCTCGCGAAGCTCGGTTCCGAGACCAGGTGGGAGCGCGCCTTCGAGAGCTGGCCCTCACGGAAGCCGGGGAATGCCTCGAAGAGCATCTCGGCCACGAGGAAACCGAGGACGCTGTCGCCGAGGAACTCGAGCGTCTCGTTGTCCTTGAGCGCCTCCGACCGCGGCGCCTCGTTCGCGTACGAGGAGTGGGTGAGAGCCCGTTCGAGCAGACCCCGGTCCCGGAACCGGTAGCCGAGAACGGTCTCGAAGGACGTCAGCTGCTCGTCGCGCGTCACGGGGCGATGGTAGCGAATAGCGGGCACGGCGTCTTCGCCCGGGACCAGGTCCATTGCCGGAGGAGGGATTCGAACCCTCACGGCCCTTGCGGGCCTGGGGCTTTTAAGGCCCCGGGTTTCGACCTTTCCGGCTTCGGACGCATGTGGCGCGGTTGTCGCGTTGAAGTCTCGCGCCCCTCTCTGGTAGCCGCGTTGACTTCGTTCCCCATGTCCCCCGTAGCTCCCCCGTGATACTCTGGCCCTATGGCAACGCGTGGGCAACCTTGAGCCTCGAGGGCAACGGTTGGGCGACGTGTAGACCCGGGGATTGGAGGGCGCAGGCATGACGCAGGACGCCGGCCACGAGGGACGGAAGGGACGCCGAAAAGCGGCCGTCACGTTCCGGAAGGACTTCATCGAGAAGCGCGTCGAGATCCCCCAACCTGGCAGTCCTCACCGCTGGTACGCCGACGCCGATCTCCCGGGCCTCTACCTCGTCGCGTTCGCCACAGGGGCCAAGGTCTTTTACGTCCGGTATCGCATCGGGAACCGCCGCCGCGTGACGACCATCGGCCCCTACGGGGTCGAGACCATCGAATCCGCGAGGTCGAAGGCGCGGCGGATCCTCTCCTCGGCGAACCTCGGAACCGACGTCGCGGAGGAGAGAAAAAAGCGGCGCGAGATGCCGACGTTCGGCGCCTGGGTCGACACCTACCTTTCGCGCGTCCGCACGGAGAACAAGGATCCGCGCTCCTACGAGAAGTTCCTCGGGAGCGAGAGCCCGAAGGGGAAGGCCCTCCGCGCGCGGTGGGGGAAGCGGCCGATCGACACCATCACGCCCGAGGACGTTCTCTCCTTCCGGGACAGCCTTCGCCGCGAGAAGCGGAAACGGAAGGGTGCCGGAGGCAAGGAGGGTGAGGCACCGGCGCAGAAGGGACCTCCCCCGACGACGGCGAATCGCTGGACCGGTGCCGTGCGCGCGTGCTTCTCTGCAGCGATCCGCGCCGGGCACATCACGATGAATCCCGCGCGAGGGCACACGGCCCTCCTCGAGGCGGCCCCGCGCGCGCGCGTCCTCTCGGCCGATGAGATGGAGCGGTTCCTCCGTGCGCTCGAGGCGGAGCCAGACGTGTACGTGCGGGCCGCCTTCCGGCTCCTCGTCGAGACGGGAGCCAGGCTCTCGGAGGTCCTCCGCGCACGGTGGGCCGACTTCGACATGGCGGCCGGTCTCTGGCGCATCCCCTCGCCCAAGAGTGGGCATCCCCAGGTGGTCCCGCTCGGCTCTCGCACCGCGGCGATGCTGAGGAAGCTCGCGAGGAAAGGGCCCTACGTCATCGCCGGCCGGAAGGCGGAGGAGCCGCGGGCCGACCTGAAAACGCCATGGGAACGACTCCGGACGGAGGCGGAGCTCGGGGACGTGCGGGTGCACGACATCCGCCGGAGCTTCGGTCTGGAGGTGGCGAAGAGCGCAGGCCTCCACGTCGCCTCGAAGCTCCTCCGGCACTCGTCGATCAAGGTAACAGAGGCCGCCTACGCTCCGCTCGGCATCGAGGACCTGCGCGCCGCCGTCGAGAAGCGGGCCGATGTCCTCCCCTTTCCCGAGCAGAAGAGGAACGCCGGGTAGAGAGATGACGTACCGACGGGCGGTGTCACCTGCGGAGAGGGGGCTCGAATGCGGCCCCGTACCGCCACCAGATGCGGAAGACGAGGGACGGGAGAAGACCGGCCCGAAGCTCGAGGCCTTCCGCAAGTGGGCTGCAGGAAATGGCACGCCGCCCGCCCCAACCTTCATAGCGGACCTCCATTCGCGGGGGATTTCGTCGCCTCGCGCCGACGCCCACGAAGCGGAGCCCGAAGAGATGAACGTCCTCCCCTTCCGGGCGCCTTTCGCGCGCCTTCCGCGGCAGAGTGACGGCTTCCCCACCGCCCCATCCCACCGACCGCCCGCCGGGTGATGCCCGGCTGAAAGGAGCGCCCGAATGGGCCAGAAGACGAAGAAGAGCCCGACGCCGTCAACCGCGAAGAAGACCGGCGCCGGACTCCCGAGGAGCTCCCCGAAAGGAACCCCTTCCAGTGTACCTCCGGCCGTCTTCCGGCGCCTGTTCACGGTCGCGGCCGTCGACCCGAACGACTTTCACGACATGGTCGACGACGCTCAGACGGTCGCGGAGCAACGGGTCTCCCGCCTCCTGGTGTCCCTCATCGGGAATCCGAAGGTGGGAAGCGCGGCGGCCGCGGCGGTCGACTCCTTCGTCGTGGAGGTGGTCCGGGCAGCGCCCGCCGAGGAGATCGTCTTGAGGGGCGGCTCGGCATCCGCGTTCGCCAGGCTCCGGGCGGAGATCGATCGTGACTCTGAGAATGACCGAGTCTCAGGAGGCGGCCTGTGAGGGCGGCCGAGCTGCGAAAAGCCCTCTTCTCGAAGCGAGGTGAGCGCCCAAGACAGGAGAGGCACACGCACCTGTGCCTCCACTGCGGGAGTCTCGAGGAGTCGTTCTGCTCCGCGTGCGACGAGGCCGAGTCGTACTTCCTTTCCCCGCAGATCCTCTTGGCGCTCGAACAGCTCGCCGACGAGATGGATACGACGCGGGAGGACGTCCTCAGGGGCCTCCTCTCGGTCGCTCTGGCTGCGGTCGAACAGGGAGGGTCGGCGACACACACGCGCGCCGTAGTCTTCCTCCGCGACCTCGAGGAGGCGCAAGCGGACTCGACCAGCGGCTCACCTCAAGGACCGCTCGGAATCGTGAAACACGAGGCACCGGGAGCCTCGACCTGAAGCCCACGAAAGACATGCCCGCCGGCGGGGACGGTGCGCCTGATCAGCGCTCCGAAGCGAGATCGCCCCCGCGTTCCACGCTGGCGGCCTTCCTCATGGGGCGTGTAGGGGCAAGCGATGGGAGACGCCAGGAGTGGGAAGACTCGGAGAAGAGCGGGACGCAGCGAGAAAGACGCCGAAGTACAGGCGCGACGGCGCCGCCTACTGGAGGACTTCCTCTTGAGCAGCACCACGGAGCGCGACGTCCTCGACGCCCTCGAGGCGAGCGCTCTACGCGCCGTCCGCGCGCTTGGAGCTGAGTTGAATCGTCGAAGCGCGGAGGAAGACTCCGCCGGCCTCGTCTACGGCAGACAGTCCGGGGTGCTCGCCGAGCGGTCCTTTCAGAAACTCTTCTCGGCCCTGACAGGCGTGCCGGTCGACTCCGGCGTCTTGGGACTGGTGGGGGCAGTAGAGCTCGCGGCGGAAGCGGAACGAAGGGTCGGTCAGTTCTGGGAGAAACATAACGTGCCCAAAGCGGAGCGCGACGTCCTCGACCTCGACCGGCTGGCGGACGTACTTCGGGAGGTTCCAGGAGCGCTCCGGGCGCCGAGCGTGTTGAACACCCTCGACATGTTGCAGGCTCCAGGCTCCGATGCTCCAGAGATCGCTGTCCTTCCGAGGGAGGGCGGCGGCTGCGTGGCCCTGAACATCGGCACGAAGCAAACGACGTACGGCGAATGGCTCGGCTTCTCGAACAAGGGAACGGTACTCGAGCCATGGGCAGACGGCTCCCGAGAACGAAAGCGACGCGCCCTCGCGGACGCTCTGCGCGATCTCGTGGCGAAGCGCCCCGTTAGGAAGTACCCGAGGGAATGGCGCCCCGGCTGCGCGAGGGCCGTCTTTCTGGAATCGTTCCGTGATGGAGCCCAGCGAGGCACGAACCTTTGGCGATTCACCAAGGAAACCGGCCTCCGCGTGACCTCTGGGGCCTTCCGGCTTGCGCTTCACAGGGCGAAGCCCGAAGCCGCGGGTGCGACGGCAAGCGTTTCAGACTTGGCCTCTGGCTCTGTAACGGATAGAGGAGGAGAGTCTCCGTCAGGGATGCCCCGAGTAGCCCCCGGGGCAAAGACAGTACCGAACCGAAGGAGCAACAGCGATGGCACGAAAGCGAATGAGAAGCGAACCCGCCACTACCGACCTTCGATCACTCGACAGCCTTCCCCCGATCCTCACGCCGCGAATGGTGAGCAGGCTCGTGTTTGGGGGCGGGATCACCGAGAAGACGCTCTCGAAGCGACGCCTCGAAGGGGGCGGCCCGGTCTTCCGGCGTCGAGGGCACCCGACCCGCGGTCGGGTCTTGTACCTGAGGGAAGACGTGATCACGTGGATGAGAAACCTACCCGCGGCAACCACGACCACCGAAGAGCGGATCCGCGTGGAGTCGTGCGCGGGCGCCGCCTGAAGGAACCGCCATGACGAAGATGAAGAGGGCCGGCTCCGTTGTAGCGGAAAACCGGCCCGAGCGCGATCCGAAAGCCTGCGAGAGCCTCATTCTGCGCCCGCCTGAGTCTACTCGGCAAGGGGGGGGGGACTGCTCCGCCCTCTCCGACGTGACGACACGACCTCCCCGGCGGCCCTTCCCACGGACCTCCCTCCGCCGCTTCACGGGCTGGCCAGAGGGACTCCTCGTGCTCTTCGAGGCGGGATGGCACCTCCCGCGTGCGAGGAGGGCCGCGTGAGGGACTACGCGAAGGTTGCCCCTCACTTCTGGATCGGCGATACCGGGCGAAAGCTGCGCGTTTCGCTCGATGCTCAGCTCGTCGCCCTGTACCTGGTATCGAGCCCCCACTCCAACGCACTCGGGCTCTACTACCTGCCGCTTCCCCTCCTCGCGCACGAGACGGGATTGGGCCCCGAAGGGGCATCGAAGGGGCTTCGGAGCTGCATCGAAGCCGGGTTCTGCGACTTCGACGAGGCGGCGGAGGTCGTCTGGGTCTTCGAGATGGCCCGCTTTCAGGTCGGGACTCACCTGAAGGAATCGGACAAGCGCTGCGCCTGGTTGCGCTCCGAGTACGCGGCCCTCCCCGCGAACCGCTTCCTAGGCGGGTTCTTCGATAGGTACCAGGAGGATTTCCACCTGGGCGAACCCCGCGGGGGACCCCGCGGCCCGGAGGCCCACCGAAGGGGCATCGAAGCCCCTTGCAAGCCCCATCGAAGCCAAGAGCAAGAGCAAGAGCAGGAGCAGGAGCGCCCCCCTACCCCCCGCCGGGGAACGCGCGCCGAGGATCCTCGCTTCGAGGAGTTCTACGGGGCCTTCCCGGTGCAGGCGAAGCGACAGGACGCGGCCAAGGTATGGGGCTCACTCGCCGAGGCCGAGCGAGGGGCGGCGCTCGAGGCGGTGCTCGTGTACGCCGACGTCTGGAGGCGAGCGCCAGGAGACCGTCTTGCGTTCGCGGGGTACGCGGCAACCTGGCTTCGGGGTAAACGGTGGGGGGAGAGCAGGGAGACGTGGGAGCGCGCTGCGGCCCCACGGTCGACCGGCTCGAGGAATGGGAGATTCGTCGAGCCCGGCTTCGCGAGTGAAGGCCCCGGGTTCGACGAGATCCCCGTCGAGGTGCTCTCGTGAACGACCCCTATCTCGAGGATTCCTTCGGTATTCAGGCGGGGACGCTTCCGTGCGGGCGCTGCGGTGGCGTTGCCCAGGCGGAACGGGAGAAGGCTCGAATCCTGGGCGAGTACCACGGCATTGTGTGCCTCGACTGCCTCCTGTTGGCGGCCACGAGAAACTG
>DIAY01000162.1:15580-16591 GCA_002414905.1 Holophagales bacterium UBA5066 | reverse complement strand
AGGTGTGGGACGCCGACGAGGCGGTCGAGGCGGCGAGCCGGCAGCTCGGATGGAACGTGAGGTACGACCTTCCGGCCGGCGTACCGCACACGGCGGGAACGCCCCGACCCATCGACGTGCGGGTCGTCGACCGCGAGGGGCAGGGCGTGACGGGCCTCGCGGGCAGCCTCTTCGCGATCCGTCCGTCCGATGGGCGGCTGAGCCAATCCGGGCCTCTCGTCGAACTCCCGCAGGAGGCCGGCTCGTACCGGGCGCTCCTGCGCGTCGACCAGCCCGGCGCCTGGGAGTTCCGCATCGATACGCGGCGCGAGGCCCTCCGCTTCGTTCACGCCGCCCGCCTGAAGGTCGCCGAGGACGTTCCCGCCGGAGGAACCGGCCGGTGACACTCCCCCGCGACCGGTCGCACCTGCACGCCGCCCCCGTGGCGTGCGCGCATTGCGGCCTCGCGGTGCCGGACGGCATGCTCCGTCCGGGCGAAGACGATCAGTTCTGCTGCATCGGCTGCCGGCAGGTTCACGCCCTGATCAAGGACTGGGGCTACGACCAGTTCTACCGCATCGTCGACCAGCAGGGCGGGGCGCTTGCGCCCGCGCGGCCGAGCGGTCGGGGGTTCGAGGACCTCGACGACGAGAGGGCGCGGGCGGGCTCGACCGAAGAGGCGGGCTCGGGGCGGTGCCGGACTCGTCTCTACCTCGAGGGAGTCCACTGCGCCGCGTGCGTCTGGCTCCTCGAGAAGCTCCCCGAGGCGCTGCCCGGCGTCGACGCCGTCCGCGTGAACCTCGCGAGCTCCGTGGCGGAAGTGACCTGGAGTCCCGGCCAGGTGAAGCTTTCGGCCATCGGCCGCGCTCTCGACCGGCTGGGGTACACCCCGCACGTCCACCGCGCCGGGAGCGTCCAGGAAGCCCGGCGGGCCGAAGACCGCGCCTCTCTCGTGAAGCTCGGGGTCGCGGCGGCCGGCGCCATGAACCTGATGTTCCTCCACGGGGCCATCTACGCGGGCGAGGCCTCCGG
>DIAY01000162.1:1243-15391 GCA_002414905.1 Holophagales bacterium UBA5066 | reverse complement strand
CGGGGAAGCGGGCCGCTCTACTTCGACTCCCTCGCGATGCTCGTGGCGGCCCTCCTCGGAGCGCGCCAGGTCCAGCGCGCGGCACAGCGCGCGGCCCTCGAGCGTGCCGACAGCCTGCGCGGCGTCGCCTTCATCGAGTACGCGCGGCGGCTCGAGGGGGACGGCCCTCTCGCCCCCGCCGTCGAGGTCGCCGTCTCCGCTCTCGCTCCGGGAGATCGTGTCGAGGTCCGCTCGGGCGAGCTCGTTCCCGCCGACGGCGTCGTCCTCGCCGGACGTTCCTCCCTCGACAACGCCGTCCTCACGGGCGAGTCCGCACCTGTGCCCGTGAGCGAGGGAGACACGGTCAGCGCTGGCGCGACGAATCTCGGCGGGCGGCTCGTCGTCCGCGTCGAGGCGGCCGGCGACGAGACGCGCGTCGGGGCGCTCCTGGCGATCGTCCAGGACGCCCTGTCGAGGCGCCCCGCAGTCCTCCAGCTGACGGATCTGCTGGCCCGCCGGTTCGTACAGGCCCTTCTCGTCCTCGCCGTCGTCGCGGGGGCGATCGCCTTCCCCCTGGGCGCCCAGGCCGCAATGGAGCGCGTCGTCGCCCTCCTCGTCGTCGCCTGTCCCTGCGCCCTCGGCCTCTCCGTCCCCCTTGCGGTGTCGGTCGGGCTGATGCGCGCGGCGCGCGGCGGGATCTTCATCAAGAATCCCGATGCCCTTCAGCGCCTCAGAAACGTCGGCACGATCCTTCTCGACAAGACCGGGACGCTGACCGAGGGGCGCGCCTCGGTCACGCAGTGGTCCGGCGAGGACGCCTCTCTCGAGCTCGCCTGCGCCCTCGAGGCCGAGTCGTCCCACGCCGTCGCCCAGGCGTTCCGCGGCGCGTTCGGCCGCCGCGTGAACGTCGTTCGGGAGGTCTCCGATGCGCGCGAGGTGCCGGGCCGCGGGATCTCGGGTCTCGTCGACGGACGGGCGGTGAGCGTCGGCAGCCGGGTTCACGTCGAGGAATCGGGCGCCCGGGTCCCCGACGCCATTGCCGCCCACGCGGACGGGCTCGTCTCCTCGGGGCTGAGCCCCGTCTACGTCGCGGTCGACGGCCGCGTGACGGGCGTCGGGGGCGTCGGCGATCCGATCCGCCAGGACGCCCGCGCGACCATCGACGCCCTGCGTGCCCTCGGCATCCGCGTCCGGATCCTTTCGGGCGACGACCCGAGGATCGTCGCTCAGGTGGCCCGCCAGCTCGGCATCGAGCCTGCCGACGCGCTCGGGGGCCACACCCCCGAGGCCAAGCGCGACCTGGTCGCCTCCCTCGTCGCCACTGGCACCGCCGGTCCGGGGAAGCCGGCGATCGTCATGGTCGGCGACGGTGTGAACGACTCCGCGGCGCTCGCCCTCGCCGACGTCGGGGTCGCGGTCCTCGGCGGCAAGGGGGCCTCCCTCGTCGCCGCCGACGTGGTCCTGACGCGAGAGGGAATTGCGCCGCTGCTGGATCTCCTTCGCGGGTCGGACCGGGTCTTCGGCGTCATCCGCCGCAACCTCGTCTTCTCGCTCCTCTACAACGTTGCGGGCGCCACGCTCGCGCTGCTGGGGCTCGTCGGCCCGCTCCTGGCGGCCGTCCTGATGCCGGCTTCCTCTCTGAGCGTGGTCCTCTCCTCGGCCTTCTCGCGGACCTTCCCCGGTGCGCGGCGGACGGCCCCGAAACGGCCGCGCGGGGCGGAGGCGTAGGTGGAGACGATCTTCGTCCTCCTCCCGCTGGCCGTGCTCATCGCCGGGATCTCGCTCGCGCTCTTCGTCTGGGCCGCCCGCTCGGGGCAGTTCGACGACCTGGACACCCCCGCCGTGAGGATGCTCTTCGATGACGAGGAGCCGAGACGTCCTGCTGATGC
Organism: Holophagales bacterium UBA5066; assembly: GCA_002414905.1. Classification (GTDB taxonomy): domain Bacteria; phylum Acidobacteriota; class Thermoanaerobaculia; order UBA5066; family UBA5066; genus UBA5066. The sequence goes on along the minus strand of DIAY01000162.1, from coordinate 13,523 downwards.
GACCGCCCGCGCCGCCTCCGCGGCGACTCCGGAAAAGGCGATCGACCAAGAGATTCCCGTGGAGACGACGAATGCCGATTCGACGAGGAGGGCCCCCGAATGAGCGGTAGGAAGATGCTCGTCCGTATCCTCTCGCTGTTCCTGCTGGTGGGCGTGACGGGCTCCCTGGCGTATGCGCTGAGCAACGTGCGCAAGGGCTACGAGCCCCGGCAGCCCATCCCATTCCGGCACCCGCGGATGGCGGGCGCGGCGGTCTGGCAGAAGGACGCGAAGGGTGAGGCGGTCAACGTCGGGGGATTCGAGATTCCCTGCCTCTACTGCCACACCATGCCCTACAAGGGCCGCCACTCCACCGTCCCCTCCACGGCCGTGTGCATGAACTGCCACACCACCGTGGGGCTTGGCAAGGAGTGGGTCCTGAAGCTGAAGGACTACTGGGATCGCGGCGAGCCGGTCCCGTGGGTGAAGGTGCACGACCTCCCCGATTTCGTCTACTACGACCACTCGGCGCACCTCAACGCCAGGAACGAGAAGGGCGAGCCGAAGATCCCCGTGACGGACGCGGAGGGCAGGCCGATCAACGCCTGCGAGGCCTGCCACGGGAAGGTCGAGAACGACGAGATCGTCCGCGTGCGGGTCGACTTCAACATGCAGTGGTGCCTGGATTGCCACCGCAAGCCCGAGATGAAGGGCTCCACCGACTGCGTGACGTGCCACCGCTAGGGGGGTGATGACGATGAGACCGAACGAGACCAGCCCGCAGCCGGACGGCACCGCCCTGGACCGGCGCGAGTTCCTCCGGCTCACCGGCGCTCTCGCGGCGGCCGGCGCCCTCGCGAGCACGGGCTGCCAGCCGCCGCAGGAAGCCACGATCCCGTTCCACGACATGCCCGAGAGCCTCGTCGACGGAATGGGCCGCGCCCGGTTCTTCCACACCGTCGTCGACGGGTCGCCCGTCCTGGTGAGGACCCGCGAGGGACGCCCGATCCTCGTCGCCCCGAGTCCGACCGACGTGAGCGGTCGCGGGCTCACCGTGCGCCACCAGGCCGCGCTCATGGACCTCTACGACCCTGACCGGGCCCGCGGCCCGCTCTCCGTCCGGAGGGGCAAGGGCGGTCCTGTTGCCTCGAGCTGGGCCGCGATCGGCCCCGACGTTTTCTCGAGGCTGAAGGCAGCCGGGAATAAGGCCGTTCTGCTCACGTCGCCCGTCTCCAGCCCTGCGCTCGACGCTGCCCTCAAGGGTCTCTCGGCACAGACCGGTCTGCGGGGCGTCCTCTGGTCGCCCCTTTCGTCCGACGCCGCGAGCGTCGCCTTCGGGCAGGCGTTCGGAGACGGTCGGGTCGCACGGCCGCGCCTCGAGAAGGCTGACCTCATCGTGGGGCTCGGGGCGGAATTCCTCGACCGGCCCGACGACGGCCTCGAGCGCGACTTCGCCGTGCGTCGCACCCCCGAACCCGTGGACGGCGGAAAGATGAGCCGCTTCGTCCAGCTCGAGGGGCGCCTCACCCTGACCGGCGCCAGCGCCGACCGCCGGATCCGCGTCCGCGATGCACACCTGCCACGCGTTGCCGCCGCCCTCGCCCACGAGCTCGTCGTCGTAAGGAAAGTCGGACCGCTCGCATCCGACGCTGCTGTCACCGCCGCCCTCGCCCCCTGGACGATCGACATCGTCGCCAGGGAGACGGGCCTGCCGGCGGACGTCCTGAAGAAGCTCGCCGACGAGCTCACCGCCGCGGCAGGCAAGGCCCTCGTCGTCGCCGGCGGCTCCGCGGGCGCGTCAGCCTCCGGGCCCGCGATCGAGCTTGCGGCGATCCTCCTCAACGTCACTCTCGGCGCGTTCGAGGCGGGGCTCTTCGACGAGGCCGCGGCTCTTCCGCCCCCCACTGGCGAAGGGGCCGCTCTCGCGGCGCTCGCCGCGGAAATGCACGCGGGCAACGTCGAGCTCCTCATCGTCGCCGGCGTGAACCCGGTCTACGACGCCCCGGCGTCGCTGAAGTTCGCTGAAGCGCTCGCGAAGGTCCCGTTCGTCGTCTCCCTCAACGACCGGCTGGACGAGACGAGCCTGCTCGCCGACGTGCTCGCGCCCACGAGCCACCCGTTCGAGTGCTGGGGCGACGCGAGCCTGCCGAAGGGCCTGCAGGCCGTTCAGCAGCCCGTCATCCAACCGCTCTTCGACACCCACGGCCTCCTCGACCTCCTCGTCGAGTGGGGAGCTTCCGCGGGCGACCCGGCCGCCCTCGCGGCGGTGAACGCCGCGGCCGCCGCCAGAGCGAAGGTCCCGGCCTCTGCCTCGGCCGCCCCCGCGACCAGCCCGAGCCTGGCCTGGCACTTCCTGCGCGCCGCGTGGGCCGCCCGGCTCGCCCTCGACCCCGCCACCCCGGCCTTCGAGACGGCCTGGGAAGAGGTCCTTCGGTCCGGCTCGTGGCAGGGTCCGGTTCCGGCGGCGCCAGTGCGGACCTTCGCCCCGGCCGCCCTCGCTCTTCTCGCGTCGCTCCCGCCCGCCCCCGCGGGCCTGGAGCTTCAGCTCTACCCGCACCTGGCGCTTCACGACGGGCGTCACGGGAACAACGCTTGGCTGCAGGAGTTCCCCGATCCGATCACGCGCATCTCGTGGGGCGGCGCTCTCTCCATCGCGCCGCGCCGGTTCGACGAGATGAAGCTCGCGAGCGGCGACCTCGTCGAGGTCGATGCCGGACACGGCAAGCTCGTCGCGCCGGCCTACCGCCACGCCGGCATGCACGACGACCAGGTGGCTCTGCCGCTCGGTCTCGGCCGCACCGCGTGCGGCGACATCGGCGGGGGCGTCGGCCCGAACGCCTTCGCCCTTCGCCTCCTGAAGGGGGGCATCCTCCTCGCCGCCGGCCTCCCCGTGACGATTCGCAAAGTCTCGGGCAACGAGGCCCTCGCGTACGCCCAGGGCTCCGACGTCATCGACCGGCAGGCCCGGCCGCTCGTGCCGGTGACGACTCTCTCGGCGTACGAGGCGGACCCGAGGTCGGGGACCGAGCAGCTCGCGGGGGGCCCCTCGGCCTGGCCCGAGCACGGCTACCCGAACGCCCGCTGGGCGATGGCGATCGACCTGAGCAAGTGCAACGGCTGCGGCAAGTGCGTCCTCGGCTGCCAGGCCGAGAACAACGTCCCCGTCGTCGGACGAAACGGAATCCTCGACGGCCGCGAGATGTCGTGGATGAGGATCGACCGCTACTACGACGCGCCGAAGAAGGACGGACGCTGGGACGCCGAGGTCTGGGACGGCCCGCTTCCGGTCGTCGAGGAGCCGCAGGTCCTCTTCGAGCCGATGCTCTGCCAGCACTGCGAGAACGCCCCCTGCGAGACCGTCTGTCCGTTCGTGGCGACGATGCACAGCGCCGACGGCCTGAACCAGCAGATCTACAACCGCTGCGTCGGGACCCGCTACTGCGCCAACAACTGCCCGTTCAAGGTGCGACGCTACAACTTCTGGGAGTACGGCAAGACGCAGGAGAGCGTCCTGTTCCGGCTGCTCGAGCCCCGCATCAAGCGCAACGCCGAGATGAACACGCGCGCCCCGATGCAGATGAAGAACAACCCGGAGGTCACGGTGAGGAGCCGCGGCGTCATGGAGAAGTGCTCCTTCTGCATCCAGCGGATCCAGGAGGCGAAGGCCGCGGCCACGCGCGAGGGGAAGGACAAGATCCACTTCCCCGACGGCGCCGTGGTGCCCGCCTGCATGGAGGCCTGCCCCACCGGCGCCATCACCTTCGGCGACGTGAACGCCCCCGGCTCCCGCGTCGCGGCGCTCGCCGCCCACCCGCGGGCCATGAAGCTCCTCGAGGCCCTCAACGTCAAGCCGTCCGTCTCCTACCTGACGAAGGTGCGCAATGACAAGGCATGAAGAGAGTCCCTGGGCCACGGTGATGGACGACAGCCAGCTCACGGGCCGGCCGATCGTCCTCGCGGGCGCCGGACCCTACGGGGGTGACCTCGAGGTCGAAGAGCCGCTCGTCACCGGCGGGAAGAAGTGGTCCGACGTCGACCGCGACATCTGCATGCACGCCGAGCAGTTCCCCACGAAGCGGTGGTGGATCGCGTTCTCCGTCGCCCTCACGCTGCTCGGCGTCCTCGTCGTCTCGCTGATCACGCTCTTCTACGCGGGCATGGGCGTCGTCGGCGTCAACTCGCCGGTGGGCTGGGGCTCGTTCATCGTCAACTTCGTCTTCTGGATCGGCATCGGCCACGCCGGCACGCTGATCTCGGCGGTCCTCTTCCTCTTCCGCCAGAAGTGGCGCACCGGCATCAACCGCGCGGCCGAAGCGATGACCCTCTTCGCCGTCGCCTGCGCCGGCATCTTCCCGATCATCCACCTCGGAAGGGCCTGGTTTGCCTACTGGCTCTTCCCCTACCCCAACGCCCGCGGCCCCCTCTGGATCAACTTCAACTCCCCGCTCGCGTGGGACATCTTCGCCATCTCGACCTACGGCCTCGTCTCGGCCACCTTCTGGTACGTCGGCCTCCTCCCCGACCTCGCGACGGTCAGGGACCGGGCGACGCACCCGTGGCGCAAGGCGATCTACAACGCCTTGAGCCTCGGCTGGACCGGCTCCCACCGTGCGTGGCGGCACTACGAGTCGGCCTACCTCATCCTCGCGGGGCTCGCCACGCCGCTCGTCTTCTCGGTCCACACCATCGTCTCGTTCGACTTCGCGACGGCGGTGATCCCGGGCTGGCACACGACGATCTTCCCGCCCTACTTCGTCATCGGCGCCATCTTCTCGGGCTTCGCGATGGTCATCACGCTGATGACCTTCATGCGCGGCTACTTCGGCATGAAGAGCTACATCACGCTCAACCACATGGAGTCGATGGCCAAGGTCCTGCTCCTGACCGGAATGCTCGTCGGCTTCGCCTACTCCACCGAGTTCTTCATGGCGTGGTACTCGGGGAGCGAATGGGAAGGGTTCATCTTCAGGAACCGGGCGTTCGGCCCGTACGGCTGGGCCTACTTCATCATGTTCACCTGCAACGCCATCGTGCCGCAGCTCTTCTGGTGGAAGAAGCTGAGGCGCAGCACCTGGGTCCTGTTCATCGTCTCGATCCTCGTGAACGTCGGGATGTGGTTCGAGCGATACGTCATCGTCGTCACCTCGCTCCACCGCGACTTCCTCCCCTCGTCCTGGGGCATGTACGCCCTGACTCGCTGGGACTTCGCGATCCTGATCGGCTCCTTCGGCCTCTTCTTCACCCTCTTTCTCCTCTTCGTCCGCTTCCTCCCCGTGGTCGCGATCTCGGAGGTCAAGGGCGTGATGGACCCGAAGGTGGCGCAGAGCGCGCCCAAAGACCTTCCCACAGACGCCTTCGCCGCCAAAGCGGCACACCAGGAGGCCTGAGCCATGGCGCCCACCTCGACGAAAGGCGTCCTCGGACACTTCTGCGAGCCGGCCGATGCCCTGGCCGCAGCCGAGAAGGTCCGAGACGCCGGCTGGAAGCACTTCGACTTCCTCACCCCGTTCCCGATCCACGGCATGGAAGAGGCGATGGGGCAGAAGCGCTCGTGGATCCCGTATGTGACGGCGGTCCTCGCCCTCTGCGGGATTCTCTTCGCGCAAGGGCTCCAGAACTACGTGATGGTCTTCGACTGGCCGATGAACTTCGGAGGAAAGCCGCACGCCGCCTGGCCGTCGTTCATCCCCATCACCTTCGAGGCCATGGTCTTCTGCGCCGCCCTCGGCAGCGCCGTCGTGGCGATCATTGCGGGCAAGAAGGACACGGTTCCCCAGCCTCCCCCGATGCTGATAAAGACCGGGGCGACGATCGACCGGTTCGTCCTCTGGATCTCCGCGACCGACCCGAAGTGGAACGCCGCGGAGGCGGAGGCCTTCGTGAAGTCCCTCGGCGCGCACGGCGTCCGCCTCGTCGACGTCGAAAAGGGAGGGGCCGATGCGTAACGCCTCCCACACGCTCTTCTTCGCAGCGGTCGCGGCCTCCGCGACACTCCTCTCGAGCTGCGACGTCGGCCTGCCGGCGGGCCGGACCCCCCACCGCGAGGGGAACCGCCTCGACATGGGAGACCAGCTGAAGCTCAAGCCGCAGAGGAAGGACCTCTTCGGCACCCGCCCCACCGGCCTGATGGAACCGCAGCCGGGAACCGTCGCCGTCGGTGAGACGCCCTATCCGTACGCCCAGAACGAGGCCGACAAGGCGGGCGCGGAGTTGAAGAACCCGCTCGAGCCGACCCCTGCCGTTCTCGCCCACGGGAAATTCGTGTACGAGAACGTCTGCATCGCCTGCCACGGACCGAAGGGGGCCGGGGACGGCACTGTCACCGCGCTCTTCCCGAAGCCTCCGAGCCTGATGACGCAAAAGGTGCGCGAATGGCCTGACGGCCAGCTCTTCCACCGCCCGATGCGCGGGCAGAACTCGATGCCGAGCCACGCCCGGCAGGTCGACCAGCACGACGCCTGGTCCGTCGTCCTCTGGATCCGCGAGATGGAAAAGAGCGAGCCGGTCGCCCCGGAGACGGCGCCCTCCCCCGGAGGAAAGTCATGAGCCACGATCACGCCCACGCTCTCCCGGCGGCCCCAGGCCGGATCTCGGTCCCGGGAATCATCCAGGGTCTCGCGATCGCCTTCATCCTCCTCGGCGGCGCGGCCCTCGCCTGGGCCTTCGCCGGCGGGCACGCCCAGCTCGCCTGGAGCTCGTATCTCATCGGAGCCTTCTTCGCGCTCGGCCTCGGCGTCTTCGGCGCCGCGTGGCTCGCGATCCTCTACCTCGCCCGGGGCAACTGGTCCGTCACGATGCGCCGCATCCCGGAGGCGATGACGGCCTGGCTCCTGCCTGGCGGCGTCCTGACGATGGCGGTCGGCCTCGGCGCCCACTCGCTCTACCACTGGTCCCACGCCGACGTCGTCGCGAAGGACCCGCTCCTCACGCACAAAGCGCCTTTCCTGAACCTGACGATGTTCACCGCACTCGTCGGCGCCAGCCTCCTCCTCTGGGTCGTCTTCGCGGCGCTCCTCGTGCGAACCTCGCGCCGTCAGGACCACGAAGGCGGGATCGGCCCCACGCGGACGAGCCACACCCTCTCGGCAGTTTTCCTCGTCGTCTTCGCGCTGACCATCAGCATGGTCAGCTTCTACCTCCTCCTCTCCCTGGACGCCCACTGGTTCTCGACGATGTTCGCGGTCCTCGTCTTCACCGACGTCGTCCAGACCGGCACCGCCTTCGTCGCCGTCGTCGCCGGCCTTCTCATGATGACCGGGCAGCTGAAGGGCTTCCTGAACGAGAACCACCTCCACAGCCTCGGCAAGATGGTCTTCGCGACGACCGGCTTCTGGGCCTACATCTATTTCTGCCAGCACATGCTCATCTGGTACGCGAACCTGCCCGAGGAGACGGTCTACTTCATCAAGCGCACCTCGAACGGCTGGCTCCCCTACATCCTGATCCTGCCCCTGCTCAAGTTCGTCGTGCCGTTCCTTCTCCTCCTCCCGCGGAATGCGAAGCGCCAGCCGAAGACTCTGGTCCCCGTCGCGGTCCTCATCCTCTTTGCCCAGTTCTGGGAGCTTTACGTCATGGTCGCTCCGGCCATGGGACACGGCGCCGAGGGCGCCCACGCCCACCTGCCTCTGGTCGAGCTCGCCGCCACGCTCGGCTTCCTCGGCCTCTTCACGCTCGCCTTCACCTGGTCGCTCGCCCGCCACGACGCCGTCCCGCTGAAGGACCCGGCCTTGGCCGAGTGCCTCGACTATCACTGCTGAGACCACCATGAAGCTCCGCGACACCCTGCTCGGCCTGCTCGTCGTCGCCGCCCTCGCCGGCGGCGTCTGGTGGGTGCGCGCGCGGGGCCACGCGGGAAAATCAGCCTCGGGAGACCAGGCGCCCGCGCGCCTCACGATCGACCCCGCCACCGAAGCCGCGATGCCGGACGTCACCCTCGCCGACGGATCCGTCGACCTGGGGGACGTCCGGGTCGTCCTCTCGGTCGCGCCCCGGCCGGCCTTCGGGTTCGCGAAGAACCGGTTCCGAGTCCGCGCCGAGAAGGACGCCGGACCTGTGACACTCGAAGAGGGCCGAATCTCCTTCGAGATGACGATGCCGATGGGCGACCACCGCTACACCCTCGTACCAGGCACCGAAGGCTGGCAGGAAGCTGAGGTCGTCCTTCCCCTCTGCAAGAGCGGCAAGCGGCGCTGGTACGCGACAGTCGAGGGGACCACCGCCGGCAAGCCCCGGACGGCCCGCTTCCGGATCGACCTGGCGCAGGCCGGGGACACCTCCAAGCCTTGATCGAGTCGGTCAGCCTCCTCGGCTTCCTGACGCTCGGCCTCCTCGGCGGGTTCGGGCACTGCATCGGCATGTGCTCGCCGTTCGTCCTCTTCGTCTCGCGCCGGTACGTCCCCCCCGATGCCGGCCGCGGCGCAGCCTTTCGCGCCCAGCTCTGGTACACCCTCGGGCGGGTCGTCACCTACGCCGCGCTCGGCGCCGTCGCCGGGGCTCTTGGCGGTGCCGTCGAGCTCGCTGGATCGCTCCTCGGTCTTCAGCGCGCCGCCTCCGTCGTTGCCGGCGCCGTCCTCGTCCTCTGGGCGCTCGCCGCTCTCTCCGACCTCGTCCCGGGGCTCGACACCGGTGGCAGCCTCTTCGCGAAGGTGGCAGCGAAGCTGAAAGGCCGCGTACCGGGCCACCCCTTCGCCATCGGCCTCTTCCTCGGCCTCCTCCCCTGCGGCCTCCTCTACTCGGCCGTCATCGCCGCCGTCGCGCGCGGCGGGGCGCTCGAGGGCGCAGCAGCCCTCGCCCTCTTCGGCCTCGGGACGGCCCCCGCGCTCCTCGGCGTCTCACTCGCCGACGAATTGCTGATGCGGCACAGGACATTCGTCAACCGGCTCTCTCAGGTGTTCCTGCTCGCCATGGGAGCGTGGTTCCTCTGGACCGGGCTGAGGGGGTAGACGCTCCGTCCCATCTCGATCGAACCGGGCCCAAAGCGTACCGGACCCGTACGGATTGCCGCGGTCGTCGAGCCTACAATTCGCGAAATGAGGGAGGTTGTCTGATGAAAATGAAGCCTGCACTTCTGACACTCGCCATCGCGCCCCTGCTCGTCCTTTCGGCCGGCTGCGGCAAGCCCGCCGAGACCCCGAAGGCCGCCGAGCCTCCCGCGGCAGCCGCCGCGCCTGCAGTGGCACCCGCGCCTACGGAAATACCGCCCCCGGCCCAGTCCGGCGTTCCCGACGCCCTCCCCCCGAACCTGACCGACGCACCTTCGGCGAACGCGTTCGCGGTCGATCTCTACATGAAATGGGTGCCCCCGAACGTCTTCTCCGGTCCCGTCGCCTCGAATGAGGAGAAGGAGAACGCGCGCAAGGCGCTCCCGCTCGTCGTCGCCGCCTATGACAAGGCGATCGGGTTCTACGACAAGAACGAGAGCTTCTACTACGGGCGTGCGGCAGCGCTCGAGGTGATGTTCACGGACACGAAAGACGAGGCGCTGAAGACGAGAGCTCTGGCCGACCTCGACAAGGCCCTCTCCATCAACCCGAAGTTCTCTCCGGCCCTCGCGCTGAAGGCCACACTTTCGAAGTAAGAGCGCCCCGGAACCGGCTTCGAGGTCAGGCCGAGACCGCGGCGATCTCCTCGGCGGTGAAGCCGAGCTCGTGCAGGATCCGCGACGTGTCGGCGCCGAGAGCCGGTGCCGGCGCGTGCGGGCGGCGCAGGCCCGGAACGCCGAGGAACGCGGCGGGTGTCGCCAGGACGCCGCCCCCCGGGAGCGAGGTTCCTTCCATGTGCCCTGCGAGATCGTCGCGCGCTGACGCGAGGTCGTTCACGGGCGTCAGCGGAATGCCGAGCGCATCCGCGAGCGTGAGCCAGTCGGCTCGTGGCCTCGACCCGAAGACAGCAGTGAGGCGGCCGGCAGCATCGGCTCCGGCCTCGCCCGTGTCGAGGCCGTCGGCCGCGTGCTCGGAAATCCCCGTCATCTCGCACAGCGCGGCCCAGAACTTCGGCTCGATCGCGCCGAGCGCAACCCGGGTGCCATCCGCGCAGAGATAGGTCCGGTAGCCCGGGCTCTTCCCCGCGAGGATCCCGTCGAGCACCCCGCCACCGCCCGTCCCGACCTCGGCGAAGGCCCACGTGAGGAAGGGCAGCGGCCCGCTGACGAGCGGCTGCTCGACGTGCGAGCCGCGGCCGCTCCGGTGCTTCAGAAGAAGAGCCGCGAGCGTTGCGGAGACGGCGAGAAGCCCCGCTGCGACGTCGGCCACCTGGACCCTCGGCAGGTCTCCCTGGGGAAGCTCGGAGAGAAGGCCCGTCACGGCCGTGAAGTTCAGGTCGTGCCCGATCCTTCCCGCGTCCGGCCCCTGGGAGCCGAAGCTCGAGAGCGAGACGACGACGAGGCCGGGGTTCAGTGCGGCGAGGCGCTCGTAACCGAGGTCCCACCGCTCGAGCGTCCCGGGACGAAAGCTCTCGAGGAGGACGTCGGAGTGGCGCGCCAGCTTTCGGAGCGCCGCGGCCCCCGCGTGCGACTTCAGGTCGAGCGTGACCGACTCCACGCCGCGGAAGAACGCGAGGAACCCGGCTCCCGTTCCCCCGACGAGCGGCGGGGTGACGCGCATCGGGTCCCCCGAGCTCGGGTCCTCCACCTTGATGACGCGCGCCCCGAGATCGACGAGGTTCCGCACCAGGACGGCTCCCGGCAGCATCCGGGAGACATCGAGGACGATCGTGCCCGCCAGGGGAAGGGCGGTGTTCACGGGGCCACCTTCCGGAACAGCTTGCCGAACTTCGTCATCGCGACGATGTTCGAGACCTTCACCTTCCCCAGGAGAAAGGCCGTTTCGGGCGCCTGCAGCCCGCCCTCGATCGCGAGGTAGGTTTTCTCCGTCGTCGTGACGACGCAGTCGGCGGCCCCTTCGTGTCCCGCAAACGCCCGGCAGGACCCATCCTCGATGACAACCGTCCAGTCGGAGCGCTCGACGTCCTTGAAGCGGAAGTGGAAGCGCGCGTTCCAGCCGGCGGCGCGCTCGGCCCGGAAGCGCAGCGGGAGCGTCTCGAAGAGCTCCGCGACGCTCGTCGGGACGGGGATTCTCACGGCGAGGGAGGGAGGCCCTCCTGCGAGGATGACGGCTTCGCGCCCCGCCATCGGTATCGGTCTCGCGCCGGCCGGCGGGAAGTACGCGGGTTCGGTCACTTCCGAAGGCAGGGCGACCGATTCACCGGGTTCGACGGAAGGCGCCTCGGGCTCGGGCGCCGGCTCGGGTTCGCGCGCGTCCAATGCTGGCGCGATCTCGTGCTCCTCTCCGGAGAGGGGTTCACTCTGCGGAGTCTCATCGACGCCGAAGCTCCGGGGAGTGACGGGCCTCGTCTCCGTGAAAATCGCCTCGAGCGTGTCGGTCACGTCTGCCTCGAAGACGTCCGGAGTGCCCGCATCCCGGGCGAAGGGGTTCCCCGCGCCATCGAGGACCGGATAGCCGTCGCCGGCCGAAAGCGGCTCCTCGACCGGCGGCGGAACGGGGTCCGCCGGAACCGCGGGAGGCGGAGGGACAGGAGCATCGTCCTCGTCGCTCTCCCGCTTCGGGAAGACGAATCCGTCGATCGCGGTCTTCGCGATGACCTCCCGCATGATCTCGCTCGTTCCAGCGACGATCGTTCCGAACCGGGAGTCGCGGAAGAAACGCTCGATCGGATACTCCTCGACCGTCCCAAAGCCGCCGAAGAACTGGAGGCACTCGTCGGCCGTCTTCTTCGACAGCTCGGTAGCGAGAAGCTTGGCCATGCACGCCTCGGCGACTGGGTTCTCTCCCTTCTCGTGAAGCCAGGCCGTGTGGTAGACGAGCTGCGCCGCCGCCTCGAGCTCGGCGTAGAGGTCGGCGAGGCGGTGGCGGATCGCCTGGAACTTCCCGATCGGCTTTCCGAACGCGTGCCGCTCGAGGACGTACTTCCGGGTCTCCTCGAGGGCGAGGCGGGCGCTCCCGACGGACGTGGCCGCCGTGACGAGCCGCTCGAGGACGAACGTCTCCATGATGAGGTAGAAGCCTTCGTTCTCGCCGCCGACGAGGTTGCCGAGCGGAACGCGGACGTTCTCGAACGTCAGCTCGCCCGTGTCGGAAGAGTGCCAGCCCATCTTCCGGAGCTTGCTGCGGGAGAAACCGTGCGCGTCGGCCTCGACGACGATCAGGCTCAGCCCCCCCGCGCCCGCGTCCCTGTCGGTGCGGCAGGCCACGACGACGAAGTCGCCCTCGACGCCGTTCGTGATCCAGGTCTTTGCGCCGTCGATCACCCACGAATCCCCGTCGCGGCGCGCCGTCGTCCGGAT
>DIAY01000162.1:0-1032 GCA_002414905.1 Holophagales bacterium UBA5066 | reverse complement strand
GTTCCGTGAAGGTGGATCGCCCCGGTGGCGATGAACTGCTGCACGGAGACCGCCGCGACGAAGCCGCCCATCAGGGAGCGCGGAAGCTCCTCGAGGAAGGCGAGGGCGTGGAAGAGCGACGCGCCCGTCCCCCCCAGCTCCTCGGGAAAGAGGATTCCCAGGAAGCCGAGATCGCCCATCCGGCGGAACGCCTCGCGCGGGATCCTGCGCGCCTCCTCCCACTCCCGGGCGTAGGGCGCGATCTCGCTTTCGAGGAACTGACGGACCGTCCGGCGGAAGCTCTCGTGCTCCTCTCCGAAGTAGATGGACGTCATGCTCACCCTCGGGATGAAATAATCGGGATGGACCCGAATCCAGGAGATTACGCCAGTGCCCGAGACCCTGCCCACCCAGGAAACCCTCTCCTCCGCCGGTCCCGGCTTCGGGACGCTGGAAACGGTCTTCGAGGCGCTCGGGAGGGTCCTCGTCGTCCTCGACCGGGATTTCCGGGTCATCCGTTCGAGCCAGACCCTCGACGACCTCGCCTGGCCCGGTGCGGCCCGGGCGGCGATCGGCCGCCCCATCGAGGAGCTCGTCGGTGCGAGGCTCTTCGGACCGTCCGACACCCTCCGGGAGTCGCTCGAGCAGGGCCTCCGCGAGGAGGGGCGACGGGCGATCCTGCGCTGTGGCGAGGGGAGCGCGCGGCTCGTCTCGCTGACGGCGGCGGTGCTCCCGATCGACGTCACGAGCCACTGCGACCCGCGGGCCCGCTACATCGTCGTCCTCCGGCCCGCCGAGACGGACAACGGCCTCGTCCAGTCGATGCTCTCCTCGCACGGCCTCGTGGCGCGCTCGCCCGTCATGCTCCGGATCGTCCACCTCGTCGAGTCGCTCGCCCGAAGCGAGGCCACGGTCCTCGTGACGGGCGAGAGCGGCACCGGCAAGGAGCTCATCGCCCGCGCGCTCCACGCGAACTCCCCCCGTTGCACCGGTCCCTTCGTCGCCGTGAACTGTGGGGCGCTGCCGGGGGAGCTGCTCGAGAGCGAGCTCTTC
>DIAY01000226.1:2751-11200 GCA_002414905.1 Holophagales bacterium UBA5066 | reverse complement strand
AGATGTGTATAAGAGACAGCTCTCAGTCCCCTCCCTCGAACCGCTGAAAGGAGGACCTCGCGATTGGCAGGAACGGTTTACCCCAGACGACCGGACACGCAGCGGCTCAGGATGCCGGCTTCGGGTCCCTCAGCCGCTGGTAGAACCACCAGCGGTGGCCACCCGGGTCCTCGCACTCGTATCCGCGGTCGCTCCAGAATTCCTCGCCGTAGTCGACCGTCTCCAGCTCGGCGTGCACCTTCGCCCCGGCAGCGACCGCGCGGCCGTAGTGTGCCTCCACGTCGTCGACGTAGACCATCAGGCTCTGCGTGTTGATGCCGCCGACCTCGCTCGGGCTGCGCCGGTAGGGGTACTTCCCTTCCTTTCCCGCGACGTCGCCCACCATGACGAGGCCCCCGCCATAGACGAGCTCGGAGTGCTCGATGCGTCCGCCCTCGCCCACGACCTTCATCTTCACTTCGAATCCGAAAGCGTTGCAAATGAAATCGATCGCCTTCGCGGCGTCCTCGTAGTAGAGCGCCTGGGAGATGCGCGGCCATCCCGGGGGAGTGGGCTTCACCTTCTGCCTCCTCGTCTCGTCGACGTCTTTATATCCCGTCCCTGCGGCGGAGAGCCCTTCGCTTCAGGCCATCTCGAGGACGCTCCGGCCCATCTCGTCGTCGGTCACCGTCACCGTCTCGCCTTCTGACTCACGAAGAATCTTCAGGACGAGGTCGTCCTCGAACGCCTGCGGGACGCGCAGGTCGCTCGCGCAGGTGTGCGCGTCGGGAAATCGAACCAGCCCTCGGCGCCCCTTTTCTGCGCCACGACCCGTCCGCAGTCGTCGAGGAGGCCGTCGACGAGCGTCACGAGCCCGCCGAGACCTTCGAGGCAATGGACTTCGTGGCCCGCCTCCTCGCCCACGTCCCCGAACCCGGGAGGCCTCTCGTTCACTACGGCGCCTGTTCCAACGTCGTCCGCGGCAAGCCGAGGAAACGTACCCGGGCCGAGACGCAGGTACAGAGCCGTTCGCATCGAAACCTGGTGCCGGCTCGTCGCAGCCATTTGTCCAACGCCGTCCCCCTCCGGGTCCCGCGCTGCTCACGCGCGGTCTACGACGAAGCCCGCGATTCCCACGCGACCACGGCGCGCGCCAGGGCCGTGGCGACGTCCTCCACGATCGTGAGGTGCTGCTCGAGCCCGGCGACGTGCCCGTCGTCGAGCGCTTGCGGGAAACGGTATCCGCAGTTCGGGTAGCCCAGAAACCAGGTGTTCTTATCTGCATCGATGCCCACCCACACGCGCCCATCGGCTATCGACGCCTGCACCCAGATACCCTCGAGCGCCGCGCTCTCGCGCGGACCGGCGACCTGATGCGCGAACTCGTGCCGCGATCGCACGAGCACGTAGAAGTCGTCCTGGTGCGTGGGCAGATCGGCCCACGCCAGCAGTCCCTCGAAAGAGCGCCTCGTGGACGAGAACTCTCCGGAGCTTTCCTTGATGCTTTTGAGCTCGAACATCTCGAGCGCCAGGTCGCTCGTGCGCCAGCAGATCTGGTTGCGGCTCGTGAACGGCGCCTCACCCACGAGACGCGAGCGCGCCAGCGTGTCCTGCGGCGCCTCGGCGCGGGGCTCGTAGCGCGCGCCCGGCCGCATCTCGGCAACGAGGGGCTGCAGCACGTCGCTCTCGAGTCGGCGCATGGAGCGTTCTGCGATGGTGGCGGCCGGTGTCGCCCACCAAATGCCGACCTTCCACACGAGGGACACCGCCACGACATAGGCCGCCAGCCCGGCGAGCGTGGCCGGATCCCGGTACCAGCCCGGATCCCAGGTGAAACCGTAGGCGAGCAGCACGGCGCCGCCGATCGCGGTGATCGTCGTCAGCACGCAGCCCGGGGTCGCGGCTCTGGCGGCGGCATCCACGTCGGCGCGAATGACGGTCAGAGTGGGCACGAAGCGATCGATGGTGACGGGCGATCGAGGCGGCACGGGTGCGCGGCATATATGCAGGCAACAGGGAGGAGCTCCCCGCTCTTTGGTCGCCATGCGCCCTCCGTACCCGTAGCTTCAGAGACGGAACGACCCGGCCACGAGCCAGTACGAAAGAGAAGGCTTCTCGAGGTCGCCGAGGTCAGGTGCCGCTTCGCCAGGCCGGGAGGTGCAGCTCGAAGACGGCCTTCGCTTCACCACCTCCGGCGGCGACGACGTCCCCTCCGTGGAACCGCGCGACGTGGCGCGCAAGTGCGAGGCCGAGGCCGTGACCGGGCGCCACCTCTCTCGCCGCTGGCCCCCGATAGAAGCGCTCGAAGACCCGCGAGCGCTCCTCAGCTCCCAACGCGATCCCGGGCGTCTCGACCGCGAGGATCACCCGCTCTGCGTCGAGGGAGAGCACCGCCTTCGGCGTGAGGCCCGCCGGCGCGTACTTGCGGGCGTTGTCGAGGAGGTTCTCGACGGCGAGCCGGAGGAGGTCCTCGTCTCCGCGAACGAGCGCTTCGTCCGGCGCCGTCACGGCGACAGGCCGCCGGTCCCCTTCGGCCGACGCCCTCACGAGGTCCGCGAGGTTGACGGTCTCGCCGCCGCCGAGGCCGCCCGTCTCGTCACGCGCCAGGACGAGGAGAGCGTCGGCCAGGCGCGCGAGCCGGTCCACCTCCGTCGTCAAGCCCTCGAGCTCGGACCGGCACTCCCCCGAGGCACCTGCCGCAGCCCTCTCGGCCAGCAGCCGAATGCGCGTCAGGGGTGTCCTCAGCTCGTGCGCGGCGTTGCGGGCGAACTCCGCTTCCCTCTCGAGCGCCGCTCCGAGCCGCCCGAGAACCCCGGAAAAGGCTCCCTCGAGGACGGCCGCGTCGGCCGGCAGCGTTTCGGGTGGGACTGAAATGTAGTCGCGGGGATGATGGACGGCCCCGAGCCGGACCACGAGGTCCTCGATCGGGCGCGCGGCGGCTCGGCCCGCCCACCGGCCGACGAAGAGAGCCACGAGGGAAGAGGGAATCGCGGCAACGAGAAGGGCAGCCCAGAAGAGGCGCTGGAGCGGAAGGTCGTCTTCGGGCTTCCGGACGAGCTCGAGGACGAGGCCCCCCGGCATCTCCCGGCGCGTCTCGATCCAGCCCGCGGGCAGCCCCGTGCCCGAGCCGGGAACCGGACCATTACCGCTTTGTGCGATGACGACCGTCCCCCTCCGGATCACCGCCCGATCGGCAGGAGTGAGGATCTGCCCGAGGATTTCCTCTCCGGCTCCGGCGAGGGAGTGTTCGTGCTCCGCCAGCTCCGCCTGAAACGTCCGCGCCACGGTTTCCGCCGTCCGCTCCAGCTCGAGGCGACCGTACTCCCGCCAGAGGAGCCGCAGGGCGAGCGCCGAGGCCGCCGCGAGAACAAGAGAAGAGACCGCCGCCGTCAGGAGCGTTGCAGCAACAGTCCGCCGCGCCAGCGATTCGAATCTCATGCGTCCTCGTCGAGTGCGTAGCCGACGCCCCGCACGTTCCGGACGAGGCTCGAGCCTCCGGCGCCGGGCAGCTTCCTTCGCAGCCGACTGACGATGACTTCGAGGCTCGCCGCGGCCTCGGGGGTGTCGCGCCCCCAGACGTCCTCGAGGAGGTCCTCGCGCGCCACGACGACGCCACGGGCCCTCAAAAGCCGCGCGAGGAGGTCGAGCTCGCGCCGGGTCAGGGGGATCTCCTCCTGGCCGCGATAGGCGCGGCGGCGGCGCAGGTCGATACGGATGCCGGCGTGCTGGAGGATGGATTCCGCGATTCCCGGCCGAGCCCGGCGAAGGAGGGCGCGAACCCTCGCCTTCAGCTCGGCGAGCGCGAACGGCTTTCCGAGGTAGTCATCGGCACCGGCCTCCAACCCTTCGACGCGCGAGGCGACGTCGGAGCGCGCCGTGAGCATCAGGATCGGAACGTCGAGCCCCTGACGGCGGATCTCACCGCAGAGCTCGAAGCCCGAGACGTCCGGGAGGCCGACGTCGAGAATGACGACGTCGGCGGCGAACTCGAGGAGGAGCCCGCGGGCTCCCGCCGCACGGCCCGCGGAGCGGACCTCGAGCCCCTCCTCCTCCAGCGCCCGCACGACGAACCGTCTCGTCTCCGCGTCGTCCTCGACGACCACGGCCCGGCGGACGCCATCTGTCACGCTCAGTCCTCCTCGTCGCCGGAGGCTTCCGTTTTCGGCGCCTTCACGACGAGCCTCGTCGTGGCCTTCTCCGCCCCGGCGGAAATCTCGACGGTGTAGCGGCCGGACGGAAGGTATCGATCGCGCTCCCGGCGGAGCGGGTCGGCGAGGAGATCGGCAATCTCCGGAGGCGTCGCTTTCGTTCCCGCCTCGTCGCCCTCGCCGTCCTCTTCCGCCTCCGGGTCCTTCGCAACCTCCCCGGTCTCCCCCACCGCCTTATCCACCGGCTTTCTCGCGGCGTCGACCGCTTCCTGCCTCATTGCCTCCTCGTTCGCATCGGCGCGTGCGGCGTCGGCCGAGAGGTCGTAGTCGACGGCGTTGAAGCCGGCGACCGAGGGAGCCGTCCACTCCTTCCAGATCCGCCCCTTCCCGTCCCTCACGGTGATCGCCGCCGTGGTGGCGGTCGCCGGTCCCGCCCACCACGCCAGCTGCCGCGTCGTCGGGACGCGGTACCACGAGGTGAACTCGTTCTCGCCGTAGCCACGGCGCCGTTCCCAGGTCGCGGGCTTCACCTTGAACGCGTGGAGGGCCTTCTTCGCCACCTGGGGCGTCAGCTCGCGCAGGGCAGCCGCCTCGGCGACGAAGGCGCTCCGGCCGTGCGTGCCGAGAACGACGTCCCCTTCCTTCGGCTGGATGGCGAGGTCGTGGACCGGGACGAGCGGCAAGCCGCCGGTGAGCGCGTTCCACGTCGAACCACGGTCGAGCGAGACGAACGCCCCGGCATCCGTGGCGGCCCAGAGGAGGTGGCTGGCCTTCGGGTCCTCGCGGACGGAATTGACAGGCTCGTTCGGGAGTCCGGCGGCAATCGGCGTCCACGTGGCACCGAAATCGGAGGATGTCCAGACGTAGGGGGCGAAATCGTCGTTTCTCAGGCCGCTCTGGGAGACGAAGACCCTCCCCTCGTCGTGCGCCGACGCGACGACGCGCGTCACCCAGCGGTCCTTCGCGAGCCCTTTCGTGAGGTCCTTCCAGGTAGTGCCGCCGTCCCGCGTCCCCCAGACCTTCCCCTCGTCGGTCCCGACGTAGAGGAGACCGAACGTCTTCGGCGATTCGGAGATCGTCGTGATCGTCCCGAACGGCACGTCGCCCGCCTCGCGCGAGGAGGTCAGGTCGGGGCTGACGGCGGCCCAGGTCTCGCCCCGGTCGAAGGAGCGCCAGAGCTTCTGAGTCCCGAACCAGAGGATGTTCCTCGAGTGGGGCGAGAGGAGGAAGGGGGTAACCCAGTTGTAGCGCAAGGCCGGCTCTCCGAGCGCCTGGCGAGGCCGGAACCGGACTCTCTCCCCGGTCTTCACGTTCACGCGGCTCGCGTGCCCGAACTGCGAAGCGGTGTAGATCAGGTTCGGCTCTTTCGGATCGATCTCGATCCACGACCCGTCGCCACCGATCACCTGCTTCCAGGCCTCGCGCGGCGTCTTGCCGGAGACGTAGGTCGACGGTCCGCTCATGACACCGTTGTCCTGGAGACCGCAGACGACGTTGTAGGGCTCGGCCGAGTCGACCGCGATGGTCGTGATCTGCCCCACGGCGAGGTTGTTCACTTTCGTCCAGGTCTCGCCGCCGTCCCACGAGAGGTTGAGCCCGCCGTCGTTGCCGAGGGCGACCTGCCGCGCGTCGCCCGGGGCGAAGCGCAGCGCGTGGTGGTCGGCGTGGACGCCGAGGCGGTCGAGACCGCGCCAGGTCTTTCCGCCGTCGTCGGAGCCGACGAGAGGCACGCCGGCGATGAAGACTCTCTCCGCGTCCTCGGGCGAGACCCAGATCTTCCCGAAGTAGTAGCCGTAGCTGTAGGCGACCTTCTGGAGGGAGACGTCGTGGGTCTTCCTCCACGTCTCGCCCGCGTCGTCGGAGCGAAAGACCTCCTTGCCGGCGATCTCGACCTCGACCATCTGTCGGTCGGCATCGTCGACGTAGGCGACGACGTCGGCGAGCTTCACCTTCCCCGAGGCGACGTCCTTCTTCAGCGCCGGCGCCTTCAGCTCCTTCGGGAAGTCGTTCGCGCGCAGGAACCTCTCGACGACCGCCGCGTCGAGCCGGGCAAACTGCCGGGCCGTGAGCGTCTTCAGCCGGCGCGGGGTGAGCTCGCCGGACGGCGTCTCCTCGTCCCGCTCGCCAGGCATCCTGGACTGGTTGTCGATGACGGCGTAGACGGTTCCGGGACGGGCGGGCGTGACGGCGAGGCCGATGCGCCCGACGACGTCCCCCTGCGGCAGGCCGGAGGAAAGCCGGCTCCAGGTCGTCCCGCCATCCCTCGAGCGGTAGATTCCGCTGCCGGGCCCCGACTCGAGGAAGTTCCACGGCTTGCGGTCACGCTCCCAGAGCGCGGCGTAGAGGAGGCCGGGGTCCTTCGGGTCCTGCACGACGTCGATGGCCCCGGTGCGCCCCGTCCCGCCGAGGACCTTCGTCCAGCTCTTCCCGCCGTCCGTCGTCCGGTAGAGGCCCCGCTCGCCGCCGTCGGTGTAGAGCGGTCCCGCCGCGGCGACGAAGACGGTGTCCGGGGTGCGTCGGTCGACGAGGATCTTTCCAATGTGATGCGAGTCGCGAAGGCCGGTGTTCGTCCAGCTCTTCCCTCCGTCCGTCGACTTGAAGACGCCCGTCCCGGCGTAGGACGTGCGGCTCGAGTTCGCCTCGCCCGTCCCGGCCCAGAGGACCTCGCCCTCGGCATCGCCGACGGCGATGGCACCGAGCGTCATCGACGACTCGTGGTCGAAGAGCGGCGTCCAGCTCCCTCCCTGGTTATCGGTGCGCCAGAGGCCTCCCGAGGCGAACGCCACGAAGAGAGTCCCGGGACGGCTGCGAGGGCCGTCGAGGTCGACGATCCGTCCTCCCTGGATCTCCGGTCCGACGTTCCGGAACCTCAGGTTCGCCAGGGGAGTCGCCTTCTCCATCGCGAGGCGGCGCTCATATCCCGCCAGACGCGTGGCGGCCTGCATCCCCCTGGCGGGTGGGTGGAACCGCGCGGCTTCCTCGGTCTTCGTGGCAATGGGGGCGGCGGACAGCGTGGACGCGGCCCAGAGCAGGGCCGCGATGGGGAGGACGGCGTGCTTCGGAAGCATCCCTGAATCGTACAGGCCACCGGCGACGTCGGGGTAGCCGCCCGAAGCCCGCGGGGGCGGCGGCGGGACCTATGATCAGCTCGACCCTGACAGATTCGGAGATCCGACGGAAGGCCGGCTCGACGGCCCCCGCGGGAGGAGAGCCACAAATGGTGAAGAACGACGACGCGTACGGAGAGATCCGGAGGCTCCTCTCGAGCGCCGACATCGCGGACCTGCGAAAAGGGCTCGAGCTCGTCAGACGTGAGATCGCCCGCATCGGCTCCGGCGAGGCCCGGCCGCTCTTCGAGATCCTGTCGGCGGTTTTCTACGTCGACACCCTCGACCGGCCCGACCTCGTACCGGTTCTGGACGAGGCATTGAGCCTCGTCGCCGGCTTCGGCAGCTGGGTCATCCCCGCTCTCGTCGACCGCCTCGAGGCCGGCGACGTCAAGGCTCAGCTCGCCGCCGGCCATGCGCTCGGCCGGATCGGAGCCGACGCGATCGCCCCGCTCATGGTGAAGTACGACGCCGTGGCCGATCCGGCGGTCCGCCCGTTCGTCCTCTACGCCCTCGGGAAGATCGCTTCCCCTCTCATCGCGGTCGCGGTGCCGATGATGCTGGAGGCCATCGTCTCGGACGAGCTCGAGACGCGGGACACGGCCACCCGGGCCCTCGGTCGGATGGCCGACTCGATACCGGCGGGCGGGTTGCCCGGCGATCTCTGCCGCGCCGTCGTCGACCGGCTCCACGCCGCGCTCGCCGACACCCACGCCGGGGTGCGCTCGAAGGCGGTGCGGAGTCTCGGAAAGATGGCCAGGGCGGGCCACATGACCCACGCCGAGCGCGACACCCTCGCCGCGACGTGCCGCCGGCTTCTCGGGGAAGACGGGAGCTTCGAATGGGATCGGGCCTGGGTCGTCCGCAGGGAGGCCGAGGAGGCACTCCGCCTCACCGGGACCTGAGCACCGCGGATTGGCACGGTGTCGTATAACCGCGACCGATGAAGCTCGTCACGTTCCTCCGCCCGGGGGGGGATCCCGCCGGCCTCCCCGGACTCATGCTTCCCGGCGCGGGACTCATCGACCTCGGCCGGGCCTCCGACGCTTTTCGCGGTCTCTCCCTCCTCGACATCGTCCGACGGAACGAGGAACTCTTCCCGGAGGCGCTCTTCCTTTCGACCGGGGAGGCGTCGCTCCCGAGCGGCAGCCTCCTCAGGGAGGACGAGATACACCTCCTGGCGCCCCTGCCGCGCCCCGTCTCGGTGCGCGACGG
>DIAY01000226.1:0-2594 GCA_002414905.1 Holophagales bacterium UBA5066 | reverse complement strand
GCCCTCCAGATGGAGGAAATGAAGCTGAACCTCGGTCCGGCCAAGGGGAAGGACTTCGCGACCGCGATCGGGCCCTGGATCGTCACGAAGGACGAGCTCTCGAGCCGGATCGCGCCGTCACCGAGGGGAAACGTCGTCCACGCCCGAATGACCGCACACGTCAACGGCGTCCGGGTCTCCGACGGAAACGTCGCCCAGATGACCTGGACGTTCGCCCAGATCGTCCAGCGCGCCTCCGACGGGGTGACTCTCGAGCCGGGCGAGGTGATCGGGTCGGGGACCGTCGGCACCGGCTGCTTCCTCGAGCTGAACGGCTCGGGAGTGACGAAGGACCAGTGGCTGCGCCCCGGCGACGTCGTGAGTCTCGCGATCGACGGCTTCGGAACGCTGACGAACACGATCGTCGAGGACCCCGCTCGATGAAGGACGACCTCTTCGCGCTCCAGGACTACAACCTCTGGGCGAACCGGCTCATCCTCGTTTCTCTCGCACGGCTGACGTACGAGGATTACGTCCGCGAGCTGGGAGGGGGCTGGCCCTCGATCCGGGCCTCGCTGGTCCACCTCGCGGGCGCGACCCGCGCCTGGGCGGAACGATTCGACGGGCGGGACGCGACGGTCCTTCCGGTCGTCGCGGAAGTCCCCGCGCTCGCCGATGCCGCCCGGCTGCTGAACGAAGCCGACGAGCGGATCTCGGACTGCCTCGCGACGCTGACGCCGGAGCGCCTCTCGGCGCCTTTCACGTGGAAAAATCTGAAGGGGGAGGAGAGGACGGCTCCTCTCTGGGCCGTCCTCCGCCACACCGTGAACCACGCTTCGTACCACCGTGGCCAGATCGCCGCGATGATCAAGCGCCTGGGAGGAATGCCTCCCGCCACGGACCTCGTCCGCTGGGCGATCGAGCGCCACGAAGCCGGAGCCTTCGAGAGCCGGCCGCGGTGATCGAGTCCTCCTTCGATCGCCTCGTGAGGCGCGGGATGATCCTCACGATCGGGAATCTCCTCACCCCTGTCTACTTCCGCCGGCTCAACTCGGTGAAGGCCGAAGGCATCGACGTCCTGAAGGCCCTTCCGCGGAAGAACGTCATCTTCCTCTCGAACCACCAGACCTATTTCACCGAGGCGATTGCCTTCTACGACCTCTTCTACATCGTCCACGGGATGCCCTACGAAGACCCGCACCTGCGTTTCTCGGCGGCGACCGAGACGATGAAGAAGAACCTCGTCACCCGGATCCTGACCTACGCAGGCGGCGTCACGTTTCGGAGGTCGTTCCGGGAGGGAGGCAAGGATGTGAACCGTCCGGTGGACCTGGAAGGGGTCGGGAAGATCGAGGAAGCGATCGCCACGGGATGGCTCCTCCACTTCCCCACGGGGACGACGCAGGCGCAGGCGCCGATCCGCCCCGGGATCGCCCAGCTCCTGCATCGCACGAAGCCGATCGCCGTCCCGGTACGCGTCGACGGCTTCCGCGAGATGCTCCTCCACAAGCAGTGTCCCGGCAGGACCGGGAAAGACGCGACCATCCGCTTCTTCCCTCCGATGGACCTCGGCGACTTCTACGCCGCGCCGTTCGACAAGGAGAGGGGCCGCAAGGTCATCGAGGAGCTCGGGAAGCTCATCCTCGATCCGGCGTAGGGGAGGCCGCGGCAGCGGCGGCCCGTTCGGCGGCGCGCCGCACCTGGTGCGAGCGGAAGTTCTGGTCGGCCCATTCGGCCGTGCGCGCATTCAGGTCGGCGAGACTTCGGTGCCGATACAGACCCGGAGGGAACCGGAGACGAGCCGTTCGCTCGCCGAACGTCCAGATCCCCTCGATGACCCTGGCGAGCAGCGGGTCGTCCCGGTCATAGCCGCGCACGGCTTTCATCTCCTCGATCGAGCGGAACTTCCGGACGGGCATCAATCTTCCACGAGCCCGTACTTGGCGCGCAGGCCGTCGGCGTCGAGCCTGTCCTTGGGACGAACGGTGTCCCTCTTCATGCGCCACAGGGTCTTCGGCGAGACGAGGTGGACAATCACGCCCTCCAGCGACGTCGTGTCGGGCTCGAGATCCGCGAACTGGAACGCCTCACCGAGGCGGGTGAGGATGTCGACGTGGAATGTCCCCTCCGGCGGGACGTACTGTACGGCCGGGTACTCGCCGAGGAGGTCCTCCGCCAGGATCTCGTCGATGTTCGGGTCGTCGTACACCTTTCGCAGCGCGCGTTTCACCGCCTCGACGTTCTCCCGGGTCGGCTCGATGAAGACGTCCAGGTCCTCGGTGAAGCGGGGCAGGCCGTGGAGGTTCACGGCGACACCGCCGAAGACCAGGTACCGGACCCCTTCCTCCCCGAACGCCGCGAGAATCTTCCGGCTCGCCTCGTAGTTCAACCCGTTACCCCGTCGCTTCCGGCCTTGCCTTCAGCGACCGCGCGACGAGGCCGACGCCGCCGGCGAGGAGCCCGAGCATCATCAGCGTGTTGTAGAGGCTCGTCGGTCGGAACCAGATCTGGAGGTTCGCGATGATCCCCGCCACGATGATGAGCGATCCGGCCCCGGTGAGGAGCCAGCCCGCGACCGACTTCCCGTCGAAGAAGAGGAAGCCGATGCCGACGAG
>DIAY01000237.1 GCA_002414905.1 Holophagales bacterium UBA5066 | reverse complement strand
GTGCTCACGGAGTTCAGCAGGAGCCGAGAAGTCCACAGACCCGAACCCCTTGGTGGTGCGGAAGCCGCATGTTTTCGTTGGGACTACGGTAGTATGTAGATCTAATTTCCACCGGCTTGCGCGCGTGGCCTATTGGCTGTAGATTTCGAATGCAATGTACGTGAGAGTCGTCACCAGCAAGCAGGGCAATAAGACCTACCGATCTGTCCAGTTCGTCGAGTCTTACCGCGACGCCGAAAAGGGCGGCGCTCCCCGGACGCGCGTCTTGCTTCACCTGGGGAATGTCGACGATCTTTCCGGAGCCAAGGTCGATCGTCTTGTCGACGGTCTCCTCCGAGCGGTAGGCAGGCCTGTCGCGGCCGCGTCGACCGAGGCGGACGTGCCCGTAGCGCTGGATTTCGGGAATGTCTGGGCCATCGTTGGTATCTGGCAGCAGCTGAGGATCGGGACGATCCTGAAGGAGAAGGCCCGCACGTCGCAGCGGGAGTTCGACCTGGAGCAGCACGTCCGCCTGATGGTCATCAACCGGCTGTGCGACCCGCGGAGCAAGCTGGGCCTGCTGGCGTGGCTCGAAGGGGTCTGGGTCCCCGGCGTCGACCGCGGTGCGGTGACGTACGACAACCTCCTTCGGGCGATCGACTTCCTGATCGAGCAGAAGCAGGAGATCGAGAAGGAGGTCTTCGCCAGCGTCCGGACTCTGTTCGACGAGGAGCTCGACATGGTCTTCTACGACCTGACCTCGAGCTACTTCGAAGACGATCGCTCGGTGACGGAGGAGGACGTCCGCAAGTATGGCTACAGCCGGGACCATCGGCGCGACCGGCGGCAGATCGTCATCGGGATGGTGACGACGACGGATGGGATCCCGATCGCCCATCACGTCTTCCCGGGAAACACCTTGGACCGCAAGACGGTCGAAGGCGTGGTGAAGGACCTGACGGAGCGGCTGGGTCTGTCGAAAGTGACCTTCGTCGGGGATCGGGGGTGCCTGAGCGCAGCCAACCGGGAGGCGATCCGCGAAGCGCGGATGGACTACCTGATCGCGCACCCTTTGAGGAAGGATGCAGACTCCAAGGATTTGCTCGAGACGTGCGAGAAGTCGCTTCAGGAGGCTCGCAAGCAAGGCCGGCAGATCGTTCTGGCAGCCGGGAAGTACGCCGAGAGGCCCGACGATCATTTCGCCGTGGCCTACGATCCAGAGATCGCCGAGACGAGTCGGGAGAACCGGGAGCGGCGGCTTGAAAAGGCCGACGCGGCCATCGAGGAGATCCTGGCGCGTCTGCGAAAGGCGCAGGACCCGACCGTGCGGACGCGGGGAAGGAAGCTGACCCCGGCAGGGGCGCAGCTGAAAATTCACGACTACCTGCGGGACCATGAGATCGGCCGGCTCTACGACGTGCAGCTCGACGCCGGCCTGCCGCTCGGCTTCTCGGTGACTGCCAACGCGACGGTGCGGGCTTTCGAGGAGAAGATCGACGGGATCCTGATCGTCGAAAGCAGCCGGAGTGACCTGACGGCCACGCAGATGATCGAACGGTACAAGTCCCTCGCGGAGATCGAGAGAAGCTGGCGGGCGTTGAAGAGCACCTTGCGACTGCGGCCGGTCTACCACTGGACCGAGAAGCGGATCCGGGCCCACGTCTTCATCTGCGTCCTGGCCCTGACCGTTGAACGGGTGATGCGCAAGAAGCTCTCATCGATCAAGACGTCGGTGCCGGCCGCGCTGGAGAGACTCGAAAGGATTCGTGTCGGCCGGGCGACTGTGGGGAGAGAGACCGTGCCGTTCCTGACGAACGTCAGCAAGCCTGCCCGGGAGTGCTACGAGAAGCTGGGCGTCTCGATCCCCAAGGTCTCCGACGTCGCGGAACTGGTCACGGCCCGCCTGTAGTACGAGAAAGCGACCTCGAGCTCCGGCAACCCTCGCCGGGTCAGTGCTTTGGATTCAGTTGGTTGCGGAACCCCGGATGCTCCTCGCGGCGATGGACTGCGTCTTCTGGTATCTGGCGCACGTCCGGCCCGAGCTCTCGTGGCAGTTCCCGGTCTTCTACATCTGGGTGGGGATCTTCGGCGTGCTGGCGCCCGCGCAGGTGTGGACGCTCGCCAACTACCTCCTCACGACCCGGGAGGCGAAGCGCGTATTCGGCCTCGTCGGCGCCGGCGCGATCAGCGGCTGGATCTTCTCCGGAATGCTGACCAAGGCTCTGGCGAAGGCGCCCGGACTCGGCACGGAGAGCCTGCTCCTCGCGATGGCGGTCGGGCTCCTGATCTGCGCGGTCCTGGTCGCGGCCCTCTGGCGCGAGAAGGGCGCGCGCGAGGCCGCAGGCACGGCGCCGCACGCCGAACCCGAGTCGAAGAGCCTGCGCGAGAGCCTGGCGACGATCTTCTCGTCTCCGTATCTCCTCTCGATCGCGGCGCTCATCACGCTCTCCTCCGTCGTGACCTCCTTCGCTGGCTGGCAGTTCAAGGCGATCGCCAAGGCCGCGTACCCCGACAAGAACGCGCTGACCGCGTTCTTCGGCGAGTTCAACCTGTGGGCGGGCCTCGGGTGCCTCGCGCTGCAGCTCCTGCTGACGTCGCGCTTCTTCCGGCGGTTCGGCCTCGGCCCCGCCCTTCTCGCGGTCCCGTTCGCGCTCCTCGGAGGCGAGATCGCGGTGCTCGCCTCCGGCACCCTCATGGCCGCCGTGCTGCTGAAGGGCGCTGACCAGCTCCTGCGCTACTCTCTCGACAAGTCGTCCGTGGAGCTCCTCTTCCTGCCGATCCCGCCCGCCGTGAAGCTGCAGGCCAAGTCGTGCATCGACACGTTCATCTGGCGCCTCGGTGACGGCCTCGCCGGCTTCACGCTCGCCATCTTCACCGACCAGCTCCACTGGTCGGCGCAGCGGGTATCGGGCGTCAACATCGTCTTCATCGGCTGCTGGATCGTCGCCGCGGTGACCGCGCGGCGGCGCTACGCCGACACGCTCCTCTCGAGCATCCGAGAGCGCCGCCTCGACGCCGAGCGCCAGTTCGCGCCCGTACTCGACCGCTCGACGACCGAGATCCTCGCGTCGCAGCTCGCCTCGCCCGACCCCAGGGAGGTCCTCTACGCGCTCGACCTGTTCGGCGCCTCGCAGGCCAGCGCGACGCATCCCGCCGTGCGCGACCTCCTCGCGCACGAGCTGCCCGCGGTGCGCAAGCGCGCGCTCGAAGTGCTCGACTCGGCCGGTGACCAGTGGGCGCTGCCGCGTGTCGAGGAGATGCTGACCGACGTGGACCTCGGCGTGAGGACCGAGGCGCTCCTGTTCCTCGCCCACCATGGCCACGTGGACCCGCTGACGCGCATCGAGGAGATCGGCTCCGTGCAGGGCTTCTCGATCACGTCGGGGATGGCCGCGTTTCTCGCCCAGCCGGGGGCTTCGCAGAAGCTGCCCGTGGCGCGGATGCTGATGGACAAGCTGATCGGCAACTGCGGAGAGGCCGGCAAGGGCGCGCGCCTGGAAGCGGCCGCGCTCGTCGGGATGCTCCCGGACGAGTTCGACGATCAGCTCGACGCGCTCCTTTCCGACGAGGAGCCCGAGGTCGTGCGCGCGGCTGCCCGCGCCGCCGGGAAGCTGCGGAAGCGGCACGCTGCGCGACTGGCTGGGAGACGCTCGAGGCGCGCCCCCGGCGCGCCTCGAGGTCCCCCGGGTCCTCGCGCGCCTCGGCAACCAGGGGGCGGCGAATGCGCTCCTCGAGAACCTCCTCGACGCCGACCCCGAGATCCGCTTTCGCGTCCTG
>DIAY01000006.1 GCA_002414905.1 Holophagales bacterium UBA5066 | reverse complement strand
AACGGCTCGTGGTGTTCCGCGTCGTCCGCCCCGAGCCGCGCCCCGCGGTCCGGAAAGATCATCCGGATCGCGATCAGGAGCAGGACGACCCCGCCGCTGACGCGAAGAGCGTCTTCGCTCAGGTGGAGGAGGCGAAGGATGGGACGGCCCGCAACGAGGAACAGGAGGAGCGCCGCGAACGCGATGAGGCACTCCCGCACGACGACGAATCGCTTTCGCTCGGGCCGCACGTGCTTCAGCGCGGCGATGAAGAACGGGATGTTCCCGAGCGGATCGGTGATGAGGACGAGGAGGATCGTGGCGGAGAGAAAGGTCTGTTCCATGGGCCTCGTGCCGCAAGGATACCGGCCCGGCGGGCCTCGTGGTTCCCGGCCTCGCCGAATCTCGCGGAGCCCCGCTCAGCCCTTCACGCCGAGCCGGCGCGCAAGGTGGTGGAGGTTGGCGCGGTGCATCCCGAGCTCGCGCGCCGCGGCAGCCTGGTTTCCTCCGTGTCGCTCCACGGCCTCGCGGATGAGTCTCCGCTCGAACTCCTCCACCTGCTCCCGCAGCGATCCCCCGGCCCGAGCCGGCGCCGCCGCGACGGACGGCCCCTCGCGTCGCGCTCCCGACGCCACGTGAATCTCGCGCGCCATGCGTGATCCGTGCTCCGCCCGCTTCTCGAGCGCCTCGATGAGCGTCGCGGTCCGCAGCGCCGCCCCGGCGAGCGCGCCGAGTGTCGAGAGGAGCCGGACGTCCAGGCCGTCGAAGGCGTTCGGATCGAGAGCGTCGGCCGTCAGCACCCCGACGACCTCCCCGCCGCACGTGAGAGGGCAGCCGAGGCGGGCGTGGATCTGCTCGGGAGCGTGCAGGTCGGTGGTGAGGAGACCGGCGAAAGGATCGGGAAGAGCGGAGTCGTGGGGGAAGAGGATCGGCACCGGAGCACACAGGATTGCCTCGAGGCGCGGGTGCCGATGGTGCAGATACAGCCGCCCGAGGGCAGCGGGTACGAGACCGTGCGCCGCCAGCGGAACGAGCTCGTCCCCCTGGAGCCGCAGCAGGCACGCCACGTCGAACGGCAGGATCCGCTTCACCGCGACGAGCAGACGCTCGTAGCGATCGAGCGAGCCGAGCGAAGCCGTCAGGTCGCACCCGATCTCCAGGAGAATCTCGAGGGCGTCCGTCCGTTGCGAACCCGATGACGGCGTTGCCGATTCCACGACACCCCCTGCTCCCAGCCTCATAGCACACGTTCTCAACTCATTGTCCTGGCTACCCTTGGCCAATGGCATACCGCGCGCGCCGAACCCGTCTACGCCGGAAGCGGCGGCGGCCGATCCGGCATTCCCCCGGCCCTGCCCCGCGCGGCCGGCCCGACCTCACCGGCCGCGGCGCTCACGGCGAGTAGCGGTCGCCGAAGTCGGGGCCCAGCCAGCGCCCGTCGTTCAGGTCGTAGCGGACGCCGATCGCGGTGTACGGTATCCGGAAGAAGCGTGTGACGAAGAGAAGCGGCCCGCCCCACCACGTCTCCTCTCGCACCCCTGCCTCCCTGAGAATCCTCTCGACGTCCAGGCCGACCTCGATGCCCACGAGGCGCTGCCGGGAAGGTTCGTCGACGAAGCCGTAGCCGCGGGCCGCGTAGGTACCCGAGACCATCAGGAAGCGGAAGACGCCCGGTTTCGTGCCGAGCCGCGGGAGCAGCCCGGAGAGATGCACGTCCAGCGTGTCGATCGTGTGGTGATAGCTCGTGGAGCCCTGAAACCCCTCCGGCAGGTCCGGCTTCTGCGTCGGGACACGGCCGAAGCGCATGCCAATCGTGTCGCCGAGCCCCCCCGCGTCGACGAGGGCGCCGAAGACGCTGCCCGCGGAGGTGATCACGGCGTCTTCCCATGAGAACCGGTATTGCGTGAAGCCGTCGCCGACCTCCACGAGCAGTCCGGCCGCCGAGACCATCGCCACCGAGAGGAGACGCGCCCGCGAGTCGGGGTGCCCCATCTTCTCCAGCCGTTCCTGGAGGAATCGGCCTCCGATGTACCCGAGAACGAGGTGGGACGTCTTGTCGGCGCCGCCGGCGTACGTCTGTTCGCCGAACCATCCTTCGCTCCAGTGGTCAAACGAGCTGACGGGCCGCCTACGCCACCAGAGGACGTAGCCGCCCGCCACGACCCCCGCCGAGAACGTCGCTGCAAGGCGCCACGTCCTTGCGGTCAGCTGCTCCGAGGGGATCCGGGGCTCCGGCCCGGGACCGCTCTTCACCGA
Source organism: Holophagales bacterium UBA5066 (assembly GCA_002414905.1). Taxonomy (GTDB): domain Bacteria; phylum Acidobacteriota; class Thermoanaerobaculia; order UBA5066; family UBA5066; genus UBA5066. The sequence continues at coordinate 10,136 of DIAY01000006.1, read as the reverse complement.
ATCGCCACGGCCTTCTTCCGTGTCCTCGCTCCGCGCGAGCGCGCCGAGCTGCCCGGGCTCCATCAACCCGAACGTGTACGCCGGATCGGCCGGCGCGACGGAAGGCAGACAGAGAACGACTGCGAGGAGCACCCGAGGGAGGCGGCGGATCACGTCCAAAGGCTATCAAAGCCTGCTGGCGCCGCGTCCCCGCCGGAGGGCAAAGCGAGTGCGGGCCCCGCGCGATACGCTTGCCGCGAGGAACGCCATGACGCACGCCATCCGCATCCACCAGACCGGCGGGCCCGAGGTTCTATCCTGGGACGAGATCGAGGTCGGCTTGCCCGCTCCGGGCGAAGTCCGCATCCGTCAGACGGCCATCGGCCTGAACTTCATCGATACCTACCATCGCTCCGGCCTCTACCCGCTGCCTCTGCCCGCCATCCCCGGCTCTGAAGGGACGGGCGTCGTCCTGGAGGTCGGGGCCGGGGTCACCGAGGTGAAGTGCGGCGACCGGGTCGCCTATGCGGGCCCCGCCGGCGCGTACGCCCAGGAGAGGCTCATCCCGGCTCATCGCCTCGTTCCCCTCCCCTCCGACGTCGGCGACCGTGACGCCGCCGCCGCGATGCTGAAGGGGATGACGGCGCAGTACCTCCTCCGGCGGACGCACCGCGTCGAGGCCGGGGAGACGATCCTCCTCCACTCGGCCGCCGGCGGCGTCGGCCTCATCGCCGCCCAGTGGGCCAGGAGCCTCGGTGCGACGGTCATCGGTACCGTGTCGACCGACGCAAAGGCCATCCTAGCGCGAGAGGCGGGCTGCGACCACGTCGTCGTCACGTCGCGGGAGAGCTTCGTCGACCGCGTCCGTGAGATCACCGGCGGCGCAGGCGTACCGGTCGTCTACGACGCCGTCGGAAAAGACACCTTCGAAGGCTCCCTCCACTGCCTCGCGCCGCTCGGCCTGATGGTCTCGTTCGGCAACGCGTCCGGCCCCGTCCCGCCCGTTTCGCCGCTCGTCCTCGCGCAGAAGGGTTCGCTCTTCCTGACGCGGCCGATCCTGATGACCTACACGGCGAAGCGGGAGGATCTCCTGGCGACGGCGGCGGAGCTCTTCTCGGTGATTCGCTCGGGCGCGGTGAAGATCCGGATCGGCGCGACGTATCCGCTCCGCGAGGCGGCGGCGGCGCACGTCGCGCTCGAGACACGCAGGACCACGGGGTCGACGGTCCTGCTGCCGTGACAGCCCGATCCCGTTCTACCCCTTCCCCGGCAGGTATCCTGCATTCGAACTTCGAACAGGGAGGACATCCGATGACAGAAGACCAGCCCATCCCGCCCGTAGGCGCAGCCACCAGACGGAGCTTCCTCGAGGTGGCGGCCGCCACAATCGTCGCCACCGGCGCGCTGGGGTTTCCGGCAATCCTCCAGGGCGCCGAGCCGCTCTCGCTTCCACCCCTCCCCTGGCCCGAAACCGCGCTCGACCCGGTTATTTCGGCGAGAACGCTCTCCTTTCACTGGGGCAAGCACCACAAGGGCTACGTCGACAACCTCAACGGCCTGCTCAAGGGAGGACCGCTCGAAGGGAAGCCCCTCGAGGAGATCGTGCGCGCCTCCGCGAAGGACACCGCGATGCAACCCGTCTTCAACAACGCGGCGCAGGCGTGGAACCACGACTTCTACTGGAAGAGCCTGCGGCCGAAGGGAGGCCCGGCTCCCGCCGGCCCCCTCGCCGAGCGGATCGAGGCCTCCTTCGGGAATCTCGAGGCGCTGAAAAAAGAGCTCGTCGCTGCCGGCCTCGGTCAGTTCGGGAGCGGCTGGGCCTGGCTCGTCGCAGAAGGGCCCTCACTGAAGGTCGTGAAGACGGCGAATGCCGATACGCCGCTGACGAGAGGAACGACGCCTCTCCTCGTCCTGGACGTCTGGGAGCACGCCTACTACCTCGACTTCCAGAACCGCCGGAAGGACTACCTCACCGCCGTCGTCGGCGACCTCCTGAACTGGGACTTCGCCGCCGCGAACCTGCCGAAGAAGGCCTGACCGGGGAACCGGCGAGCCCCGCGCCGCGCGCGAGGCTCGCCTCTCGAACCCTGCGGGGCGCGGTTACCGCGAACCTGCGCCGGTGCCCGGCTCGTACCGGATCGGCAGGTACTCGGGGAACCACATGGCCCGGTGAACCGTTTCCTCGAGGTTGACGAGGATCTCCGGCTCCGCGTGTCCCTCCGACACCGCCCGGCGTATGACGGCGCACGCGACGGAGCGGGAGCACTCGCGGATCGTGGAGAGCTGTGGAAAGACCGCCGATTCGGCGATGTCGGACTCGGTCACGTGGGTCGCCAGAGCCCGGGCCGCCTCCAGGAACATGCCGTCACTGATGTGGCGCGCCCTCGCGACGGTCACACCGAGCCCGATGCCTGGGAAGATGAAGGCGTTGTTGCACTGCCCTATACGGAACTTGAAGCCGCCATGCGTCACGGGCTCGAACGGGCTGCCCGTCGCGACGATCGCTCTCCCGTTCGACCACCTGATCGCCTCCTCGGCCGTGCACTCGGCCTTCGACGTCGGGTTCGAGATCGGAAAGACGAGCGGCCGCTCGTTCATCTCGGTCATCTTCTTCACGATGGCCTCGTTGAAGGTCCCCGGCGTCGCCGAGACGCCGATGAGGATCGTCGGCCTGGCGTTCTCGATCGTCTCCTCGAGCGAGATGCGAGCCGGGTCGGCGACCTTCCAGCCGGCCAGCTCGGCACGGTCGCGGGCGAACTCCCTCTTGAAGCCCTGGAGCCCCGCCCGGTCGGAGACGGCGAGCCCCTTCGTGTCGCAGGTCCAGATCCTCTTCCGCGCCTCATCGACCGGGACGCCTTCCTCGACGAGGGCCGCGACGAAGAGCTCGGCGATGCCGTGTGCCGAAGCGCCGGCCCCGGCGAAGACGAGCCGGTGGTCACTCAGCTTTCCGCCGGTGAGCCGAAGCGCGCCGAAGATGCCGGCGACCACGACGGCCGCGGTCCCCTGAATGTCGTCGTTGAAGGTCAGCAGCTCGTGCCGGAACCGCTCGAGCTGGAAGATCGCGTTGTCCTTCAGGAAGTCCTCCCACTGCAGGAGGACATTCGGGAATACCTTCTTCACCGCTGCCACGAACTCGTCGATGAAGGCCTGATATTCAGCCCCGCGGATGCGCTTGCGCCGAAGTCCGACGTAGAGCGGGTCGGCGAGGCGCTCCTCGTTGTCGGTCCCGACGTCGAGCATGATCGGAAGCGTCGAGTAGGGCGATACGCCCGCGCAGGCCGTGTAGAGGCAGAGCTTGCCGATCGGGATCCCCATCCCGCCCGCGCCCTGGTCGCCCAGGCCGAGGATCCGCTCGCCGTCCGTCACGACGATCACGGAAGGCTCGTTCGTGTGGTAGTTCAGGAGGATCTTCTCGATGCGGTCCCTTTGGTCGTAGCTGATGTAGAGGCCGCGTCCACGCCGGAAGATGCGGGAGAACTTCTGACAGGCCTCGCCGACGACCGGCGTGTAGACGATAGGGAGCATCTCGTCGATTCGCTCGTGAAGGAGCCGGTAGTAGAGGACCTCGTTGCGATCGTGGAGGCTCGCGAGGTAGATGTACTTCTCGAGCGGTGTCTCCTTCGCGCTGAAGGACTCGATGACCCGCGGGAGCTGCTGCTCGATCGTGAAGATCGCCGGCGGCAGGAGTCCGAGGATGCCGAGCTCGTCCCGTTCGCGAGCGGTGAAGGCCGTCCCCTTGTTCAGGAAGGAGTCCGTCAGGATCGCCTCGCCCTTCCTCGGCGTCGAGATGTAGCGCTGCCACGTGGCGGGGTCAACCTTGATCGAAAATTCCATGCGTCCTCCTCACGTTCCCTGTCCCGGGCCCCCCGGCTCCGTTCCGTCGTGCCTGCCCGACGTGGAACGAGCCACGTGAACCCTGTCCTGGGTCCATTAGTCAGAATACAAGGCGAACCACCCGGATGCAGCCTGAAGTTCGGGAACCTCGGCTTCCGACTCGAAAAGACGCAGAGACCCCGTCTCCGTTCTGAACCTGGCGACCTCTGAACCCTCGCTTGCTGTTCCGAGAGAGGACAAATACCCGGTCCCCGTCTATCATCCCCTCTCGACATGCTGCCAATCATCGATTCGCGAACGCTCTACGTGGCGAGCGCCGTCGTGTTCGCAGGCCTCGTTCTGTCGGTCGTGATCGCCTGGCGGGAGCTGAAATCCCTGAGCGGACCGGACCGCTTCGCGAAGAGCTACACCCTCTTTCTCGTCGGCCTCGTCCTTTTCGCGCTCCAGGGCCGGATCCCGCCGGCTCTCTCCTACTGGCTGGCGAACGTCCTCGTCGTCGTCGGGGCCGCTTACGTCCTGGAGGGAACGAAGCTCATCCTCGGCCGCCCCCCGGGACGCCGGATCACCGTGGCGACCGGTCTGGTCGCGACAGCGGCGTTTGGCTATTACTCCTTCGTCCGGTTCGACGCGGACGCACGCACCATTCTCTCGAGCGCCTTCCTGGCCGCGCTGCTCGGGGCCGCCAGCTGGACGGCCTGGCACCGGCGTCCGCTCATCGGCTCGAGGACGCTCGAGGCGGTCACTGCATTCGCCTTCGGCGCCTGCGCCCTCCTCTTCTGGGCGCGGGCGGTCGCCATCGGGGCAGGGCTCGTTCGCGGGGAGGTGCTCGATGCCAGTCCCTGGATGGCCGTCCCACCGCTTCTCTGCACGCTCTGCGCGGTCGTCTTTACGACGACGCTCCTGACGAATACCAGCCGCCGCCTGACGAACGTCGTCCACTCGCAGAACGACCTCCTCGCGAACCTCCTGAGCGTGGCGCGCGCCGCCGGGGACGGGTCGAGCCTCGACACTACGCTCGAACGCGTCCTCGCCGTCGCGACGGACCTCACGGGGGCCGCGGGTGCGAGCCTCCTCATGCTCGACGAGGAAGGCCGGTTCGTCCGGGGCCTCTTCACGCACGACACGAGAAACGTCGCCGTCGGACATCGTGAGGCCGGAACCATCCTGGAGAAGGGCCTGGCCTCGTGGGTCGTCCGTCACAGGACTGCCGGAATCATCACCGACGTGGACGCCGATCCTCGCTGGCACAGGATTGCCGGCCAGGAGGAGCTGACCCGTTCGGCCCTGTCCGCTCCGATCTCGAGCGGCTCCGCCCTCGTCGGGGTCCTCACTCTCGTCCACCCGGAGCCGGACCACTTCCGCGAGGAGCACCGCCTCCTTCTCGAGTCGACGACGGCCCAGATCGCCCTCGCCCTTCGCAACGCCCAGATCGCAGACGCCCGGCAGCGGGCGACACGCGGGCAGGAGCTCCTCAACCAGGTCCTCGAGATCTCGGCTCGCCGGACAGACGCCCTTGAGATCGTCACGCTCGCCGCCGACGCCCTGTCGCGCGACGTCGCGTGGCAGCGCGTCTTTATCGCGATCCCGGCCGCAGACGGGCACTTTCGCCTCTCCGGGAAGACCGACGGCCTTCCCGACCCGTGCCCGCGGATCGACGAGGGGCTTCTCGGCAGAGCGCTGGAGAGCGGAGCCATCCAGCGCGACGACCCTTCCGCCGACGCCGTGACCCGGACCGGACACCCGAGCAGGCTCGCGATCCCGCTTCGGCACCTTGGCCGGACCCTGGGCGTCGTCGCCTTCGAGAGCTCGCGACCCTCTGCGTTCGAGGCTCCGGACAGCGATCTGCCAGAGGCGCTGACCGAAGCCATCAGCCTCGGGCTCGGCAAGGCCTCCCTCGCCCAGGCCCGCGAAGAGCTCACGCGAATGATGGTTCACGACCTGAGGGGTCCGATCTCCGGCGTCATGGGCGCGCTCGAGCTGCTGGGCGAGGCGCCAGGCTTCGACAACGGCCACCGCCGGCTCCTCGACGCCGCAGAACGGAACATCCACCGGCAGCTGAAGCTCGTCGAGGGGATCCTCGAGCTGGCCCGCCTCGAAGAAGGGGTCCTTCCCGTTCGCCGCGAGGAGGTGCTTCTTCCCGCGCTCGTCGACGAGGTCCTGCAGCTCGCCATCCCGGCTGCTGAGGCTCGCCGCCTCGAGCTGATCTCCGAGGTCCCCGGGGACCTTCCCCGGGTCGTCGCGGACCCCGGGCTCGTCGCACGGATCCTCGAGAACCTCGTCGGAAACGCCGTGAAGTTCAGCGAAATCGGCGCGGGTCCGATCCGTGTGAGCGCCCGCGTCGACGGAGCCATGGTCGAGCTGCGGATTCGCGACACGGGACCGGGCGTCGAGGAGAAGCTCCGCCCGCGGATCTTCGAGAGATTCATCGTCGGCAACCTTCCGGGCCGGGGGACCGGTCTCGGTCTCGCGTTCTGCCGCCTCGCGGTCGAGGCGCAGGGTGGGCGCATCCGCCTCGAACACCCGGGTCCGGGGGCGGTCTTCGCGTTCAATCTCCCCTCCGCCGAGCCTGCACCAAGCTGACCCGGGCCTCGCTGTCGTGCTAGAAGGGCGCATGCGCCGAGCCCTTCCCGCGCTCCTCCTCGCCCTTGCGACCCTCGCCTGCAAGCGCCCCCCCGCTGCGGACCCCGTCTACGCGGCGGAGATCGGGACGGCCCGCGCCTTCCGCGAGAGTCGACTGGCCTCGGAGAACGGCTGGCTGACACTCGTCGCGCTGCACTGGCTGACTCCCGGAGAGAACCCCGTCGGTACCGACCCGGCCGCTCCGATCGCCCTCGAGGCACCCGGTATTCCGGCGAAAGCGGCCGCCTTCGACCTCCGGCCGGACGGTTCGGTTCTCCTGCGCGCCGAGCCGGGAGCTCCCGTCTCGGTGAACGGCGCTCCCCCGAGCGATGCGCCGCTCGTGACGGACCATGACGGCAAGCCCGACGTCGTCGCCGTCGGCCGCATCCGCCTCACCGTCATCGAGCGGGGAGGCCGGCTCGCGGTAAGGGCCCGCGATCCCGAGAGCCCGCGGCGGACCGGCTTCAAGGGCATCGAGTACTTCCCCGTCGATACCTCCCTCCGCGTCGAGGGCCGCTTCGAGCCTTACGAGGTGCCGAGGTCCATCGACGTGCCGTCGGCCCAGGGTCCGCCGCAGAAGGCGCTCGCGCCCGGCCTCGTCCGCTTCACGATCGCGGGCGTCGAGCGCACGCTCGAGCCAACTGTCGAATCCCCCGCCGACCAGACGTTCTTCTTCGTCTTCAGCGACGCGACAGCCGGATCCGAAACGTACGGAGCGGGACGTTTCCTCTACGCCGAGAGGCCGAAAGCCGGGGAGACGAAGGTTCTCCTCGACTTCAACCTCGCACAGAACCCGCCCTGCGCCTTCACTCCCTACGCGACCTGCCCGCTTCCCCTGCCGAAGAACGTCCTGCCGGTAAAGATCGAGGCCGGCGAGAAGGTCCCCGCCGGACACTGATTCCGCCGCCTCGAGCCTTCGAACCCGGGTCAGGGGGCTGGCGTTTCCGCAAGCGGGGGCCCGATCGGAATGAACTCCGACCGGATGACCTTTCCGTCACCGGCGTCGACGAAGATCTCCTGCAGGCCCTTCTTCTGCGGCAACCGGATCGTGAAGGGCCAGGCGAGGCAACCCTCGAAAGACTCGACGTCGGACGAGATCACGTCGCCCGGTTTCTGAGGCGCGAGCGATTCCACCGCCGCCTTCCCCGCCGTCTCCTGAGAGATGCGGACGAGGCGGCCCAGCTCGGCGGAGCTCGCGTTCCTCGGAGGGTGGATCGAGCACTCGGCCAGGCGATCCAGCACGGGAGGAGGGGGCTCGATCGGCGTGCCGGAAGAGGCCGGAGTCTCCCCGGGCGCGGACTCTGGAACCGACGATGGAAAAGATCCATCGCCTTTCACCGGCGATGGGGAGGACTTCTCGGGAGGCGCCGGCTCGTAGGTCCGGAGGTACTCCTGGGACTCACGGCCCTTTACCTTTCCCGTTACCACGAGGCGACGGGGGTTCTCCCTGAGGTCCCAGGTCTCTCTCAGCTTGTAGCCCCGGAACCACTCGGACAGGACCGAGACGGTCGTTCCTTTTCTCCGGGCTGTCACGTCGGCCGGGCCGTCTCCGTCGTCGAGGTACCGCTTGCCGCCGTCTGTCACGAAGGTCCTCTTACGGCCCGAAGGGTAGTTCATGCCGAGCGTCGTTCCGTCGTCGACGATGACGAGGAGGCGCGCGTCCGTCATCACCTCGAGCGGCAGGTCGAACCCTATTCCGGGGGTTTCTCCGATCCGGCCCGGTCCGTCGTCCCTCGTCACCAAGAGCGCCCAACGCCCCGAGAACCCCGCCTCGGCTGCGCCCTTCGACCCGTCCGCCGCCGTCGCAGGGGCACCGGCGAGCGCGAGGACGCACGCCAGTGCGAGCATCTCCGAACGGCCGGTCGACAGGTTCATCGGGTCTCCAATTTCCGCCGGGTCGGCACCTCTCAGTCGAAGTACCCGCTGACGTCGACGATGACGTGGACTGTGCCCCCGGTTGGCACGGTCGCCTCGAGCCGAGCACGTCCAGTGCCATCGTCCGAGAGCTTGATGATCGTCGTCGACGCCCGGGTTCTTCCGGCTCCGAAGTGGACGACGCTCGTTCCGGTCGAGGCCCCGTCCGCGGGATAGACCGACAGAGATCCCGGAAGGGTCGGCTGCGTCACCGTGAGGTTCGCCGCGAGCGCCCGCGCCGTCGAAGGAATCCCGCAGGCCTCGTGGAACGCGACCTCCCGCGGCACGCCGTCGACCATCACCGAGCCGTCTCGCGTGTCGAGCACGCGGCATGGAGCGAGTGTGAAGAAGCGGCCACCCGTCACGGCCTGACACCCCGTCCCTTCGAAGACGCACGAGACCCACTCCGGGTGGTCGACGAACGGGTTCCGGTTCCCCTGGAAGCTCTCGACGATGTCATTGCGGCGGCGTTCGGCGTCGTCGGGAGGATCGGCAGCATTCCAGGCAAGGAGGACGGAGAGGTATCCCATGTAGGGCGCATTTCCATTGATCAGATCGCCATTGTCCGTGAGCTGAAGGTTCGCCTCGGTCGCACCTGTATACGGGTGAGTGCCGGCCTCGTATCGAACGTCCATGTAGAACTGTGCCCGCGCGATGTCGCCCCTGCGGTGGTTCCAGACCTCATAGACGACGTTGTCGTCCCAGTTCGAGTTCCCGGGATACGGCCCGCTTCCGCCGCCGAAGCCGTGGTTCAGGTTCGTCGGATTCTCCGTGCGGCTCACGCCGGACGTTCCGAACGGCTGGTTACCACGGTTCGAGTTATAGCCGATGTCGGACGAGAAGAGGTGGTGGCAATCGGTGTACTCCGACATCGCCTTCGCATCGCTGAAGCCTCGAGAATTCGGCCAAGAGTGCTCGCGGTTATAGGCTCCCGCGGCGATTGAGTTCTTCGTGTATGAGGCGTTCTTGTAGATGTCCAGGATCTTCCCGGTGTCGGTCGGGTCCTCGTCGGCGAGCTCGAGAACGTTCCACGTGTCCGTCGAGTTCGACGTGTACGGGAAGCGGGTGTGGTTCGCGATCCTAGCGTGGAGCGTCGCGCGCAGTGCAGCCGGGCTCGTCGCGTCGATTCCGGCGTAGTAGTCCGTCAGCGAAACGAGGTTCACCGTGCCGAGCGTGTTCATGGCCTCGCCCGCAGCGAGCGTTCCTGTGAAACGCGGAAGGCCGTCGCCATCGAAGTCGTTCCTCTTCCAGTCCGAGGACGAGTCGGTGTCGCCGTAGTACGGAAACCGCGATGCTCCACCGGGCCCCGTCGCGACGCCGTCGAAGCTCGGCCCCAGGACCGGCGTCCCGTACGACCTCGAGCCCGGCAGACCATCGGAAAACGACACCGAGTCGACGATCTCACTCCAGGGGGCCGAATCGAGGGATCCGTCGTCCCCTGCGTCGAGGTCGTCTCCCAGCGCTCCGGAAAAGCCCGAGACGAGCAGGATCGTGAACGCCGGCTTCTCGAGCGTCGACATCATGTAGCCCGTCGACCAGAGACCCGAGCCGTTCGTCGTCCCCGGCGTCCAGACGTGGAGAATCTTTCCCGGGTCCGTGCTTCCGTCGATCTCGAGGAGCGTGTAGGCCGACAGGCTCACGAGTTGGGTGTCCGGGTTCCCCGTCGGGTGGACGAGCGCCGGGTTCGCGGCGATCTCGATGTACTCGTAGGTATCCGGACTTCCCACGTGGTCCGCGACGACCTCGGTGATCTTCTGCGCCTTCGCCGGGAGCGCCGCGAGCGCGAGGGC
>DIAY01000181.1:21032-22298 GCA_002414905.1 Holophagales bacterium UBA5066 | reverse complement strand
GTCAGGGGCTTTCGCGAGGTCGGCGGCGGAGAGGATGCCGCCCTTCTTCAGCTGCGGGCGGAAGTGGGCGATGAGGTGCGGCCCGGCGGTGATCTCCGAGGTCTGGTAGTCGGCGACGGTCTCCTCGAACCGGCTCATCTCGGGGAGGGGCGAGGCGACGTCGTCCTCGAGGGTGTCGTAGAGCGGCCCCAGGTCGCGCGCGGCGGAGGCGGCCTGCCAGAGAGCGGTGCGGCGGGAGAGGCCGCGTTCGCCGGTCGCGGCGTCCGGGAGCGTCGCGAAGGCGCCGGCGTGGGCGAGGGCGGAGAGCTCGTCCTCGCGGAGGGCGGCGCGGCGGGCGAGGTCCTTCACCCCCGCGAAGGGGGCACGCGTCTGCTCGCGCTCGATGGCGTCGGCCGTGGATGCGCGCAGGCCGCGGACAAAGCGCAGGCCGAGGCGCACCGCGAGCGACGGCGTGACGACGGCGGGCGAGGGGCGCGGCAGGTGCTTCGGCCACGGCCCGCGGAGGCGCTCGGTGCGGCAGAGGCGGCCGGAGCGGGTGACGTCGATGGGAAGGACGTCGGTCCCGTGGTGCTGCGCGTCCTTCACGAGGGTCGCGGGGTGGTAGAAGCCCATCGGCCAGGCGTTGAGGAGGCCGGCGAGGAACGCGGCGGGGTGGTGGACCTTCAGCCAGCCGCTCGCCCAGGCGATGAGGGCGAAGCTCGCCGCGTGCGACTCGGGGAAGCCGTAAAGCGCGAACGACGTGATGGACCGGACGATCTGCTCCTGCGCCTCGCCGGTGATGCCGCGCTCGGTCATCCCGGAGCGCAGGCGCGTCTCGATGACGGCCATCCGCTCGCTCGAGCGCTTGAAGCCCATCGCGCGGCGCAGTTCCTCGGCCTCGCCGCCCGTGAAGCCGGCCGCGACCATGGCGATCTTCAGGAGCTGCTCCTGGAAGAGCGGGACGCCGAGCGTGCGCTTGAGGATCGGTTCGAGCGACGGGTGCGGGTACTCGACCGGGATGCGCCCCTGGCGGCGGTCGAAGAAGGGGTGGACCATGCCGCCCTGGATCGGGCCGGGCCGGATGATCGCGACCTGGATGACGAGGTCGTAGAAGCAGCGCGGGGCGTTGCGCGGGAGAGAGGCCATCTGGGCGCGGCTCTCCACCTGGAACAAGCCTACGGTGTCGGCCCTGTTCAGGATCTCGAAGACGGACGGGTCGTCGTGCGGCAGGTGGGCGAGGTCGACGTGGACCCCTTCGGCGCTTCGGATCGTCGGGACCATCTCGGC
>DIAY01000181.1:20178-20804 GCA_002414905.1 Holophagales bacterium UBA5066 | reverse complement strand
CTCGAGCGGGACGACCTCGTCGAGGCGGCCCCCCGCGACGACCATTCCGCCCGAGTGCTGGCCGAGGTGGCGGGGGAGGTTCTGTATTCGGCGGAAGAGGGAGCCGAAGTGCCGGAGGCGGACGTCGTCGGGGTCGAAGCCGGCGGCGCGCATCTCGTTGGCCATCTTTTCCGGGAGGGGTGGGGGGGGTGCGGGGGCCTCGTTCCCCGTGTTTCCTGCGCGGTTCCCGTCTCCGCCGCCCGCAGGCTCCCGCGCCGCGAGCGATCCCGCGGCATCCCGATACTCCCCGAAGCTCCAGGTCGCGAGCCTCTTGGCGAGGGTGTCGACCTGCTCGGTGGAGAAGCCGAGGGCCCTGGCCGTCTCGCGCGCGGCGGAGCGGTCGCGGTAGGTGATGGTGTTCGCCGTCATCGCCGCACCGTGGACGCCGTACGTCGCGTAGACGTGCTGGATCACCTTCTCCCGCGCGGCGCCCGAGGGGAGGTCGAGGTCGATGTCGGGCCACTCGCCCCGCTCCTCCGAGAGGAACCGCTCAAAGAGGAGCTCCATCTTCACCGGGTCGACGGCGGTGATGGAGAGGGCGTAGCAGACGGCGCTGTTGGCGGCCGAGCCGCGCCCCTGGACGAGGA
>DIAY01000181.1:19196-20002 GCA_002414905.1 Holophagales bacterium UBA5066 | reverse complement strand
CGGCAGAACTCGACGATGTCGTGGACGACGAGGAAGTAGCCGGCGAGGTCGAGCTTTGCGATGAGGTCGAGCTCGCGCTTGAGCTGGTCCTGCGCCCGGGCGGTGAGCGGCTGGAAGCGGCCTCGTGCCCCTTCCCACGTCTTCTGCCTCAGCCACGACGACGGCGTCTCGCCCGGGGGGAGCTTCGCTTCGGGGAAGCGGTAGCCGAGGTCGGCGAGCGTGAACGCGAGGCGGTCGGCGAGGTCGGCCGCGCCGGAGACGGCCCCGGGAAGGTCGCGGAAGAGGGCGGCCATCTCTTCCGGCCCTTTCAGGTGTCGCTCCGAGCCCGCCTCGAGGAGGCGGCTGGCCGCATCGACCGTGGTGTGGTGGCGGATGCAGGTGAGGACGTCGAAGAGGTCCTTGTCGCGCCGGCGGGCATAGCGGGTGCCGTTCGTGGCGACGAGGGGGAGGCGATGCGCGCGGGCGAGGTCGAGGAGAACGGCATTGCGGGCCTCCTCGTCGCGGACCCGGTGCCTCTGCAGCTCGACGTGGAGACGGCCCGGAAAGAGTGCCGCGAGGCGCGTGAGGAGCTTGCCCGCGGCGTCGGCCCCGACCCGCTCGAGCGCGCGGAGGATCGGCCCCTCGAGCCCGCCTGAGAGGACGTGGAGCCCCTCGGCGTGGGCGGCGATGTCGGCCCAGGAGGCCGCGGCCTGCCCCTTCGGCTTGCCGAGTGCGGCGGCGGTGAGGAGGCGGCAGAGGTTGCGATAGCCCGTCTGACTCTCGACGAGGAGGGTGACGCGGGCCGGCGGGAGGCCCGGCGGAGGAGG
>DIAY01000181.1:12930-19039 GCA_002414905.1 Holophagales bacterium UBA5066 | reverse complement strand
GCCTTGAAGAAGCGAGGCGCGCCGGAGACGCCGTTGCGGTCGACGAGGGCGACCGAGGGAAGGCCGAGGACCGCGGCCCGCTCGACGAGCGTCTCGGGTTCGGAGGCTCCCTCGAGGAAAGAGAAGGCCGATGCGCACCGCAGCTCGGCCCAGCGGACCCGCGGCGCGGCGGAGGGGTGTCCAAAGCTGCGCTTTCGCAGCTCTTCCTTCCGCGCGCCGGGGGAGACGATCTTTCGCGCGTCCCCCGGCATGAACATGTCGCGGGCGGGGGGGCCGATTTCACCCATTGTCGCAAGTTAGACGTAAGTCAGACGGACGTCAAGCTAGACAGGCCTGGGGTGACCGAGGTCACGGAAGCGCTTCTTCCCTCTCGGGGATCGACCGCGCGACCCGGTTCGTGGCCTCCCGAGCGTAGACTGTCCGGTGGTCGCGAAACGGCGTCGTTTGGCGTCCGACCATCGCGCGATTCCGCCGGCGGCCGAGTTCCTCACCTGCCGGGTGAGCCGGGTCACGTGGTTGTACTTCAGGAATCCCGGCCCTTTGACCCGCGTCCATCCGCGGCTCTATATTGACGGGGAGTACCAGGGATAGTCAGTTTGTCGGTTCGGGTTGCCGGCGTAGGGGGAACCTCGATGGGCGAGTACAAGCACAGCGACCGCAAGCTCCGCGTCAACACTCCGCTCGGGCCGAACGAGCTGCTCCTGACCGGATTCTGGGGGACGGAAGCGATTTCGACGCTCTTCGGCTACCGGCTCGAGATGCTGGCGGAGAACAAGACCAAAGTGGCGTTCGACGCGATCCTGGGGCAGAAGGTGACGGTCTACCTCGCGCTGGAGGACGGCAGCGAGACGTACCTGAACGGGCTGTGCGTGCGGTTCGCCCAGGGGGGGCAGAACGAGCTCTTCACCGAGTACGAGGCGGCGCTCGTGCCGGACGTCTGGAGACTGACGCGCAAGGCGCAGAGCCGGATCTTCCAGCGGATGACGGTGGTGGACATCCTGAAGAAGGTCTTCGATGGGTACACGGTGGACTGGCGCCCGAGAGGGAAGTACGAGCCCCGGGACTACTGCGTGCAGTATCGGGAGACGGACTTCAACTTCGGGGCGCGGCTGATGGAAGAGGAAGGGATCTACTTCTTCTTCGAGCACTCCGACGGCGACCACAAGATGATCGTCACGGACGATCCCACCGACCATCCGGACCTCAAGGGCGTGAACAAGTTCATCTACGAGGACGTGGAAGGCGGGGTTCGCGACGAGAACCGGGTCTGGGCGTGGAAGAAGGAGCAGGAGATACGGTCCGGGAAGTCGGTGCTGTGGGACCACACCTTCGAGATCGCCCACCAGCACCTGGAGGCCGAGGCGCCGATCATGGCGAGCGTGCCGGTGGGCAAGGAGACGCACAAGCTCAAGGTGAAAGGCGTGGATCAGATGGAGGTCTACGACTTTCCCGGGGAGTACGCGCAGCGTTTCGACGGGGTCAACAAGGGAGGCGGGGAGCAGGCGGCGGAGCTGCAGAAGATCTTCCAGGACAGGGAGCGGACGGTCCGGCTCCGGATGGACGAGGAGACGGCGCCAGCGGTCGTGATCCGGGCCAAAAGCAACGTGAAGCACCTGGTGCCGGGATACAAGTTCAAGCTGCAGCGGCACTTCAACGCGGACGGGGAGTACCTGCTGACGTCGGTGAAGCACGCGGCCACGTGCGGGGCGGGGTACCGTTCCGGAGAGGAAGCGGCGCTGACGTACGAGAACGAGGCGCTCTGCATTCCGGCGGCGATGCCGTACCGGCCACGGCGGACGACGCCGAAGCCGGTGGTCCAGGGGAGCCAGACGGCGGTCGTCGTTGGACCGCCAGGTGAGGAGATCTTCACCGACAAGTACGGGCGGGTGAAGGTGCAGTTCCACTGGGATCGCGACGGCAAGTGCAACGAAGAAAGCTCCACGTGGCTCCGGGTGGGCCAGCTCGCGGCAGGACGGAGGTGGGGAGCATCCCACTGGCCGCGGATCGGGCAGGAGGTGATCGTCGATTTCCTGGAAGGCGACCCGGACCAGCCGATCATCGTGGGCTCGGTCTACAACTCCGACCAGATGCCCCCGTATCTGGGGCAGGGGCCGGATGCGAAGCACAAGAACGACAACAAGGTCTCGGGCTTCAAGTCGAACACGACGATGGGAGGCAAGGGCTTCAACGAGCTCCGTTTCGACGACACGAAAGACAAGGAACAGGTCTTCGTCCACGCCGAGAAGGACATGGATGTCCGCGTGAAGAACGACTTGAGGGAGAGGATTCTCAACGACCGCCACCTCGTCATCGGCGGCGAGAAGGACGGGAGCAAGCACGGCGACTACAAGGAGAAGGTCTTCAGGGACCGCTTCATTCTGGTGAAGCGCTACCACGAGGAGAAAGTCGGCGGCGACATGAAGCTCCTCGTCGGAGGGGGCGACGAGGGGAGCGGAAACCTCGACACGGCCGTCAAGGGAAACCGGACGACGACGATTGGCGGGAACGACGACCTTCACGTCAAGGCCGACGCGAGGACCAAGGTAGACGGCGGTCTGTCGGTGACCGTCGGAGGGAAGACCCAGGAGAGGACCGGTACGGACTGGGCTCACGAGGCCGGGCAGGAGATCCACCTCAAGGCAGGGATGAAGGTCATCATCGAGGCCGGCGTTCAGGTCACGCTCAAGGGACCGGGCGGCTTCGTCGACATCGGTCCGGCGGGGGTGACGATTCAGGGCACGATGGTCCTGATCAACAGCGGCGGCGCCGCGGGGAGCGGGAGCGGCTCTAGCCCCGCTTCGCCCGCCGACGCGGCGGAGGCCAACCCGCCGGATCCGGCGGAAGCCGACGACGCCAAGACGGGACAGAAGTCGTGCTGACGAAGACGTCGCGGCACGAAAGGGGAAGTTGAGCCATGCCCCCGGCCGCCCGACTCGGGGACACGACGACTCACCTTTCGTCTCTGGTCCCGGGACCCGGCTGCCTCACCGTCTTCATCGGCAATAAGCCCGCGTGGAGGGCGCTGCCGTTGGCGATGGCGAGCGCGGTCGAGGGGATCTCGAACGCGATGAACTCGTTCATGCTGAGGCCACAGATGACGCCGGTCGACGCGACGGCGAGTCTCGTGCAGATATCCGGGACGCTCATCCAGGGGGGAGCCGCTGCAGCCGCGTGCGGTGCGCCCGCCCCGGCGGCGACCGCAGGCAGCATGGTCGGCGTGATGACCGCCACGAACGTCGCTCTCACGACGACCTGGACGGCAGCCTCCGTCGTCCCGGGCGGCCAGCCGGCGGCCAACATCGCCTACACAGAGGGAATCAAGGCGGCTGCGGCAGCCGCAGCGAGCGCCGTCGTGTCGGCGATGGCGGGTCTCTCCGACATGAACATCTGCCCCATTCCCGTGCCGATCCCACCGCACGGACCGGGCTTCGTCACGAGAGGCAGCGCGACGGTAAAGATCGGAAACCTTCCTGCGGCCCGCATGGGGGACCAGGCGTTCGAGGCCTGTGGCGGACCGGACCCGATCGCGATGGGCTGCATGACCGTGATGATCGGTGACAGCGGCTCGGGCGGTCCGAGCGGTGGAGGCGGAGGGACCGGCGCCGGAGCCGGAGCCGGAGCCGGAGCGGAACCGGCGCCGACGAACGGGCCGTTTGCGACGCAGGACGAAGCCGCCCGGGCGGCGCTCGAGCGTGCGAATCCCGATTCCATCCGCGATAACCGGGAGTATTCGGGCCTGATCTACCGAGGGACGGACGGCCAGTACTACTACACGGGCCCGCTCCAGGGCAGCGACCAGGGTGCGAACCCGTCGGACTCTCCGGCCCCACCGGGTACAACCGTGGTGGGCGACTATCACACTCACGGCGATTATTCGACGGCTGACCCGGTCACCGGCGCTGCGGTGCGAACCAGCGACCCCGCCAACGACGACTTCAATAGTGACAACTTCTCCACCACGGACCGGAACGGCATCGCCAGCGACGGGGCAGGGACCCCAGGGTATGCGGGCTATCTCGGTACTCCGAGCGGAACCTTCCGACGGTACGATGCCGCGACCGGGGACGAGACAGTCTTGTGACAGGCGCCCGCTTCTCGGATACGTTCACGGTGATAGCGATTGGAGGGCAAATCGTCATGCCGAACCCCGGCCCCGTCAAGGTCATCGATGCGCTGAAGGGGACGAGCTACCTCGCCATCGAGGCCGCGCTGAAGACCCTTCAGCGGCACACGCCGGATGTGACCCGCCGGACGATTGCGGTCATAGGAGACGGTGGGAGTACCGTCGTCGTCCTCGTCGGCATCGAGGGTCAGATCGGCGCGCGCGTTTCACCCGAAGCGGAGCTCAGCGTCACGGAGCTGGAGAGGCTGACCACGGCGCGAGACCGCACCCCGGTTCAGGACAGTATCCAGGGCAGCAGCTTCCCCGCGATCCGGAAGGGTGCCGAGGTGTTCGGGCAGCGCGTTACAGACCTGTCGCCGTACCGGATTGCCCTGATGAGCGAGGGCGGCTCCCTGGTCGTCGCGTTCACGGACAAGGACGGGGCCCCTGGCGGCCGGGGAAGTCCGGGCTCGAGGCCGGGCTTCGAGGTGGAAATGAGCGCCCGCGACCTCACGGTGAAGCGCTCGAACTTCATCCGGTAGGTCGGGCCCGCTCTGCCGCACACGCCGTGAGCAGGTCCGGCCGGCCGTGATTTCCGGTGAGCCGGGTCACGCGGATGTCCGTCTCGGACGGCCCGCCTTTGACCTGCGTCCGTCGATGAACCTATATTGACGCCGAGTCAACGGCCTGACCAGGTTGTGTGCCCGGGTCTCCGGCAAAGGGGGAATCTCGATGGGCGAGTACAAGCACCAGGATCGAAAGCTCCGCGTCAACACTCCGCTCGGGCCGGACGAACTGCTCCTGACCGGGTTCTGGGGGACGGAGGCGATCTCGACGCTCTTCGGCTACCGGCTCGAGATGCTCGCGGAGAACAAGACTAAAGTGGCGTTCGACGCGATCCTGGGCCAGAAGGTCACGGTCTATCTCGCGCTGCCGGACGGCGGCGAGACGTACCTGAACGGGCTCTGCGTGCGGTTCGCCCAGGGTGGGCAGAACGAGCTCTTCACCGAGTACGAGGCACAGCTCGTGCCGGAGGTCTGGTTGCTGACCTGCAAGGCGCAGAGCCGGATCTTCCAGCGGATGACGGTGTCGGAGATCCTGAAGAAGGTCTTCGCCGGGTTCACGGTGGACTGGCGGCTGAACGAGAAATACGAGCCGCGAGACTACTGCGTACAGTACCGGGAGACGGACTTCAACTTCGGAGCGCGGCTGATGGAGGAGGAGGGAATCTACTTCTTCTTCGAGCACTCCGACGGCGACCACAAGATGATCGTTTCCGACAGCCCCTCCGACCACCCGGACCTGCCGGGGGAGTGCAAGCTCATCTACGAAGAGGTCGAGGGAGGGGTTCGGGACGAGAACCGGATCTGGGCATGGAAGAAGGAGCAGGAGATCCGTCCCGGGAAGTACGCTCTCTGGGATCACAGTTTCGAGCTGCCGAAAACGCACCTGGAGGCCGAGGCGCAGATCATGGCGAGCCTTCCGGTTGGAAAGGAGACGCACAATCTGAAGGTGCAGGGCGTGGACCAGCTGGAGGTCTACGACTATCCCGGGGAGTACGCGCAGCGTTTCGACGGGATCAACACGGGGGGCGGGGAGCAGCCGTCGGAGCTGCAGAAGATCTACCGCGACAGGGAGCGGACGGTCCGGATCCGGATGGACGAAGGGACGGCGCCGGCCGTGGTGATCCGGGCGAAGAGCACCGTGAAGCACCTCGTGCCCGGATACAAGTTCAAGCTGCAGAAGCACTTCAACGCGGACGGGGAGTACGTGTTGACGTCGGTAAGCCACTCGGCGACCTGCGGGGCGGGCTACCGTTCCGGAGAGGAAGCGGAGCTGACATACGAGAACGAGGCGCTCTGCATCCCGGCGGCGATGCCGTTCCGGCCACGGCGGACGACGCCGAAGCCGGTGGTTCAGGGGAGCCAGACGGCGGTGGTCGTGGGGCCGCAACTTGAGGAGATCTTCACCGACAAGTACGGCCGGGTGAAGGTGCAGTTCCACTGG
>DIAY01000181.1:0-12866 GCA_002414905.1 Holophagales bacterium UBA5066 | reverse complement strand
GTGAAGGTGCAGTTCCACTGGGACCGGGGAGGGAAGAACGACGATAACTCCTCGTGCTGGATCCGGGTGGGGACGAGTTGGGCGGGGAGGAACTGGGGGGCGATCCAGATCCCGAGGATCGGGCAGGAGGTGATCGTCGATTTCCTGGAAGGCGACCCGGACCAGCCGATCGTCGTCGGCAGCGTCTACAACGCCGACATGATGCCGCCGTACGATCTTCCGGCGAACAAGACGCGAAGCGGCGTGAAATCGCGCAGCACGATGGGGGGCGGACCGCCCAACTTCAACGAGATTATGTTCGAGGACAAGAAGGGCGGGGAGCTCCTGAAGATCCATGCGGAGCGCAACCAGTCGATCTCCGTCGAGGCCGACGAGACCCACACCGTCGGGCACGACCGCTCCAAGTCGATCGGCAACGACGAGACGACGAGCGTCGGCGTGGATCGGACTGAGACGGTCGGGAGCAACGAGACGATCACGATCGGGGCGACCCGGATGATCACGATCGGAGCGGCCGAGACGCGGACGATCGGCGGCGCGGAAGTCGTGGCGATCGGCGGTGCCTACAGCCTCGCGGTCGGCGCAGAGGAGTCGATCTCGGTCGGCGGGAGCGCGACGACGAACGTCGGAGGCAATTCCTCGACGCAGGTGGGCGGAAGCGCCGCCGTGACGGCGGGCAAGTCGCTCTCCCTGACGGCCGCCGACTCCATTCAGCTCCAGACCGGCAAGGCCGGTATCACTCTGAAGAAGGACGGGACGATTACGATCACCGGAAAAAACATCACCCTGAAGGCGTCGGGGAAGATCAACGTCAAGGCCACTTCCAGTGTCACGGTCAAGGGCAGCAAGATCAGTCAGAACTGACGGAGCGACGGTCGAACCATGGAACTCGTGAACCGGAGCCGGTACGTGGCGGAAAGAGCGCTCCTCCTCGATGGGGACGGGGCGGAGACGCTCGCCGTCGTCCTGAAGGCCTCGTTTGCCGTCTCGCCGCGCGGCCGGCTCGCTCCCGCGGCCCAGCCGCCGCCAGTTCGCCTCGCCGACGAGGCGTCGGGCGAGCCCGGTCGCTCCTCGATTCTCCGAGCCTCCGACCTCTGCCCGGGCAAGCCCGGGTGCGACCTCGTCCTCCTCGGACACGCCGGGCGCTCGCGCCCGGCGCCGCAGGTCGACGTCCTCTTTCGCGTCGGGGCCATGGGGCGGGAGGCTCGTGTCTTCGGCGAGCGCCGCTGGGGGGGCTCCGCGACGCTCCCCGATCCAGCGCCTTTCGAGTCGGTGGCGCTGACGTGGGAGAACGCCTGGGGGGGGCGCGACGAGGCGGTTCCCGAGGGTGAGCCCGCCGAGGAGGATCCCCGTAATCCGGTCGGAATCGGCTTCCGCGCACGGAAGTCGCGCCGGCCGGTCGCGGGAGAGAGGCTTCCACAGGTGGAGGACCCGGCGCAGCCGGTCCGTGGCGCGCTCGACCGGCCGACGCCCGCCGGCTTCGGCTTCGTCGCACCGCACTGGGAGCCGCGCCGCTCCTTCGGCGGAACCTACGACGCCGCGTGGCGCCGCCAGAGGGCGCCGCTGCCTCCGACCGACCTCGACCCGCGCTACCACCAGCGCGGCGCTCCCGGGCTCGTCGCTCCCGCGCCCCCTCCCGCCGGGACGCCCGTCGTCGTCACCGGGGTCGTGCCGCACGGGGAGATCCGTTTCGAGCTCCCACGCGTCGTCCCCGCGGGGCAGATTTTCTTCCGGACGCGGAAGGTCGACCTGTCGTTCTCGCTCCAGACGGTCCTCGTCGACGCCGACGCGCTCCTCGTCGAGCTGACCTTCGGTGCCTACGCCCGGGTCCACGGGATGACCCGCGACGTGGAGTGCGTCGCCGTCGAGGCGGAGGGGCCGTGACGTCGTCCGAGGCCAGAGGAGCCGCACGCGGTCCGGTCGCGATCACGGGGATCGGCGCTGTGACCGCCGTCGGGGCGAGCGCGGCGCAGACGGCGACGTCGATTCGCGCCGGGATCCGTCGCGTGGTCGAGAAGCCGCTTTCCGGAACCGGCGGGGACCCCGGCGAGGAAGGGGGCGTGTACCTGGCCTCGAGCGCGGAGGGGCTCGCGGCAGCGCTGGGATCGGCCCGGCCATGCGACCTCGCGCTCGCGGCGGCCCGGGAGGCCCTATGGGACGCCGGTCTCTACGAGCCCCGCGATGTCGACGCGGCCTATCGCCGGGTCGCAGTGGAGGTCTTTCTCGCGCTCCCGGCGGATGACGCTCCGTGGGCCGATCGGGGCGCCCCGGTGACCTTCCGCGACGGAGCGATCGCGGCCCGCCTCTTCGACCCGCGCGGCACGAAGGTCGTGCCGTACCCGGGAGGACATGCCTCGGGCCTCATCGCTCTCGAGGCGGCGGTGGCAAGGCTCCTCGCTGGCGAGGCCGACGTCGCCCTCGTCGGCGGGCTCGACGACCTGCTCTCCGGCGCGGCCGTGACGGAGCTGAACCGAAGGTCGAAGCTCCGGACGGACCGCGCCCCGGGGGGCCTGATCCCCGGCGAGGGGAGCGCGTTCGTCGTCCTCGAACGGCTCGACGGCGCGGCCCGCCGCGGAGCGACGGCCGTCGCCACGATCGCGGGCACGGGACGCGGGCAGGAAGCGGTCCCGCTCGACGGGACGGAGCCGAGCCGGGGCGAGGGCGCGAGCCGCGCTCTCGGTGCGGTGCTGGCGGCGGCGGGCCCGGATGCGCGGATCACGGACGTCTACACGGACCTGAACGGAGAGAGGAACCGCGACCTCGAGTGGGCGCTCGTCGAGACGCGGGTCCTCTCGCCGCTCCCCGCCGGATGGCGGCGACACGTGCCGGCGTCCGTCGTCGGCGATCTGGGGGCGGCGATGGCTCCGCTCCTCCTCGTCCTGGCGGCCGGCGGGGTTCGCGGGGGGCGGGGCGCAGCGCTCGTCTGTGCGGCGTCGGACGCGGGTGAGAGGGCGGCGGTCGCCCTCGCCTCGGCCCGGCCGGTCGCGAAGGGGTGAACGACGGATGGCGACGACGACGGTCAACTTCCTGACGGTGGTCCACAAGAAGAGCGGTGGCATCGCCATCGCGTTCCCCGACGTCTGCAAGACGCCCACGCCCGCTGGCGGCACGCCCGTGCCGATCCCGTACCCGAACATCGCCTTCTCGAAGCACACCGCGAACGGCAGCACGACGGTCAAGGTCGACGGCCAGTCGATCATGCTCCGCAAATCGAACTTCTCGACGAGCACCGGAGACGAGCCGGGGACGGTGGGCGGGATCATCTCTCAGGTCAACAAGGGGAAGGCGCTCCCTCTGACCTTCTCGTTCGACGTGATGGTGGACGGTGACTTCGTCTTCCGGCAGTTCGACCTGATGCTGCAGAACGCGAACCTGTCGCCGAATACACCGCCGGGAATCCTCATTCAGGACCCTCTCCTCGTCCCGTTCCCGTGGCTGAACCTGCCCCAGTGGACGGTGAGGTGGAGCAAGGGAGAGGCGAAGTGCGGCGACGAAGTCGACATCGTCGTGTCGGCGGCGGGGGGCGACCCGGGCTACTACCTCAGCATCTCCGTCGTTCGGGGGCTCCTCGGTCTTCCGGTGGCTTACTTCGTCTCGCCGATCTCGGGAGGGATGACGAAAGTCCCTTGGGTGACGATGACGGGGCCGTCGCCGAAGAACCAGGTCCGGCTCGACATCCTCGCCTTCGGCGCGGGGGAGTTCGCTCGGTCGTCGAGCCCGCTCATGATCACCGTCCCCGAGGAGGTCCGCGAGGCGGGGAGCAAGAAGCGGCGGACCGTTCCGCAGATGACGCCCGTCCTGCAGCCCGACGGAACCTATATCTACACGCAGGGGACTGGGCGTTGGGGCTGGGACTACGGCTTCGACCTCGAGATCAAGGATGGTGTCTTCAAGGTCACCGGGAGGATCAAGCTCGTCGCGTCCGGGGGCGCGACCTTCGGCGACACGGAGAAAAAGGCATGGAAGGCCGAGATCGAGGCGATCTGGACCCGTAAATGGCGCGAGCACCGCAAGGCCTGCAAGCGGGGGAGGGACTGCCGCTGCTTCGGGGGCTGCTGTCTCTTTCCGATAGAGGTGGAGTGCCTCTTCGTCGACTCGGGAGAGTTCGCCGCTGTCAACATCTGGTCAGGAAACCCGGACACTTATCTCAAGCCGGACGGCACCGTCCACGACAAGTGGTGGAACTCGGGGAACTGGTTCATGGAGCGGTGCGGGCACGAGGGAAACCAGGCGGGCGTGCGGGCCCACGAGTTCGGCCACACGCTCGGGCTCTACGACGAGTACCGGACGGGAGCCATTTACGTCCCGACCGACGCGAGTGGCAATGCCACCGGACAGCCGCCGACCCCCGACGTCCCGGGGAGCCTGATGGGGCCGAACGGGACAGGGATCATGAAGAACCACCTCGACGACTTCCATGCGTGGTTCCTGCCAAAGGCGAACGATGAATATGAGCGTGAAACGCTCCTGCCATGAGGCTTGCCACGGCAGCCGTGCCGCTCCTGCTCGCGATGGCGCTGCCCACGACGGCGGCAGGAGCGCCAGAGGGAAACATGTCTGACACCTGGGTCTTCTACACACAGAGCGTCGGTTCGGCGGGGACTCTCGGCGGAAGCTTCACGCCAGAGGCTGCCCTTGCGAGGACGGACACCTCCCTTCCCGGCATCCCCCGGATTGGTTTCTTCCGCCGGGCGATGGCTTCCGGCGAGTGGGACGCACTCGCCCGGCTCGTCCGGTCCCTCGGGTCGGCGCGCTCCTCCGGGATGCACTCTCCCGGGACGCCGATGGTCTCTCTCGGGATCATGGCGAAGGGCCGGGCTGAGATCGTCCACTCGCAGGCGGAGGGCGCGCTGACGCCCGCGGAGCAGGAGGTCTTCTCGAAGGTGGAGAAGAAGGTCGAGGAGGTGATGGGGCACGCCCACCGCGCCCTCGAGGCCGGTGCCGCGTGGGGAAGCGCGGCGCTCGGGCCGGACGACGACCTCGTCCTGGAGGTGCGGATCTCGAACCCGGGGCTCGGGCCGGTTCCGTTCGTCCACCCCGGCTCGCGGGACGGCGACGGCTCGGGCCTTTCGGTCACGCTCGCGCGGGTCGGCCCCGACGGCACGGTCGTCGACGCGCGCGACGTCCCCTTCGAGGGGCGAGAGGTGTCGGAGATCGTGGACGGAAAGGTCGTCCCCGGGTCCGCGCCGGAGCTCGTCGAGCTCGCGCCGGGGCGCCAGGTGGCCTTCCGGGCACGAACGCGCGTCCGTCTCGTCCCGGCGGACTACCGCGCCTCGGCCCGGATCGACGTCACCGCGCCGCCCGGCTCCGACGAGAAGGCGGTCTGGGGGACGATCGTCGTCGACCTTCCCCGGCTCGGGGTCGTGCGCCCCGGCGGAAAGTGAGGGAGCTGCTCATGCTCGAAGGAAATCGGATCGTCGCGCTCGCCACCTCGGCCACGGCGGGAACCTGTGTCGGAAAGGTCGTGGCGCTTCTCGACGAAGCGGTCCTCGTCGACTACGGCCCGGACGGGGCGATCGTGGCCTGTGACCTTCTCGAGCCGCGTGCCGCAGGCGCCCGGCCCCTTGCCGAAGGAGAGACGGTCCTCGTCGTCGTCCCGGAAGGGAACGGCGGGCGGGGTGTCGTCCTCGGAAGGATCCTCCGGCCCGGCGCGCCCGGGACCGCCGCCGACGCCCCTCCCGAGGAGATCCTCCTCGAGGCGACAAAGGGCCTGACGCTGAAGGTCGGAGAAGGCTCGATCACCCTGCGCGAGGACGGAAAGATCCTCCTCCGCGGGAAGGACCTCGTCTCGCACGCGCGCCGGCTCAACCGGATCCGCGGCGGGACGGTCTCGATCAACTGAGACGGAAGGGCAGAGAAGTGCTTTCGCCGAAGGCCCCGCTGCTGCGTGACGTTCTCGAGGAGCACCTCGAGGAGCTCGCTTTTCTCTGGGCCCTGCGGCGCGAGGGGCTTTCGTCACCCGAGCTGACCCGACAGGACCTGGCGCGCTTCGACGCGCGGATCGAGGCGCACGCGGACGGCCTCGCTCTCGCGCGCGGAGACCTCTTCGACCTCGTCGCGCCGGGACTCGCATCGGACGACGCGAGCGCGGCATTTGCCGCGGCTTTCCCGCTTCTGGGATCGGGTCGCGACGGCGCACGCGCGGTACTCGACGCCTTTGTCGCCTCGGGCGGAGAAGGACGAGCCGGACTCGCGGAAGCGCTGGGTCACGGCCCCTCGCGGGAGACGCGGGAGGAGCTTGGCACGCTCGCTGCTTCCGCCGATGCCGGGCTCGCGCTGGCGGCGGCGACCGCCCTTGCCCTCCAGCGGGCCCCCGGCGCCCCCGCGCGCCTCGAAGAGCGGCTCGCCGGCGACGCGGACCCCGCAGTCCGCGCGGCCGCCTGGCGGCTCGCCCTTCTCCTCGGCGAGGCACCGCGGCCGGAGCTCGTAGCGCGCGGCCTCGCCGACCCCGATCCTGCCGTCGCGCTCGAGGCGGTCGAAGCGGCCGCCTGGTTCTCTCTCCCGGCTGCCCTGGAGGCCTGCCGGGCCCGGGCCCGTTCGGAAGGAGAGGACAACGCGGAGTGGCTGCGTCTTCTCGCGATCCTGGGCGACGCGCCGGACCTCTCCTTCCTTCTGTCTGCAGCCGCCGATCGGGGCCCCTCGAACAGGGGAGCGACCGGACCTCGGATGCTCGGCGTGCTCGGTCACCCGCGCGGTGTGGATTCCCTCCTCGGAATGATGGGAGACGACCCGGCGCGGGCGGCGGCGGCGGCGGCGGCGTTCCTCAAGGTCACGGGCTTCGACGCGGCGGGCCCGGAGCGGACGGCCGTGAGGGACGCGGAAGGGTCCGCGGTCGAGCTGGAGGAGGAGCTCCTCGACGAGGTGACGCTTCCCGACACGGACGCTGCCCGGGCGTTCTGGTCCTCTGCTCGCGGGGCCTTCGCCGGCGGGACGAGGTGGTGCCACGGGCGCGACGTCAGCGACGGCTGCCCCGGGGAGCTCCCTCCTGAGCTCGACATGGAGTCACGCTGGGAAGTGCGGCTGCGCGGGCGATTCACCGGTTCGTGGAAGGGCGACGCCGCCGGGCTCTGGAGGATGGCCCCGGTGCAGGACTGACGCCCGGCGCGGTCGCTCAGCCGCCGATGCCGCGGCGGCGGAGGGCGTCGGTCAGGCTGACGAGGACTCCCTGCGGGAGCTCGTCGTCCTCGATCTCGGGCGTGCCATCCTTCTTGTACTTCCAGTGCGCCGCGCCGCCGCCTTCGGCCAGGGTGTGCATCGCCACGGTCCGGATCTGGACCTCGTAGACGAGGCCGCCAGGCGCGCGGATGCAGGTGTGAAGGCTCTGGTACCCGTTGTCTTTCGGCTCGGCGATGTAGTCCTTGAAGCGCAGGAGGAGCGCTTCGAACCGGTGGTGGAGAGCCGAAAGCGCCAGGTAGCACTCCTCCTCGGACTCGAGGAGGATCCGGAAGGCGAAGATGTCGTGGATCTGCTCGATCGCGAGTCCCTTGGACTTCATCTTTCGCCAGATGCCGGCGAGGTGCTTGACCCGGTGCTGGAGCGCGCGCGGCTTGACCCCCGCCTCGGCGAGCGCCGACTTCAGCTCGGCTTCCCGATCCCGGATCCAGTTCCTGCGCGACGAGGTGAGGCCCGCCGCCCGGCGGCTCACGTCAGCATAGGCGTCGGGCTCGAGGATCCGGAACGCGGCGTCCTCGAGGCGTGACTTCAAAGGGCTCTCGCCGAGGCGCTGCGCCTCGTGGACGTCCCTCTCCCAGACTTCGTACGCCACGGTGCGAGCGGCCGGGTCGGAAGGCTCCCGCGTCTCGAGGAACCGGCACCGCGCCACGAGGTATCGGCGAAGGATCCGCTTCCGGAACGCCTCCTCCTGCAGCGAGGCACCCGGGGCGGGCTTCTCGGCACCTTTTGGTTCCAAGGGCGCCGTCGCCGGCACCGGGCGCAGGCCGACAAACGTCCGGCGCTCGGCCTCCACGAGGCGGCGGACGGTTTCCTCCAGCTGGGTCCCGAGGTTCCGGAAGCGATAAGCCAGCCAGCGCATCTCCCACGCGCCCCTGGGAATTTCCAGGCCGCTCCAGTACCCCTGCTCCATCTGCCTCACGCCTTCCAGGAGGCGCCTCAGCGGCCGCTCGATCAGGAAGACGTAGGCGAGGTAGAGGGAGATGAGAATGCAGGCCGCCGCGACTCCGAGGGAGAGGAGCCACTGTCGCCAGCGGCGGGCTGCCGTGTCGCGGAAGCGGGTCTCGTCCTGCCAGATCTCGAGCGCGCCCTGCTGCCCGGGCAGGAGCCGGGACCGGACCGGCACGCGCGCGGTGAGCGCGTCTTTCGGTGGTTTCGGCACCGGCCCGGTGAGCGGCGTGGCGACGACGTTGCCCTTCGCGTCGAGGAGGAGGACCCTCACGCTCCCGTGCCCGCGGGTGAAGTGGGCGATCTGGAAGCGGGAGAGGCGCGACTGGACTCTTGCAAGGTCCGTGGCTTCCTCGACGTCGGCTGCGAGCGGCGCCAGCGTCTGCTCGAGGAGGAGGCGGCGATCCTCACGCCCTCTCTCGATCTCGCGTTTCTGCACGACTCCCGTCAGGACGCCCAGGACGAGCGTCACGATGACGGAAGTTGTCAGACCCAGTCGCCAGCCGAGCGGGACGCCCCGGGCAGGTACGCCGGAAAGGCTCAAGTCGACCTCGTCACGGCAAGGACCGTGCCCCTGATTCTCTCGTCAGCGCGAGGTCCCGGCAAGCGAAACCGGGCGGCCCTCAACGGGGCAGGAGACGGGCCTCTACGAGGGCGTGACGGACTTCCTCCCGCGGGCCTGCGGCGAGGGGGAGCAGCGGCCGGCGGGGAACACCGCAAGGACGTCCCAACAGCTCCAGCGCCGCTTTCAGGCCAGGCACGCCGAACTGGCTGGTCACGGCGCGGGCCACGGGAAGAAGGCGCAAATGGAGCTCCCGCGCTTCGTCGAGCCGTCCCGCAAGGAACGCGTTGCGGATCGCCACGCACTCCGCCGGAGCGACGTTCGCGGCGGCGAGGATCGCTCCGGTCGCACCGACGGCGTATCCCGGCAGTGCTGCCCCGTAGTTCCCCGAGAGGACCGAGAACGGTTTCCCGGGCGGCGCGAGCCGGACGAGCTCGGCCAGCTGGCCGATGTCGCCCGAGCTGTCCTTCACGCCCTTTACGTTCGGGTGCGCCGCGACACGGGCGACCGTAGCCGGTGACGCGTTAACGCCCGTGTTCGCGGGGACGTTGTAGAAAAAGTCGGGGACGGGGGAGGCGTCTGCGACCGCGTCGAAGTGAGCGACGAGCGCGTCGGCCGACATCGAGCCCTTGAAGAAGAACGGCGTGACGACGAGGACGGCGTCGGCGCCCGCTCCGGCCGCCCGCTTCGTCGCCTCGATGGTGGCTCGCGTCGAGAGACGACCGGTGCCGGCGAGGAGGGTCATCCCGGGCGCCGCCGCCTGCCGCACCGCCCTGACGACGCTCTCGGCCTCCGCCTCGTCCACGTGCACCGCCTCGCCGTTCGATCCGAGAGCGAGGAACCCGGCGAGTCCGGTCCCGTTCAGCCCCTCGACGAGAGCGGCCAGAAGCCCGAGGTCGAGCCCCCCGTCTTCCCGGAACGGAGTGGGCAACGGAGGAAAGATGCCGTTCATGGCGGAAGAATACAGGGGCCGTCCCCCTCCGCTGAGGGTAGGTTGACGCCGAAGGGACGTCCGGCGGAATCTCGGGGGATGAAGAGCGTCGAGACGCCGCGCGCACCCCACCCCGCCGGACACTACTCGCAGGCCATCGTCCACGGCGGTCTCGTCTTCGTCTCCGGGCAGCTCCCTCACGACGTCGCCGCACCGGGGCGGTCTCCGGGCGAAGCCGAGGAGCAGACCGAGAGGGCGCTAAGGAACGTGGAGGCGATTCTCGAGGCGGCGGGAAGCGGGCTCGACCTGCTCCTGTCCGTCACCGTCTACGTCGCCGATATCTCGCTCTGGCCTCGCGTGAATGCGGCCTACGCAAGGGTCCTCGGAGCGCACCGGCCCGCGCGTGCCGTCGTTCCGGTGAAGGAGCTCCACCACGGCTACCTCGTCGAGGTGCAGGCGGTGGCGGCGCTGCGGGAGTAGGGCGGCGCCCTTGCCCGGCGCCGTCCCCCGCGCGAGCGTCCTTCCGTGGGTCGCCTACGCCGTCTGCGCGGTGGTGTGGGGAAGCACGTACTTCGCCATCGCCGTCGCGCTCGCGTCGTTTCCACCCTACGGGATGGTCGCGGTCCGGTTCGGCGTTGCCTCGGTCCTCACGCTGGCGGTCGGCCGCCTCTTCCGCGAGCGCTGGCCTTCGAGGAAAGAGCTGCCGCACCTGGCTCTCGTCGGCGTCCTGCTCCTCGGCGTCTGCAACGCCCTCATCGTCTGGTCGGAGACGCGCGTCAGCTCGGGCGTCGCGGCGGTCCTGGCGGCCCTGACGCCCGCCTGGTTCGGCATCCTTACGGCCCGGACGGAGCCCCTCGGCGGCCGCGGCTGGCTCGGAACGGGCCTCGGCCTGGCGGGAGTGGTCCTGCTCGTCGGGCCGGGGACGAGCGGTGGCGTCGACCTCGGAGGCGTCGCGGCAGTTCTGCTGGCAACCGCGCTCTGGGCGGTCGGAACGCTTCACCACAGGAAGTACGTCAAGGGAGGGGGTGCCCTGACGAACGCGGGTCTCGAGATGCTCGCCGCAGCCCTCTTCGGCACGGTGCTCGCGCCCTTCGGGGGTGGGTTCGTGAGCGGGCCGGTCACGCCGAAGGCGCTGCTGGCCATCGGCTATCTCGCCGTCTTCGGCTCGTGCATCGCGTACACGGCCCACCTCTACCTTTCGAAGACGTGGAATCCCGCGCGAGCAGGAACCTATGCCTACCTCAACCCGGTCATCGCCGTTCTGCTCGGAGCGGCGTTCCTCGGGGAGACGTTCAACTCGCGAATGGCTCTCGGGATGGCCGTCGTCCTTGCCGGCGTGGCGCTCGTCCAGTACCGCTCGCGGATAGGCTGACCTGTCACGCCACGGCGACGGACCTTCCGGACGCGCCCTGCCGCGGGTTCTTCGGTTTGATTCCGGGCCGGGCCGGGTCCATCCTCCCGGCTCGGGGAATCTGTCCCGGAAGGTGGAGTCATGCCCGTCTCTATTCTGCGCTCTGTATGGCCGCAGGGTCCCGTTGCAGGCTTGATGCGGTTCGCAACCTCCGCGCTGGCCCTTCTCCTTTTTTCGCCTCTCCTCCTCGCCAGAGAGCCCCGGACCGACCCTCACCAGTGGATGGTCGAGCTGGAGGGAGAGCCGGCCGTCGAGAGCTGGCTGAAGGCGGGCGCCGCGGGACGAAAGACCGCGCTCGGTGTGTCCGTCGCCAGGGTGACGGAGCTGGAAAGCGCCCAGCTCCGAGTCGAGCAGCTGATGGCGGCTCCCCAGATCGGTGCCCGTGTCCAGTACCGGACGCAGAGGGTCTTCAACGGCATTGCGATCTTCGCTGACCCCGCGCGGGTCGACGCGATCCGCGCTTTGCCGGGGGTGAAGTCGGTCCGGCCTCTGGTTCTCCACGTTCCGGCCAACTCCACGAGCGTCCCCTTCCTCGGCGTGCCGTCGCAGGTGTGGCAGGCGTACGGAAACGCGGGCGAGGGAATGAGGGTCGGGATCATCGACAGCGGCCTGGACTATCAGCACGCCATGTTCGGCGGAAGCGGCGTGGAGAACGACTACCGGGCCAATGACCGGACGGTGGCCCCCGACACGTATTTCCCGACGGCGCGCGTCGTCGGCGGGTACGATTTCGCGGGTGACACCTACGGCTCCGGAGGCGGCGCGAAGCCCGACCCGGACCCGATGGACTGCGGCGGGCACGGGAGCCACGTGGCCGGCACCGTGGGCGGTTCGGGAGTCAGGGCCGACGGCACCACCTTCACGGGACCCTACGACGGGAACATCCAGTTCTCGTCGCTGAAGATCGGTCCGGGAGTCGCCCCGAAGGCGAGCCTCTACGCGCTGCGCGTCTTCGGCTGCTCGGGATCGACCGGCCTCGTGACCCAGGCCCTCGAGTGGGCGGTCGACCCGAACAAGGACGGCGATTTTTCCGACAGGCTCGACGTCGTCAACCTGTCGCTCGGCTCGGAGTTCGGAGAGAGAGACGATTCCAGCGCGCTGGCAGCGGACAACGCCGCGCGGGCCGGGGTCGTGGTCGTCTGCTCGGCGGGGAACAGCGGCGACACCTATTTCGTCACCGGCAGCCCGGGATCCTCGGATTACGCGATCTCGGTCGCGGCCTCGGTCGACTCGGGGATCACGGCCGGCTCGCTCCGGGTCCTTCAGCCCGCATCCGTCGCGGGTGTCTTCGGCGCGGGGACGGCCAACTTCGGGGGGACGCCGCCGGCGGACGGAACCGTCGGGCCCCTCGTCATGGCCACACCGGCAGATGCGTGCGCGACGATCACGAATGGCGCGGCGCTGGCCGGAAAGGTCGCGCTGGTCAACCGGGGCGACTGCCTCTTCGTCGAGAAGGCCAAGCGCGCCCAGACCGCGGGGGCGATCGCCGTCGTCGTCGCCAACAACGTCGAGGGGACGCTCGGCATGGGCGGCGACGACGTGACGGTGACGATCCCGTCGGTCCTGATTGCTCTCTCCGATGCCAACCGGCTGAAAGCTCAGCTCGCGAGCGGCGTCGTGGTCGCTCTCTTCCCGGGGTCCGACACCCTCGCCTCCTTCTCGTCGCGGGGACCGCGGCGGGAGAGCGTTCCCGCAGGTCCCAAGCCGGACATCGCGGGTCCGGGCGCCTCGATCACCTCGGTCCAGACCGGAGTGACCTATTCCCCCACCGCGGGCTTCCAGTACACCGGCGGCAGTCCGGCGGCGACGATGTCGGGGACGTCGATGGCCGCGCCGCACCTGAC
>DIAY01000217.1 GCA_002414905.1 Holophagales bacterium UBA5066 | reverse complement strand
CCGACCGAGGGCAACGAGGTCCTCTCCTTCCTCGGGACGCCGAAGCTCTCGCTTCCGATCGGCATCGCCACCGCCTCGATCCTGGGGGTCATCGGCCTTCTCGCCGGCTACTTCCCGGCGCGTCGCGCCGCCGCGATCGACCCCGCGTCCACCCTTCGCTACGAGTAGGAGCCCGCCATGTCGAGCCGCCGAGAGAAGACCGCAGACAAGACGCACGAAGAAGACGGCCGTCCGATCATCGAGATGCAGGGGATCCGGAAGGTCTACGACACGGGGAAGGTGAAGGTCGAGGCGCTCAAGGGTGTCGACCTCAAGATCGAGAAGGGCGAGTTCGTGGCGATCGTCGGTCCGTCAGGCTCCGGCAAATCGACCCTCATGAACCTCCTCGGCTGCCTCGACACTCCCAGCGGGGGCGACTACTTCATCGGAGGAGAGAAGGTCGCGGGCCTCTCGCGCGATCAGCTTGCCGACGTCCGCAACCGCCGCGTCGGCTTCGTCTTCCAGGCGTTCAACCTGCTCCCGCAGATCTCGGCCTTCGAGAACGTCGAGATGCCGCTCGTCTTCGGGGGCGTGCCGCCGAAGGTGAGGCGGGCGAAGACGGCCGAGCTCCTGACGAAGGTCGGCCTCGGCGACCGGATGGACCACAAGCCGACGGAGCTCTCGGGTGGCCAGATGCAGCGCGTCGCGATCGCCCGCGCCCTGGCAATGGACCCCGACATCGTCCTCGCCGACGAGCCGACCGGCAACCTCGACACGACCTCGGGCACCGACATCATGGGGGTCTTCCTCGACCTCTGGAAGCAAGGCTCGACGCTCATCGTCATCACCCACGACCTGGCGCTCGCCCGCCGCGCGAGCCGGATCGTGGAAATCCGCGACGGGCGGATCGTGAGCGACCGGCCGGCGGAAGAGGCGGCGTAGGGAACGAGTGCGCGGGCGTTTCCGGAGGACCCCAAGACCCTCTGCGAGCCTTCGGGACCTCTCCTCTATCTCGTGATTGCCGGACGTTCGGCGGATTTCATCAAGAGCAGGCAGGCCAGGGCTGCCGGATGCCGTAGGTCAGTGCCGGGCGGATCGTGCGCGTTCATCGGCAGCGTCGAGGACGCGCAGGAAGTTGTCGCCAGCCAGCTTCTTGATTGCCACATCGCTCCAGCCTCGCCGGGCCAGCTCCTCGAACAGTTGCGGATAGGTCGAAACGTCTTCAAGTCCCTTGACCGTAGCCGGAATGCCGTCGAAGTCGGCACCGATGCCGACATGATCGAGGCCAGCAACGTCCCGGATGTGATCGATGTGGTCGGCGAGGTCGGAGATGCTGCCGGTCGAGGGCACCGGGTTGTCGCGTTCCCACTGCTCCATCAGCGGCCCGACTCGCGCACGGTCGCCGTTGTACTGCTTCATCAACTCCGCCCAGTACGCGTCGCCTCGCGCCATCCAGTCGGAGAACGGCTTGCTGACGAACTCGGATCCGAAAGCCACCATCACGATGCCACCGTTTCCGGGCAGGCGACGCAACACATCGTCGGGCACGTTGCGCGACACATCGCACAGGGCAGCGGCGTTGGAGTGGCTGAAGAGCACCGGCGCGGTGGCGATATCGAGCACGTCGCGCGCAGTGTCGGCCGATGAATGCGAGAGATCGACGAGGATGCCGTAGTCCTGCATCCAACCCACCATCTCGCGGCCCAGCGTTGACAGACCGCCATGCTTCGCCGGGCCGGCGTGACCGTCGGCGAGCGCGGTCGGCGCGTCGTAGGCCAGGATGTCGGCGCGGAGGCCTTCGGCGGCAAGGCGGCGCACGGTGGATTCGTCGTTGCCGAGTCGGCCCGGATGTTCCAGAGACAGCACGATCGCGATGAGGCCGGAAGCGTGCGCGGCACGGATCTCGTCGCCGCTGCGCGCCATCACCAGATCCCCGGCATGGCCCCCAACGAGTGCGCGCGCGAAAGCGAAGCC
Organism: Holophagales bacterium UBA5066; assembly: GCA_002414905.1. GTDB lineage: Bacteria > Acidobacteriota > Thermoanaerobaculia > UBA5066 > UBA5066 > UBA5066. The sequence continues at coordinate 17,029 of DIAY01000217.1, read as the reverse complement.
CTCGAGGGTGCCGATCAGCGTGGGCGCTTCGTCGTCGGTCCAGCCCGCATTGAGCAGTTGCGCGCCGAGCCGGCCCTTGCGCCAGCGCGCAATGTCCGTTTGCCCCTTTGCGCCGGCGGTGATGTCGTAATCGGCAAGGCCGCGCGGGCAGCCGTCGCGGCAGGCGTGGTAATGAATCATCAGGTCGTTGTGGCCGTCGACGAGGGGCGTCTCCCGCAGCAGCCGTTCAATCCGTACCGATGTCGCTCCCGCCACCGTGAGAGGTGCGGAGGAGTGGCAAGCGGAGAGGAGTCCCGCAATCGAGAGGGCAATGGCAAAACGCTTCATGCGGCTTCTCCCTGGCTCCCGTTGGCAAGGGGAGCCGCCTCATGAAGCGGACACTACCCCCGCTCCAACTTCGGCGGGATCGGCAGACGCCCGGGTTGTCGATGGCGAGCTCGGCCAGCACCCGCTCGGCCGGGACACGGCCGAGCGTCCGGGGCGGGAAGAACTCCAAGCCGTGGAACATGTAGGTCTTGTCCATCATCGGCATCGGCATCGGCATCGGTGCGAGGGCTCCGGGCGGTCCAATGCTGGTTCGGCACCATTCAGCCGTGCCGGCCCGCTGGTCGGAGATGCCGCACAGCGGACCCGGCGTCCGGTAGGGCTTGCAGTCCTTCCTGGATTCGTCGTGCACTTCTTGCAGACCGCCGCGCACGGCGATCGTTCGAGAAATAGACGAGGAGGACGTGCCGCCCGGACGGTGAGGGAGAATCCGGCATGGCCAACGAGAACCGCAACACTCAGGCGCACGTGCTTCATCCCCGTACCGTCGAACGCCTCGTCTCCGGCACCGCGACCTCGGACGGCGCCGGCGTGAAGCTGACGCGCGTCCTCCATGGCGCGATGCAGAAGCGGCTCGACCCCTTCCTGATGCTCGACGCCTTCGGCAGCGACGACCCGGACGACTACATCGCAGGCTTTCCCGACCACCCGCACCGCGGCTTCGAGACGATCACCTACATGATCGCGGGGAGGATGAAGCACCAGGACAGCGCCGGGAACGCAGGGCTCCTCGAGAACGGCGGCGTCCAGTGGATGACGGCCGGGCGGGGTGTCATCCACTCGGAGATCCCGCAGCAGGAAGAGGGGGTGATGGAGGGGTTCCAGCTCTGGCTGAACCTCCCCGGTCGCGACAAGATGCAGGCGCCCTGGTACCGGGACTTCGCCGCGGGCGACCTTCCGCGCTTTGCCGCGGACGGCGCGACGGCGGTCGTCATTGCCGGGGAGAGCCACGGGGTCATCGGCGCGGTGACGCGCGAGACGACCGCACCGCTCTACCTCGACCTCCATCTCGACGCCGGGGCCCGCTTCGCCCAGGCGCTTCCGCCGGGGCACAACGCGTTCGTCTACGTCTACCGCGGCGAGGTGACGATTTCCGGACGCGACGTGCCAACAGGGCGTATGGCGATCCTCGCGAACGACCCGGAGGCCGACGGCGTCGTCCTCGAGGCGAGGGAGGGCGCTCGGCTGCTCCTCGTCGCCGGGCGGCCGCTGGGTGAGTCGATCGCGCAGTACGGCCCGTTCGTCATGAACACCGAGGAGGAAATCCGCCAGGCGGTGAAGGACTACCGCGAGGGGCGACTCGCCTGAAGGGCGCGACGGCTCGAAGGCCGTGACGGGAAAGGGAGCGCTGGTTTCGACCGGCCCTGAGAGTCAGGTGCTCCCGCGCGCCTCCCGCTTCCGGTCCGGACGCTTGTCCGCGTCCACGGCGCCGCCGAGGAGCGCGACGAGCCACGAGAAGTGGCGTTCGAGGAAGACGGCAACCTTGCCGTGGAATGTGACGATCTGTTCGCGCTTGCGGCGGCTCAGGGCGTTCACGATCTCGTTTGCGGCCGATTCGGCGGAGGCGACGAGCCACGCCGGAACGGGATCCTTCGCGTGCCGGTGGACGACTTCGCGGTTGTCCTTGGCCCGGATTTCGCTCGCGACGAAGCCGGGAGCGATGAGGGTCACGGAGATGCCCGCGCTTTTCAGCTCGGGCCGGATGGAGTCGCAGAGGCCGCGGACGGCAAACTTCGAGATGCAGTACGCGGAGGTCGCGGGGGTGCCGATGAAGCCGTTGACGCTCCCGGTGACGCCGATGCGCCCTTTCGTCTTCTTCAGCTCGGGGAGCGCGGCCTGAAGCGTCCGGATGGTGCCGAAGAGATTCGTCTCGAGCTGCCGGCGGTAGTCGTCGAGGGTGAGTGCCTCGAGCCGTCCGGCGATCGCAAACCCGGCGTTCGCCAGGACCGTGTCGAGCCTTCCCCACTCCGAGATGGCGCGCGCGACGGCGGCCTCGGGGTCACCGTCTTTCGTGACGTCGCACGCGACGGCGATGGCCGAGCCGCCCGCGGAGCAGAGCTCCGCCGCGATCTTCTCGAGGCGATCGGTCCGGCGCGCGCAGAGGACGACCTTCGCCCCCCGATGCACGAGCTCGCGGGCGACAGCCTCGCCGATTCCCGACGAGGCTCCGGTGATGAGGACGACGTTGTCTTCCATGCGAGGAGGACTCTACCGGAAGGCAGCCGCCTCAGCGTCGCTTGTGGAAGGGGAGGCGGACGAGGCCGCCGACGACGAGCGTACCGACGAGGACAGGGCCGAAGGGCTGGTCGAGGACGATGGCGAGGACGAAGGCGGCGAGGTAGGCCGTTACCGAGATCCCCGCGCTGTGGAGGAGCGCCAGCTTCCAGGAGGAGGCGATCCGGAAGGCGACCCAGGGGGGGAAGAAGACGAGGCAGAACGTCGCCATGACTCCGATCGACTGGGTGGCGAGGGCGACCGAGAACGCCACGAGGAGGTCGAAGGCGAGGTGGAGCCGCCAGGGGGACTGCCTGTTGGCGGCGAGGTTCTCGGGGAAGAAGTGCTCGAGGAGGAGCCGCCTCGAGAGCCACGGTCCGGCGGCGGCGACGAGCGCCGTGAGGGCGAAGGCTGCGCCGAGGTTCGCCCAGGTCGTGAAGTAGAGCTGCCCCTCGAGGAGGGCGTGGGAGAGCTCCTCACCCCTCGTGCTGTTGGCGGCTCCGAGGAGCGCGGCGCTCCAGCCGAAGAAGAGGAAGACGGCGTAGATGTCGTTGCCGGATCGCTCCGTGCGGCCCTTGATGCCCGCGGCGATGACGGCCGCGCCGAGCGCCCCTGCGAGAGGATGGACGCCGAGGAGGATCGCCGTCACGCCGCCGGCCGCCGTCACCTGAGCGAGGCCGAGAGCTGCGAGCCACTCGCTCCGAAGTCTCACATAGGCGCCGAGGAGCGGCAGGACGAGCGCGAGGAGGAGGCCGTTGGCGAAGGGGACCCGGAAGAGCGGGTCGAAGACCTGCGCGAAGCTCATCGGCTCTCGACCTCCAGGATGCGCGCCGAGACTCCCGTGAGGAACCGGGCGTCGTGGGTGACGACGAGGATGGCCCGGTCTCTCCGCGAGGCCTGGAGCAGGTCGGTGAGGGCGCGGACGGCCGTCGGGTCCATGTTGTTCGTCGGCTCGTCGAGAACGATGAGGTTCGCCTCGCCGCCGAGGCAGGCCCAGACGTTCAGGAGCTGGAACTGCCCTCCCGAGAGGCGGTCGACGCGCAACGGGAGGAGCGGGCGGAGGGACTCCGGGGGCTCGGATTCGCCGGCCCGGGTGAGACGGAGCAGCTCGTCGCCCCGAATCGGAACGTCGGTATCGCGGACGGGGCGCTGGCGCTGGTAGGCGATGGAGAGTCCGTCGCCCCGAACGACCTCGCCCGAGATCAGCCGCGAGGCACCGGTGAGCGCTCCGATGAGCGTCGACTTGCCGCAGCCGTTCGGGCCGACGAGGGCGACGACATCGCCCTCGTGGAGGTCGAAGGAGACGGGGCCGACAACAGGCTGCGCGTATCCGGCGACGACGTTCCGATAGGAGAGGAGCGGTGCGGCGCTCACTTGCCCGAGGCTACTCCATCCACCCAGCGGTCGATGAGCTTCAGGTACTCCTCGCCCGAGGCGCCGACGGCCGGCTCGAGAGGGAGGCGAACCTTCGGCCAGCCGAGGTTGCGGGAGAGGAAATCGGGACCCTGGCCGGGCTGGTAGTCGGTGTAGAGGATGACGCCTCTCTGCCCCTTGAGCCGGTCGGTCAGCTCCTTGAGGTGAGCGGCGGACGGCGGGATGCCGGGGAGGGGCTCGATGTACCCGAGGACCGGGACTCCGAGGAGCGTCGTCAGGTAGTTCACGTCCTTGTGGAAGGGGAGGACGCCCTTGGCGCCGATGGCCTTCTGCTTCCAGCCGGGGACGCGGGCCTCCACGGCCTTGCGAAACGCAGCAGCCCCGTCGCTGTACCTCGAAGCGTTGGCGGCGTCGAGCGACCCGAGGCGGCCGGCGAGAGCTTCGGCGATCCGCGCCATCCGCGGCGGGTCCATGTAGACGTGCGGGTTCCCCATCGGATGGACGTCCCCCTGCGAACGGTCGGCCGCATTTCCGCCCTCGATCAGGTCGACCTGGGCTGCAGCCTCGAAATAGCCGGGGGAGCCGGGGAGGATCTTCCCGTTGCTGGCTCCTCGAAGGGCTGCCGGGAGCCACCCGACCTCGAGCTCGGCTCCCACGGAAACGAGGAGGTTCGCGTTGCGCAGGGCGACCATCATGCTCGGGCGAGCCTGGAGCATGTGAGCGTCGCGGTCGGGCGGGGCGAGGACCGTGAGCTTCACGGCGTCGCCGGCGACCGCCTTCACGAGGACGCCCATGCTCGACGTCGTCGCGACGACGTTCAGGGCGGCGGTGGCCGGGACGGTGGCCGCGAGGAGGGTCGCTGCAAGGAGAGTCTTCTTCACGTGCGCCTCCTCAGAAGCTGTGGGCGCCGTGGGCGCCGATGGAGAACTGAACCTGGAGGAAGAACTGGTCGAACGTTTCCTTCTCCCCGCCGACGAAGACTTCGCCGCGGTTGTATTGCGCGCGGACGCGGGAGAACTCGGAGGGGTTGAAGGTGAGGGCGGCGGACCAGCGCTTCGAGGTCTCGTACTCGGTCTTCACCCCGGCGCGGACGCGTTCGTTCGTCAGGCCCGCGAGGTCGTAGCGGGTGGCGATCTGGATGCGGGGCAGGAGGCCGTAGACGGCCTGGAGATAGGCACCGTCCTGCTTGAAGACGACCGTGTCCGGCGTGCCGAGGACGTCGAGATTGCGCTTGCGGAAGAGGTACTCCGTCTGGAAGACGAAGTCGCCAGCCCCGTACTCGCGGGGGGAGTCGTACTTGTAGACGAGGTTGGCGCCCCAGAAGTCCGCCGTGCCGTCGAGCACCCCTTCGGGCATCCCGTCGCCGTCGTGGTCGTGGACCTCCTGGTGACTCCGGCTCGAGGCCCAGGAGAGGCCGACCTGTAGCGCGCTTGCGTAGCCGATGTTCGGGCCGACCCTGACGAATCCGGTGAACAGGCGCGGACCGGGCCTGTGCGACAAGACGCGTGGATCGCCCTCCTCGGTCAGGCCGGGAAACTCTTCGGGTCCGATGTAGGTCGCCATCTTCTCGTTCTCGCCCTGAAGGATCTCGGCGCCGAGCTGGAGGTAGAACGGGAGCTTCGGGAGCCAGGTGATCTGGAGGCCCTTGTCGTTCAGGCCGTGCCCTCCCAGGACGAGCTCGTAGGCGAGGTTCTGGTCGGCGAAGTCCCACTGGTGGGGATGCTGCTCGTTGGCGTAGCCGATGCCACTCAGGAACTTGCCGCCCTTGAGCTGGAAGCCGCCCGGGAGTCTTCGCGTCCGGAAGTAGACCTCCTCGGCTTCGAGGCCTTCCTCGCTGGCGGCGAAGAGAGCGGTCACGTCGAAGTACGGATCGACCGAGGCCGTGAAGGCAAGCTCGGTCTCGCCGAGGTTGAAGCCCTCGTTCAGCCCGCCGTGGTCGTGGCCGGCTTCGGCGTGAACGCCGTGGAAGCCGTCGGCCTCCTCGACGATCTCGAACGCCCCACCCTGCCGGTTGTCCCGGTAGTAGGAGAAGTTGGGGATGACGGAAATGGACGGGTTGAACGAGGTGCCCGAGCTCACCTGCCCGGACGAGCCCAGCAGCGGGAAGCTCTTCGTCGTGAGGCCCGGAGCTTCGATGGGCCCGGGGGGACGCTGCTGCATCCCGGCCCGGATCGCCTCGAGCGCGGCCTTCGTCTCGGCCTGCTGCTTCTCGAGCGCGTCGAGCTTCTGCCTGAAATCGGCATGAGTCGCGGCCGGGGTGGCCGCCTCGAGCGACGTCTTCAGCGCCAGGAGGGCTTTCGTGGTCTCTTCCTGCTTCGCTTCGAGGGCGCGAACCTTCTCCTCGAGGGCCTTGCGGTCCAGGGGGATGCCCTGCGCCGCCACGGGGAATGCGAGAGCGAGTGCGAGCGCTCCTGCGGCGGCCGCGAACGGGAACGGAAATCTCATCGGGTCTCTCCTTGAGGATCGGGGCCGCGCCCTCGCGAGGGGCCCGTCCGTTTCCGCCCTTGGGGGCGGAGCTCGAGCGAACTTAGAGCTGCTCGGCGGGAGGGACCGGCGGCGGGCCACGCGACAGGCGAGGGCCGGCGTGAGTGAGAAGACCAGGGACGTCGAGAGAGACAAACTGGATGGGGACGAGAGCTGCCTCGGGCCGAAGGAGATCGGACGGAGAACCTTCGGGAGGGCCTCCCGCGCCATCGCGGGTGACCTGGCAGGCGGGGCAGCTACGCTCCTCGGACGAGCCCGAGTGATGGTGCGGCGCCGACGTCAGGCCGAGAAGGCCGAGGAGGGCGACGAGAACGACGCCCGATCGACCCGCGCGAAGCAGACCGTCCAGCGACCAGGGAGAAGGGGTCCCGCTCCTCACGAGGAATGAGGGTAGGAGCGCGCTGTGCCGGGTGTCAAGGCGGCTGCGGTGAGGCGGCCGCGGTGAGGTGCCCGCGGAAGGAGGGCGGCGGTGGGGAGAGGCCGAGGCTGATAATCGGCGCCATGAAGACCGTCGCCGTTCTCGGAGCCGGCCTCGTCGGCTCGCTCATCGCGAAGGACCTGGCCGCCGACGGCCGCTGGTCCGTTCTTTCCGTCGACCGGAGCGAGGGCGCGCTCGCGCGTCTCGCGGGCGCTCCGAACCTCTCGACCGAGCGGGCCGACCTCGCGGATGTCCGTGAGGTGGCGCGGATCGCTGCGAAGGCCGACGTCGTCGTCGGCGCGGTCCCCGGCTTCCTGGGGACGCAGACCGTCCGTGCCGTCCTCGAGGCGGGCCGGCCGGTGGCCGACATCTCCTTCTCGCCAGAGGACCCGTTCGCGCTGAAGCCGCTCGCACTCGCGAAGGGCGTTCCGGCGATCGTCGACTGCGGCGTCTCGCCGGGCCTCTCGGGCCTGGCCGTGGGGCGTGCCTCAGCACTCTTCGACACGATCGACGACGTGAAGATCTTCGTGGGAGGTCTTCCCGCCGCGAGGCACTGGCCTTTCGAATACAGGTCGGTCTTCTCGCCGACCGACGTCATCGAGGAATACACGCGTCCCTCCCGCTGCGTGGAAGGGGGCGAGGTCGTGGTGAGGCCCGCCCTGTCGGGCGTCGAGCCGCTCGACGTCCCGGGCGTCGGGACTCTCGAAGGCTTCTACACCGATGGCCTCCGGACCCTCCTCGACACGGTGAAAGCCCGGAACCTCTGCGAGAAGACGCTCCGCTACCCGGGTCACGCCGACCGGATGCGGATGCTCCGCGAGACCGGCTTCTTCTCCGACGAACCGGTCTCTGTCGAGGGCATTCCCGTCGTCCCCCGAAAGCTGACGGAAGCCCTCCTGTTCCACGCCTGGAAGAGGCCGGAGGGAGAGGACGAGCTGACGTTCCTTCGCGTCGTCTGCGAGGGCCTTGGCGGAGGCCGCCGGATGCGGCGAACGTTCGAGCTCCTCGACCGGACGAACCCGAAGACCGGCGACTCGTCGATGGCGAGGACGACCGGCTTCCCGTGCGCGACGGCGGCGCGCCTCCTCCTCGAGGGGGCCTTCACGACTCCCGGCGTCTACCCGCCCGAGCTGATCGCGGCCGACGAGACTCTCTATTCGCGGTTCCTCGGCGAGCTCGGCAAGAGAGGCGTCGTCATAAGGGAGACCGAGGAGGAGCTCCTCCCGGGATGAGCGGGTCCGCTCGAGGCCGGGAGGGGATCGAGGAGAAGAAGAAGCAGCCGAAAGGCCAGAGGCTCCGGGCTCTCCTCCCCGACCTCGTTGCGCTGGTAAGGCCGAGAAAAGGGACCCTCGCTGCGGGCTTCGCCCTCATGGCGGTCGGTCGTGCGGCGGGTCTCGTCCTGCCGGCCTCGACGAAGGTCCTGATCGACGACGTCGTCGGGAAGTCGAGAGCCGATCTGCTCCTCCCGCTCCTGGCCGCGGTCGGCGTCGCGACTCTCGTTCAGGCGGGGACGTCGTTCACGCTGACGCAGGTCCTCTCGAAAGGGGCGCAGCGGCTCATCGCCGAGCTGAGGATGAAGCTGCAGGCGCACGTGGCGCGCCTCCCGGTGGCCTACTTCGACGGCCAGAAGACGGGAAACCTCGTCTCGCGCGTCATGAACGACGTCGAGGGGATCCGGAACCTCGTGGGGACCGGTATCGTCGAGATGCTGGGCGGGCTCGTCACGGCGTCCCTGGCGCTCGCGTACATGCTGACGCTCAGCCCGCTCCTGACGGGGCTGACGGCGCTTTTCCTCGCATTTTTCGGCGTCGGGCTTCTGGCCGCGTTCGGGGTCCTCCGACCCGTCTTTCGCGAGCGCTCGAAGATCTACGGTGAGGTTTCCGGCCGCCTGACCGAGACGTTCGCCGGGATCAGGGTCGTGAAGGGGTACCACGGCGAGAAGCGCGAGGAGCAGGTCTTCGCCGAAGGGATCTCCCGGATCCTCGAGAACGTCCTGAAGACGATCACCGGGATGTCGACCCTCTCCGTCGCCTCGACGGCGCTCCTCGGGGGCGTCGGAATCGTCGTGATGTGGGTCGGGACCCGCCAGATCCTTGCGGGGTCGCTCACCGTGGGCGGCCTCTTCACCTACACCGTTCTTCTCGGCTTTCTCATCGCACCCGTTTTCCAGATCGTCGGCATCGGGACCCAGCTCACGGAGGCGCTCGCCGGACTCGAGAGGACGAAGGAGATCCTCTCGGAAACGCCCGAGGACGTGGACCCGCGGCGGACGGTCGCCCTTCCGCCGATTGCGGGGGAGGTCGTTTTCGAGGATGTCCGCTTCTCCTACGCGCAAGGGAAAGAGGTCCTCCATGGCGTCTCCTTCCGGGCCGGGCCGGGAACCGTGACGGCCCTCGTGGGCCCGTCCGGCTCGGGCAAGTCGACGATCATCGGCCTCGTGGCGGCGTTCCAGTCGCCGTCGTCGGGGCGCGTCACGGTCGATGGCGTCGACCTCTCGACGGCCCGCCTCGACTCGTTCCGGTCGCAGCTCGGCGTCGTCCTGCAGGAGTCGTTCCTGTTCGACGGGACGATCCGCGAGAACGTCTCCTTCTCGCGCCCGGCCGCCTCGGAAGCAGAGGTCGTCGCCGCCTGCCGGATCGCGCGCGTGGACGAGTTCGCCGAGGAGTTCGAGAAGGGGTACGAGACGGTCGTCGGGGAGCGCGGAGTGAGGCTCTCCGGCGGGCAGAGGCAGCGTGTCTCTATCGCCCGCGCGCTCCTGGCCGACCCGCGAATCCTCATCCTCGACGAGGCGACGTCGAGCCTGGACAGCGAGTCGGAGGTGCTCATCCAGCAGGGTCTCGCGGAGCTGCTGAAGGGGCGGACGACGTTCGTCATCGCCCACCGGCTCTCGACGATCCGCCGGGCCGACCAGATCCTCGTCGTCGAAGGGGGGCTCGTGGTCGAACGGGGCCATCACGATGAGCTGATGGCCGCGGGCGGGCGCTACGCCGAGATGGTGACCCGGCAGGCCGGTATCGGCACAGAGCTCTTCGGAACGGAAGGGGAGGACGTCGAACGGGAAGCGACCGGCGACCCGGAAGAGCCGCGGCGCGGGGACCGGCTCGGTCCGCTTTCGATGCTCGGGTCCGCGGGACGGTGAAGCCCCGCGTCCTCGATCAGCCCTTCGCCCGGGCCTCGTTGACCCAGATCGTCCGGCCGTCGAGCTGGGACTGGTTCAGGGCGGCGATGGCCTTGCGGGCGTCCTCGTCCGACATTTCGATGAACCCATAGCCTTTGGAGCGTCCCATGGCCCGGTCGATGACGACGGTGGCCGAGAGAGGCGCTCCGAAAGCCCCGAAAAGCTCCCTGAGGCGACTGTCGTCGACCGCGTAGGGGAGGTTTCCGACGTAGAGCTTCATCCGGTTCGATTCTCCTACAGGGTCTCCCGGGCCGGGGAGGGTAGCATGTGACAGCCCCTGATAAGCTCACCCTCGCATGGCCCAGATCCGCCCTTTCCCTTCCTCCCGCCCCTCTCCCGACCAGGCTCGTGACGTGGCGTCCGTGCCCTACGACGTCGTCGATACGAAGGAAGCTCGTGAGCTGGCTGCGGGCAACCTGGCATCCTTCCTGCACGTCTGCCGTCCCGAGATCGACCTCCCCGAGGGGGTATCGCTCTACTCCGACACCGTGTACGCCAGAGGGCGCGAGAACCTCGATCGGTTCGAGGCCGACGGGATTCTGCGCCCGGACCCCGTGCCCCGCCTCCTGCTCTACCGACAGACCTGGCTCGGGGTCTCGCAGGACGGGCTCGTCGCCGCCTGTGCGGTCGACGACTACGACGCCGACATCATCAAGAAGCACGAGAAGACCCGGAAGGACAAGGAGGACGACCGGACGAAGCACCTGCTCGTGCAGTCGGCCCACGCCGAGCCGGTCTTTCTGACCTACCGTGCGACTGACGCGATCGACGCCCGCGTGGCGAGGGTGACGTCGGCTCCTCCCGGAATCGACTTCGAGGCGGTCGACGGGGTCCGTCACACCGTCTGGGTCGTCCCGGAGGCGGACGAGAAGTTCTTCGTCGAGGCGTTCGCGGCAATTCCCGTGCTGTACGTGGCCGACGGGCACCATCGTTCCGCGTCGGCGTCCCGCGCCCGGGCGGCGCTGAGGGAGAAGGGGCCGGTCGGTCCCGATCATCCGGTCCAGTGGTTTCCGACGGCGATCTTTCCCGACCGCGAGCTCCGCATCCTGCCGTACAACCGGCTCGTGAAAGACCTCGCCGGGCGGACACCCGAGGCCTTCCTCGAGGAGGTCGGGAAAGCCTTTCTCGTGACCGCGGCGCCCGCCGAGAGGCCGGCGGAGCCCGGCGGCAAGGGCGAGGTCCGGATGTTCCTGGCCGGCCGCTGGTACGCGCTCACGCCGAAGGAGCCCGTCCCGACGGCCGATCCGATCCGGTCTCTCGACGTGTCGATCCTTCAGGAGCGGCTCCTCGACCCGATCCTCGGCATCCGGGACCCCCGCACCGACAAACGGATCGATTTCGTCGGCGGGATCCGAGGTACCGGGGAGCTGGAGAAACGGGTCGGCTCGGGCGCATTTGCCGTTGCGTTCTCGATGCACCCGACCACCATCGCCGAGCTGATGGCGATCGCCGACGCCGGCGAGACGATGCCGCCGAAGTCGACCTGGTTCGAGCCGAAGCTGAGGTCCGGGCTCTTCGTCCACCGGTTCTGAAAGGGCCTGGCGCCAGGTCGCCAGAACGACGTCGCCCGAGGGAGGCGCGGGAGGGTTCCGATGAGAGTGCTGGTCGCCGACAAGTTCGAGGAATCCGGTCTCGGGGGTCTGCGTTCCCTGGGTTGTGAGGTCTATTACGAGCCGGCGCTGGAAGGCGAGTCGCTCGGCTGGCGCCTCCGGGACACCGGCGCGGAGGTCCTCGTCGTCCGTTCGACCCGGGTGACCGCGGCCGAAATGGACCAGGGAAAAAGCCTCTCTCTGATCGTCCGTGCGGGGGCCGGCGTGAACACCATCGACGTCGAGGGAGCCTCCGGCCGGGCGATCTCCGTCTCGAACTGTCCGGGAAAGAACGCCGTAGCGGTGGCCGAGCTCGCCTGGGGGCTCATCCTCGCGCTCGACCGGCGAATCCCGGACCAGACGGCCGACCTGCGCGCCGGGCTCTGGAACAAGGCCGAGTACGGCAAGGCGCGCGGCCTGGCCGGGCGCACGCTCGGAATTGCCGGCTTCGGGGCGATCGGCAGGGAAGTGGCCTCGCGGGGGCTCGCATTCGGAATGAGGGTCCTGGCCTGGAGCGGGTCGCTGACCGCGGCTCGGGCCGCTGAAGGGGGGGTCGAGCGCGTCCCGACGCTGTCGGACCTCGCCGCGCGGTCCGACGTCGTGTCGATCCACCTCGCCCTCACGAAGGAGACCCGGGGTCTGCTCGGCGGGGCCTTTTTCGATGCGATGCGGCCCGGGGCCCTGTTCGTCAACACGAGCCGTGGGGAGACGGTGAACGCGGCCGCGCTGAAGGCGGCGATCTCGACCAAGGGGATCCGGGCCGGGCTCGACGTCTTCGACCGGGAGCCGTCGGGAGGGACAGGGGCCTTCGAGGACGAGGTCGGACGCATGCCCGGCGTCGTCGGGACCCACCACGTGGGCGCCTCGACCGAGCAGGCGCAGAACGCGATCGCGAGCGAGGTCGTCCGGATCGTGGCGGCCTACAAGTCGACCGGTGACGTGCCGAACGCCGTGAACCTCTGCGAGCGATCGCCGGCACGGTGGCTGCTGACCGTGCGACATCGCGATCGGGTGGGTGTCCTGGCCCACGTCTTCGGCGCTCTTCGCGAGGGGGGCATCAACGTCCAGAAGACGGAAAACGTCGTCTTCGACGGGGCCGAGGCTGCGAGCGCGCGGATCCAGCTCGACAGCGAGCCGACGCGAGCGTCCCTCGCGCGGATCGCCGACGGGTGCCGCGACATCCTCTCTCTCACGCTGAACCCGCTCTGAAGAACGCGGAAGCGCCTGGTCCTTCCGGAGCATTCGTGGGCGGTGCGTTTACGCGCGCGCCTTCCTGTGGAATGAAGTGCGCATAATCGAGGCGCGGAGGGATGCACACCATGAATGCCTTGCCGGCTCGGACTCTCCTCGACTACTTCCAGTTTTCGGCCCGGAGCGGGAAACCCGACCTCCTCGTCTCGAAGGTGAACGGAGCGTGGACACCCGTGACGGCCGCGGAGTTCGACCGGAGGACCCGGGCCTTCGGGATCGGCCTGACGACCCTCGGCCTCGACCACGACGACAGGATCGCGATCCTCTCGGAGAACCGCCCCGAGTGGCCGATGGCCGACTTTGCCACGCTCGGGATCGGCGGGATCACGGTGCCGATCTACACGACGTACCTCGCACCGCAGGTCGAGTACATCCTGCGCGACTGCACCGCGAAGGTGATCGTCGTGTCGAACGAGAAGGAGCTGGCGAAGGTCATGGAAGTGCGGAGCCGCTGCCCCGCCCTGGCCTATGTCGTCCTCGTCGAGGGAAAGGTGCCGAACGCCGACGGCGTCCTGTCGTTCGAGAGCGTCGTGAGGCGGGGCGAGGAGGCCCTGAAGCAGAAGCCCGGCGCCTGGGACGAGCGGGTCGCGAACGTGAACCCCGAATCGCACGCCACCATCATCTACACGTCCGGGACGACGGGCGAGCCGAAGGGGGGAGTCCTCTCGCACGGGAACTTCGTCTCGAACGTCTCGACCTGCTCGACGTTCTTCGACGTGAGCCCTTCGACCGTGGGGCTGTCGTTCCTTCCGCTCGCCCACGTCTTCGAGCGGATGATCGACTACGTCTTCTTCTCGCGCGCCGCGACGATCACCTACGCGGAGTCGATCGAGAAGCTCGCGGACAACTTCGGCGAGGTGAAGCCGCACTGCTTCGCCTCCGTGCCCAGGGTCTACGACAAGATCCACGCTCGCATCTTCCAGAACCTCGAGAGCCAGTCTCCGATGAAGCAGAAGATCTTCAGATGGGCGGTGCAGGTGGGGAAGGAGAGGCTGGGCTTCGTCGAGAAGAAGAAGGCGGTTCCCGGCGGCCTGGGCCTGAAGTACAGGATCGCCGACCGGCTCGTCTTCTCGAAGATCCGGTCCCGCCTCGGCGGGCGCTTCCAGTTCTGCCTGTCGGGCGGCGCGCCTCTCTCCAAGGAGGTGGCGGAGTTTTTCTGGGGCGCCGGGGTCGAGGTGTACGAAGGCTACGGCCTCACCGAGACGAGCCCCGTTTTGACCTGTAACCGGCCCGGCGCCTGGAAGCTCGGCTCGGTGGGGAAGACGATCGCGGGCGTCTCCATCCGGATCGCCGAGGACGGCGAGGTCCTGGCCAGGGGGCCGAACATCATGCGCGGCTACTGGAACAAGCCGGAAGAGACGAAGAAGGTGTTCAACGACGAGGGGTGGTTCCTCACCGGCGACGTGGGCGTCGTGGACCGCGAGGGGTTCCTGACGATCACCGACCGGAAGAAGGAGATCATCATCAACGCCTACGGGAAGAACATCGCGCCGGCACCGATCGAGGAGGCGCTGAAGCACATCCGCTACGTCGCCAACGTCGTCCTCATCGGCGACAAGCGGAAGTTCCTCTCGGCCCTGATCGTCCCGGACTTCGGGCGGCTCGAGAACTGGGCCCTGTCGAGCGGCGTGGAGTTCAGGAACCCGACGGACCTGATTCGCAACCCGAAGGTGAGAGCCCTGTTCCGGCAGGCGATCGAGATCGTCAACGGGGACGAGCCCTCGGAAAAGCGGATCAGGGACTTCGCCTTTCTGACGGAGGACTTCTCGATCGAGGGGGGCGAGCTGACGCCGACTCTGAAGGTGAAGCGGCGCGTCGTGGCCGAGAAATACAAGAACATGATCGACGGCCTCTACGAGAAGGCCGAGCTGATGGATACGGCTGTCGACAAATCCACGGCGAAGATGTTGTAGCCCCGACGGCGTCAGAACGGCGTCCCGAGGAGCCGGGCGGCCTTCGCGAGCGCGCGGCGGGCGCCCGGCTCTTCCATTCTCCGGGCGGCGTCCTGAAGGGAGAGCCACGCGAGGCCGAACGACTCGGTCTCGTCGGCGCGGGCGGAATCGGCCGTGTGCGTGACGGCGGCGTAGCGAATGTCGAAGTGGGAGTGGCCGGGCTCGCCCCGGCCGGGCGGGATCGGGTGGACGTCGAGGTCCAGGATCACCGGGGAGAGGAGGACGAGGTCCGAAAGGGCCGACTCCTCGCGCCCCTCGCGAAGAGCGGTGGCAGCCGGGTCGGACTCGCCCTCGTCGTGGCCGCCCATCTGGAGCCACTTGCCGAGGCGACGGTGGTGGTGGAGGAGGACCTGATCCGTATCCGCCGAGAAGATGAAGACGCTCCCGGTGAAGTGGCCGGGGTCGAACGTCGAGCGGGCGAAGCAGGAGGGCTCGTTCTCGAGGAGGACGAGCATCGCATCGCGGTCCCGCCTTTCCGCCTCGTCGGCGCAGTCGTGGGCGAGAAGCGCGGCGCGCAGGGCTGCGCGGGCCGGGTCGAAGGGTGGCGTCCGGCCGGTGGCGGTCATGCCGGCCGGATCCTCACGCGGCAGTCGAGGTAGGCCGCGCCTTCGCCCGCGTCGGTAGGGCGGGCCTTCACGAGTGCGTTGGCGCATGTGCCCGAGTCGAAGTGCCCTCCCTTGGGCACGAGGACGACGTCCGGTCGCTGGAGCGCGTCGAGCTTGAGCCGCGCCCGAAGGCTCCCGAGCGCGCTCTCGACGAGGACCTCGGCGCCGTCGCCGAGGCCGGGGGCGGCGTCAGGGTGGCAGGTGGCTTCGACGACAGTGGGCGCAGGCCCGACCCACTGCGAGCACTGGGAATGCTCTGTCGAGCTGGAGAAAAGCCAGAGCGGGAAGCCCGGTTCGTCCTCGGGGGGCGAAGGCACGACCGCGAGAAGGCGCATCTTTCCGCTCGGCGTCGGGAACCTCCCCCGCTCGAAAAGGATGTTGCCGACGAGGGGATTCCTCACCGACTCCTTCTCGAGGCGTTCGACGGTCACTCCCAGCGGTTCGACCCGGCGCAGCAGGCGGCGCTTCCACTCGGTCGCGCTTCCGGCGACCTTCGGCGCGATGCCGCCGTCGCCCACGCGGGTGCGGCGGTCGATCTCGGCGCCGAGAAGCTGGACGATCTCGAGGTCGCTCCGCACCCCCGGCGGCGGGGCGACGACGGGGACCGACGCGCCGAGCCAGTGGTGGCCGTACGCGCCCATGAGGTCGTCGCCCTCGACGAGAGTCGTGGTCGGCAGGACGAGGTGGGCCCGCCGGGCGGTGTCGGTCATGAAGGAGTCGACGACGACGACGAGATCCCGCGTCTCGAGGGCGCGCGCGACGGTTGCCGAGTCGGGGAGCATGGCGACGGGGTTCCCTGCCGTGACCCAGACGGCCCGGACGGGCGGCTCGGTCGCCTCGAGGATCTCCTTTCCGAGCAGGGGCTCGGAGAGCGTCCGGGGCCAGGCCTTCGTCAGGAACGACGTGTCGAAAGCGCCACGCCTCTTGAAGTAGAAGCTGACGCCGCCTCCCGGGATGCCGAGGTTCCCCGTCAGGGCCCCGAGCGCGTCGAGCGCGCGGACGATGGACGAGCCGTTCGTTCTGCGGCCCATTCCCCAGCCGACCTGAATGTTGCAGGGGCGATCGCAGAGTGTCGTGGCGAGGAGCTCCAGCGCCTCCACGGCGACCCCGGCATCCCGGGCCCAGGTGGCGGGAGATCTCGACACGACGAGGGAGCGGAACGCCTCGTAGCCTTCGCAGAACGAGGCGGCTTCGGGGACGACGCGGCCCGTCTCGAAGAGGAGCGCCGCGACGCCGAGGGCGAGCGAGAGGTCGCCGCCGGGCCGGGGTGCGAGGTATCTGTCGGCCAGGGTGGCGGCCTTGTGGCGGACCGGGTCGATCAGGACGAGGCGTGCGCCCCGGGTCTTGGCCTCCTTGAGGAGGGGGAGGAGGTGAACGTTCGAGACGAACGGGTTCTTTCCCCAGAGAAGGATCCCTCTCGAGTTTCTGAGGTCGAAGAAGTCGTGTGACTCCTCGTCCCCGAAATCGGTCTCCTGCGCGGCGTCGCCGGCACCGGAACAGATGTCGCCGCGCTTGACGGTGACCGGGCCGAAGAGCTCGAAGAAGTAGTCGACGACACTCTTGACGAGACCGAGCGAGCCCCCGGAGCGGTAGTGGAGGATCGAGGCCGGTCCCGATTCCGCGCGGATGGCCAGAAGCCT
>DIAY01000248.1:13799-16510 GCA_002414905.1 Holophagales bacterium UBA5066 | reverse complement strand
GTCCAGGAGGTCGGCGACGATCTCGCCGACGGCGGCCGCCTCGAGGACGACGAGGTTGTGCGTCGCCCAGCGCGTGTTGCCGGGGTGGTGGTCGACGTTGACGGTCGTTCCCGAGAGGAGGGCGGGGAAGCCGGGCCGTTCCGCCTCCGGGCACTCCATGACGAGGGCGGCGTCCCATCCGCCTGGCCAGTCGGGAGGGAGCTCCGCGGAGACCTGGACGCCCTCGATGCCGGGCATGCCCTCGTACGAGCTCGACCAGCGGTCGCGCATCACGACGAACGCCTCCTTGCCCCGGTCCCCAAGCGCCTGCGCCAGGGCGAGGGCGGAGCCGAGGGAATCGCCGTCGGGATTCCGGTGTCCGGTCAGAAGGAAGCGTCGTCCCGAGGAGAGCAGGGACGCGACGGCCTCGAAATCGGCCTCCGTCACTCCTTCTCCTCGTGCTTGCCGGTCTTGCCGTCTTCGACACCTTCGCCGGGCTCTGCGGCTTCATCGGGGGAGGGGTGCGGCAGGGACTTCAGGATCTCCTCGATCCGGGCACCCCGCTCGATGCTGTGGTCTTCCTCGAACAAAAGTTCGGGCGCGAAGCGGAGGCCGCAGTTGCGGCCCACCATGCCGCGGAGCATCGGGGCCGCGCGGTTCAGCGCGGCGACGCTCTTCTCGAAGGCGCCTTCTCCGCCGAAGACGGAGACGAAGACCCGCGCGGAGCGCAGGTCGCTCGAGAGGACGACGTCGGTCAGGGTTGCGAAACCGACGGCGGGATCGGAGACCTCGGTCCGGATGAGCCGCGAAAGCTCTTCGCGAACGACGTCGGCGACCTGCCGGGGACGGCGGCGCTCTTTCATAGGGTCTCCTGTGCGGCGCCAAAGGACGAGCCGGCGGCACCGACGTCGCCATACTCCAGAAACTCGCTGCGGAGGGAGGTCAGCTCGACGCCGGACTCCTCCGCCCAACCCTCTACGTAGTCGACGACCCTCGACAGGAGCGGCTCGAGCGCGGAGCGGTCGGGGCCTACGGCGACGACGCCGACGGCGGCCCGCTGGAGCAGGTCGTGGTGGGCGACCTCGGCGGCTGAGATCTCGAAGCCCCCGCGAAGACGCGACTTGAGCGGGCGCAGGAAGGCCCGTTTTTCCTTCAGGCCGCGGCAGGAGGGGAGGTGGAAGTCGAAGACGGCGAGGGCGACGACCATCGGTTCTCCGGAAGGACGCGGCGTCCGGGGCTCACGCCCCGGGGCGGGTGCCCCGGGGCCGGAGCCTTCGGCCTTACGTCAGGGAGGCGGCAACCTCTTCGGTCACGAAGGCCTCGATGACATCGCCGACCTTGACGTCCTGATAGCCGGCGATGCCGATACCGCACTCGAAGCCACTCTTGACCTCGGAGGCGTCTTCCTTGAAGCGGCGCAGCGAGCCGATCTTCCCCGTGAAGATCACGCGGTTGTCGCGGAGGAGACGGGCGTTGGCGCCGCGCGGGATGACCCCGTCGACGACCATGCAGCCACAGATGAACCCGATCTTCGGGATCCGGAAGGTCTCGCGCACCTCGGCGCGACCCTTGGCGATCTCCTTGCTGACCGTGTCGAGGAGGCCGGCCATCGCCTTCTTGATCTCGTCGGTGAGGTTGTAGATGACCGAGTAGAGGCGGATGTCGACGCCTTCCTTCTCCGCCAGCTCCTGCGCCTTCCGCTCCGGCCTCACGTTGAAGCCGATGACGATGGCCTCGGAGGCCGAGGCGAGCAGGACGTCGTTGACCGAGATCGCCCCGACACCCGTGTGCAGGACGTTGACCTTGACCTTGGCAGTCGAGAGCTTGTTGAGCGACTGGGTGATGACTTCCTCGGAGCCGTGTACGTCGGCCTTGAGGATGATCGGGAGCTCCTTGACCTCGCCCTTGGCCATCCGGGTGAAGAGCGAGTCCAGCGAGAGGCGGGAGGTCTTGGCGAGGGCCTCTTCCCGCTCTTTCTGCTGGCGGAAGCCGGTGACCTGCCGGGCCTTCGACTCGTCCTCGACGACCTGGAGAGAATCGCCCGAGTTCGGGATGTCGTCGAAGCCCATGACCTCGACGGGAGTCGCCGGGCCGGCCTCGAGAACGCGCTGGCCGCGATCGTCGAGCATCGCGCGGACGCGGCCGACGGCCGCGCCGGCGAAGAAGACGTCGCCGACCTTGAGGGTTCCGTGCTGGACGAGGACCGTGGCGAGAGTGCCGCGGCCCACCTCGCGACGGGCCTCGAGGACGACGCCACGGGCGGGCCCGTCGACGGCAGCCTTCAGCTCGAGGAGGTCGGCCTGGAGGAGGATCATCTCGAGCAGCGCGTCGATGCCGATCTGCTTCTTGGCGGAGATCTCGCAGGCGACGACCTCGCCGCCGTACTCCTCGACGAGGACGCCCTTGTCGGCGAGGGCCTGCTTGACCCTCATGACGTTCGCCTCGGGCTTGTCGATCTTGTTGATCGCGACGACGACCGGCACCTTCGCGGCCCGGGCGTGGTCGATCGCCTCGGCGGTCTGCGGCATGACGCCGTCGTCGGCCGCGACGACGAGGATGACGATGTCGGTCGCGCGGGCGCCACGGGCCCGCATCATGGTGAAGGCCTCGTGGCCCGGCGTATCGAGGAAGACGATGGGGCGACCCTTGACATCGACGCGATAGGCGCCGATGTGCTGCGTGATCCCGCCCGCCTCACCCTCGGCCACCTTGGCCTTGCGGATGGCGTCGAG
>DIAY01000248.1:10931-13724 GCA_002414905.1 Holophagales bacterium UBA5066 | reverse complement strand
GTGGCCCATGACCGTGACGACGGGAGCCCTGGGCTTCTTGTCGGCGGTGGAGGCCGCGCTCGCGGCGTCGTCATCCGCCTGAGACTGCTGGCGGGAAAGCTCGAGGTCTTCCTCGAAGGAGACGACGGCGGCCTCGATGCCGAAGTCGCGGGCGATCTCGACGGCGAGGGCAGGGTTCACCGGATGGTTGATCGCTGCCAGGATGCCGCGGCTGAGGAAGGCCTTGACGAGGTCCTTGGCGAGAATACCGGTCTTCTCGGAGAGCTCCTTGACGGTGACCCCCTCGGAGAGGAAGACGGGGCCGCTCTGGTCCTTCTTGACCTCGACCACTGCGCCGGTCTCGGTCATCATCGTCCGCTTGCCGGCGCGCCGCTGAGCCGACTTGGAGATCGGCCTGTTCGGATCGGTCTCCTCCCCCTCGCCCGGGACGGTACCCGCGACATCCTCGTAGGTGTCCTCCCGGAAAGTGCCGAGGTAATCGCGGACGTTCGTGGCGAGGGCAGATGCTTCCTTCGTCCGGAGCTTCTTGGAAGCGGTTTTCTTGGCGTCGTCCTTCTTGGCGGGGATGGCGCTGCCACCCTTGACCGCGTCCTTGCGGCGGCGGTCGGTGGTGCCAGGGACGGCCGGCGGGGGCATGGCGGGAGCCATCGGGCCCCCTCGTCCGAGCATGCCGGGTCGGGCGGGAAAGCCGGGCCGTGGGGCGAAGCCCGGCCTCGGTGGCATCCCGGGTCGCTGGAAGGTGCCGGGTGCGGCAGGAGCGGGAAGGGAGGGACGGGTCACGACGGCTCCGGGGGTCGGCCGGGCCACCGCACGGATCGTCGCAGCGCTCGGAGGCGCGATCACCGCCCGGCCGGAGACACCAGATCGGAGCGCGGCAGCCGATGTGGCAGCCGGCGCCGGACGCATCGCCGGCGGGGCGTGATGCGACGCCGACGGCACGGACGCCGGAGGCTGCGGCTGGAGGGGCGTCGCCATGCTGGGAGCGCTCGAGTGGGGCACGGAGGGCTCGCCGGTCCGCTTCATGATGCGTCCGAGCGCGCCGGCCGGTCCGCCGGGACGCGCCCCGGGCACGGCGGGCTTTTGCGCTGCGGCCCTCAGGCTTGCAGGCGAGGCGGTCTGGATGCCGCTCGCGGAACGGCGGACTGCACCGCTGGCGGTGGCCGGAGCCGCGGGGCGGGGCATCGGCGCCTTGGCGGGCGCGGGGTGTCTCGGCTGAGGGGCCCCTGCGGGGGCGAGAGGCACCGCTGCGGCAACCTTCGGGGCGTCAGCTACACCAGGCTTCTCCGGTTCGAGGGCCGAAATCGCTGCCGGTTTGGCTGGCTCGGCCGGGGCCGCGACAGGAGACAGGACCACCGGGGTGACCGGCTCTACCGGCTCAGGCGTCGCGAGGATGGCCGGTGGTTCCGGCCTGGCCTTCGCAACTTCGAGGACCGGTTCGGGCGCGGGTGTGGCGACCACTGGCTTCGCAGTCGTTCGAGGTGTCCTGGCCGGCGTCTTCACTGGCGGCGCTGGCGGCGGCTCCACGACGACGACGGCTTCCGCGGCCTTTGCGGCCGCCGCGACCGGCCCCGGCTCGGGAGCCGGGGTGGCCGCAACGGGTTCGGCTGCGACCGGTGCGACGGACGGGATCTCCGGCCCGGCCGGACCGGATGCCGGAACCTCGCCGGTGGTCGCCTCGACGGCAGGGACCTCCGCGTCGGATGCGGCGACCTCGGCGTCAGGCCCCTTGTCGACGATCTTGATCCGCTTGAGGGCGGCCCGTTCCGCTTTCGGCTTCGGCGTCCCGACGGCGCCCTCTGCGGGGGGCGTCGGCAGGGGCGTCTGTCGGACGATAAGCGTCTTCGGCGCCTGGGTCTTCCCCGTGAGGATCGCCTGGGCGGTCCCGGGGTCGAGGACGGATTCGGCCGACTTCACGTCGACCCCGATTCCCTGCAGGAGGAAGAGAACCTCCTTGGGGGGTTTGCCCATCATCCGGGCGAGCTCGGCTACGGTGAACTTCGCAGACATCGTCTTCACTTCTCGGGGTTCTCCGTCTCCGGCCCGGCTTCCCCGGGCTCGCTCGCCGTCTCTTCCGTGGCGTCCTCGGCTCCGGCCTCGCCGGTTTCCTCGGACCCGTCGGTCTCGCCGGGCTCTTCCGTCTCTTCCGTCTCTTCGCCGTCCTCGTCCGAGGTGAGGAAGTCACCCTCGTCTTCTTCGGGCTCCTCCTCGGCCGGCGCCGACTCGAACGCCCTGAGCGCTTCGAGGGCATCCGCGCGGTCGTCCTCGTCCGGGAGTGCGCCGTCGAGGCGCGCGGTGGCGTCCTCGTCGTCTCCGCCGTCGGCCTCGAGGACCTCGCCCACCGTCTCGAAGCCAGCAGCAGCGAGCGCCTCGAGTGCGGCCGGCTCGAGCTCGAGGATCTCCTCGAGCGCCGTCCCACGGCGCTGCGACACGAGAAGCATCCTCTGGAGGGCCTGCGCGACCTGCTCCTTGACGGCCTGCTCGCTCTTGATGTCGATCTTCGCTCCGATGAGAGCCGACGCGAGGCGGACGTTCTGTCCTCGCTTGCCGATGGCGAGCGAGAGCTGGTCTTCCTCGACGATGCACTCGAGCGTCGGCATCGTCTCCTCGCCGTCGTCCTCGACGCCCTCCTCGGCGTTCATGAGGGAGACGCGCGTGATCTTCGCGGGGGAAAGGGCGTTCTGGGCGTAGGTGATGACGTCCTCGGAAAACTGGATGATGTCGATACGCTCGCCGCGCAGCTCGCGGGTGATCGCCTGGACGCGCGCGCCACGCATGCCGACGCAGGCGCCGACC
>DIAY01000248.1:0-10828 GCA_002414905.1 Holophagales bacterium UBA5066 | reverse complement strand
GACGTCCCGCTCGCGCGAGGAGACCGCCACCTTCGCCCGATCGCCGGGCTGGCGGACGCATCCGCGAATGATGACGGTCCCGTCGTAGATCTCGGGGACCTCCATCTCCATGAGACGCATCAGGAGCTCGGGGGCCGTCCGGGAGAGGACGACCTGCGCACCCTTGGGATTGCGGTGGACGTCGACGAGGACGCCGCGGACCCGTTCCCCCTGCGTGTACCGCTCGGCCCGGGACTGGTGCTCGCGCGGGATGACCGCCTCGGTCCGGCCGAGATCGACGATCATGTCGCCGCGCTCGAAGCGCTTCACCGTACCGGTGATCAGCTCTCCGAGCTTCGGGGCGTACTCGTTGTAAATGTTGTCGCGCTCGGCCTCGCGGACCTTCTGGTAGAGCACCTGCTTGGCGCTCTGGGCCGCGATGCGCCCCAGCCCTTCCGTCGAGCGGAAGAGCCGGATCTCGTCGCCGATCCCGGTCTCGTCGGGCGCCACGGCCGTGGCCTCGCCGTCGGGGTCGCGGACGACGTGCCAGCTCTGGCCGGCGAGCTCGCCCGCAAGGAGACCGGGGAGCTCCTCGGGGAGGAGCTCGATCCAGGGGAGGCGGATTTCCTTCTCGGGATCGGTGGCGACGGCGGGCGGCGGGGGCGCCACCTGGCCGATCGGGATGTCGTCCGGGTCGATAGCCGGGGCCGCGACGACTTCCGGCTTCGTCTTCTGCTCGACGATCCGGTAGGGTGTCCAGGCCGTCAGCCCGCCGGTCGCCGGGTCGAAGCGCGCGGTGATCTCGCGCACCTTGTAGACCTTGCGGGCCGCCGTCGCGACTGCCTCTTCGAGCGCGGAGACGAGCCTGTCGAGCTCGATGTCCTTGTCTCGCGAGGCGGCCTTGAGGGCGTCGAGCATCTCGACCGCCTTTGTCGGGGGCGGAGCCTTGGCCGCCTTGGCAGCCTTCGCGGAACGGGCTGTCCTGGGCCGGGAGGCGGTGGGCGGGGCCTCGGTCGAGCTCATCGTGTCGGGTTTCTCCATTCGGCGAGGTGAAAGGTCGGGCTCGGCTTCAGAACTCGGGAATCAGGCGGACGACCTTGACGTCGCCGAACCGAACAGTGTAACGGCGCTTTCGATCCTCGTCCATGACGATCAGGGACCCGCCTTCGACGGCCTCCAGGGGACCCTTCAGCCGCTTGGCGCCGTCGACCGCCACGTTCATGGCGACCTGGACACGCCGGCCGGCGAACCGGTGGCAGTCCTCCAGGGTCCAGAGAGGCCGGTCGAGGCCCGGAGACTCGACTTCGAGGAGGTACGCGCCGGAGATCTCGTCGCCGGCTTCGAGGATCTCGTCCGCCAGGTGTGATGCGGTTTCGCAGTCGTCGAGGGTTACGCCGCCCTCGCGATCGATCGTGAGGGTCAGCTTGCCCTTCCGCGCTCCCGGCACCCATCCGGCATGGCACAGCTCGAGGCCTCGTGCGGCGAGGGCCTCGCGAATACGGCCGAGGGTCTCGGCGCCGATCGGAACGTCGGATCTCACTACGTCACCACTCTGTCGTCACCAATGAAAAAGGTGGGCGTCGAAGCCCACCCTCAAGACATTGAAAGTCAGCTCCCAGAAGGTGATTCATACCACCAAAGGAGCGTTCGGATCAAGCCGACGGCGGGTAAGATGCGCCGGCCCGACGTCCGCCGGAAGCTGTGGCACGGAGTTCCCATACGGCAACCCAGGCGACCGTTCGTGTCACCTGCCAGAATTTGAAAAGAGACCAGCAGAGCCTGCTCGACCTCGACCCGTCCCGTCCGGAGGACGGCCTTCCCATCCCCTGGCCGCCACCGGGTGGGCTGGATCCTGCACAGGACCCTTTCGCCCGCCCGGCGGTCGCCGTCGTCGTCGAGGAGATCCCGGTGCCGCTCCTGGCCCTCGACCTCGAAGAGAAGCTCGAGAGAGAAGTGGCTCCCTCCCGATGGGGCTTCACAATGGAGAGCGGCGTCGCTCTCTCCGTTCTTCTTCACGTCCTCTTCGTGTTTCTGGTGATCGTGGGACCGGCGAGCAGGAACGCCGCTCCGGACCCCGATGAGCTTCCGCCCGACCTTCTCGGTCTCAACAAGCTCTGGGCCGGCCCTCCTTCCCAGCCGCCGATCCCGATCCAGTTCTACCCGGCACCCGGCCCGAAGGCGCCCCAGCCCGGACCGAACCCCCGGCCTTCCGATCTCGACCGGAAGGCGGGAGGCGGCGACCCGAAGCTTCCGAGGGCCGAGACGCCGAAGTCGACCGCCAGCGCCGGGATCCAGGACCTCGACCAGGGGAAACGGGGAGAGGGGCGGGGCCCGGGCGAGGAGGCTCGTGCCGCGGCGGAGGCCGCCCGCCAGGCGCAGGCCGCGGCGGCCGAGGAAGCCGCGCGATCCGCGGACGTCTCGGAGACCGGGAAGGGGGCGGCGTCCGCCAAGGGCCTGTCGGGGCTGGCGTCGAGTCCACTCAAGCAGATCTCCGCAGCGGAGGCCGCGCGGGCCGCTGCTCAGGAGGGCCGATCGGGCGGTGGCGGCGACGAGGGAGGCGGATGGGAATCGGAAGGGGGCTTCGTCGATTCCGGACCTCTTTCGTTCGACACGAAGGGCTATGAGTGGGGCCCGTACGCCGCCGAGATGATCCGGAAGATCAAGCGGAACTGGGAAATCCCGAAGCTCGCCCACTACGGGATGAAAGGGCGGCTCGTCGTACGCTTCTTTCTCATGAAAGATGGCCGGGTCGAGGGTTTACGGCTCCTCGTCTCCTCCGGCGTTCCCCCGTTCGACAACGCCTCGATGCAGGCGATTCGGAACTCCAGTCCATTCCGGTCCCTTCCGCCGGACTTCCCGAACCCCCGCGAGGGCGTGACCATCACGTTCCTCTACAACATCCGTCCGGAAGAGCTCGACTCGTTCGATGCGGGCAGGACCCCACCCCGGCCCCTCCTTCCCAGATGAGGTTTCGGCGGGTGACAATCGTGAAGCTCCCACATCGGCCTGGACGACGCGGTTTGGCAGGCATGCGCTTTGCAGAACTCCGATGGTTATGAAGAAGGAAATCATGCAGACCAGGACCAAGGTGATCTCTCTTTCGGCGCTCGTTCTCGCGGCCGTCGTTTTCGGCATGATCCTCGCCGGGAGCCTCGATTTCACGCGAACCGCCGCGGCGGACCCGTCCGCCGCGCCCGCCACGGCGGCGCCCGCGGTGGCGGCGCTGCCGGCGGCCCGCGCGACGGGCGTCGGTTTGCCCTCCTTCGCCGACATCGCCGAAAGGGCGATGCCGGCGGTCGTCTCCATTCGCTCAACCGAGATCATCCAGCCCAGTGAGCGGCGAGGCGGAATGAACCGCTTCTTCGGAGACGGAACGCCGTTCCAACCGTTCTTCGGTCCCGAACGGCGGCAGGGCGCCGAGGAGGAAGAACAGAAGGAGCAGTCGGGTGGAACCGGCTTCCTCATCGAGGCCGACGGCTTCATCCTGACGAACAACCACGTCATCGACGGAGCGGACAAGGTCGAGGTGACCGTCGGCGAGACGGACGTCTACAAGGCGAAGGTCGTCGGGCGCGATCCCGCGACCGACCTCGCTCTGCTGAAGATCGAGGGGCCGAAGCCCTTCCCGACTCTCGCCCTCGGCGACTCGGACCGGATTCGCGTCGGCGAGTGGGTCATGGCCATCGGCGACCCCCTCCAGTTCGAGAAGACGGTGACCGTGGGCGTCGTCTCCGGCAAGGGGCGCGCGCCGCACCTGTCGGCCGTGACGAGCAGCTTCGAGAACCTGATCCAGACCGACGCCGCGATCAACTTCGGGAACTCGGGCGGACCTCTCGTGAACGTCGCGGGAGAGGTGATCGGCATCAATACGGCCATCTCGCGTATGGCGCAGAACATCGGCTTCGCCGTCCCGATCAACCTCGCCCGACGCCTCATCCCGCAGCTGAAGGAGGGCAAGGTCGTCCGGGGTTTCCTCGGCATCCAGATCGGGCCGATCGAGGCCGAGGTCCAGGAGTCGCTCGGCCTCAAGAGCCGGGACGGTGCGCTCGTGCAGTCGGTGGAGAAGGGGATGCCCGCGGAGAAGGCGGGTCTGCGTCACGAGGATGTCATCGTCCGCGTCGACGACAAGCCCGTGAAGAACAACCGCGACCTGATCGACTACGTCTCCGGCAGGCGTCCGGGGACCAAGGTCACGATCACCTTCATCCGTGCCGGCCAGGAGAAGACGACCGTCGCGACGCTCGAGACGCGCCGCGAGGAGGGCGAGACCCCGGCGCAAGAGCCGGCGGCCGACGAGAACCGCGAGAAGATCGGGATCTCCGTCGACGATCTCACCTCTGCCCTGCGGAAGCGCTACTCCATCGGGCCGGAGATCGAGGGCGTCCTCCTGACCCACGTCAAGAACGTCTCGGCCGCCGCGGACGCCGGTCTGCGTGAAGGGGACGTCCTCCAGGAGGTGAACAGCAAGCCTGTCGCCAGCGTCGTCCAGTTCCGTTCGGAACTGAAAAAGGCCGGAGACGCCCGCTTCGCTCGCTTCTACGTCTATCGGGCCCTTCCGCGTCCGGCGAACTTCATCGCGGCCGTCCGGCTCAAGGACTGAGGCTACCCGTCCGTCCCTGAACGAAGGGCCCCGGGCCGTAGTGGCACGGGGCCCTTTCGATCTCGAAGGAGCGGCGGCGGGGCGCCACAGGGCGAATTACGACGAGGCGGCGGCAGGATGGGTGGCCGGGACGAAATCGTGGCGGTTCGCGTGCACGACGCGCCCCTCCCCGTCGCGGACGACGCGCTCGTAATCCGCGTCGCGCTCGACCGGCTCGCGTCCGGCCGAGCGGATCAGCCGCTCCATGTCGAGCCGCGACAGGCCCGCTTCGGTCGTTGCGCCCGCGGCGTGCGTGATCGTCTCCTCGGTGACCGTCCCGACGAGGTCGTCGGCGCCGAAGTGGAGTGCGACCGGTGCGAACTTCTCCCCGATCTGGACCCAGTAGGCCTTCACGTGGTCGAGGTTGTCCAGGAGGAGCCGGGCCGCCGCGATGACCCGCAGGTCGAGGAGGCCACTCGTGGCGGGGAGGTGCGCGAACGGCGTCCCCTCCGGGTGGAAGGCGAGAGGAATGAAGCCGAGGAAGCCGTTCGTCTCGTCCTGCAGCTCGCGGATCCTCACGAGGTGGTCGACGCGCTCCTCGTCCGTCTCGATCGAGCCGTAGAGCATCGTCACGTTCGTCTTAACGCCATTCACGTGGCAGAGGCGGGCGACCTCGAGCCACCGCTCGCCGTCGATCTTGTTCGTGCAGATGACGTCGCGGACCCTCTTCGCGAAGATCTCCGCCCCACCGCCGGGGCAGGAGTCCATCCCGGCGTCCTTCAGGTCGAGGATCGTCTCGACGAGACCCTTCTTGCCGACGCGTGCGATCCAGTCGAGCTCGACCATCGTCCACGCCTTGATGTGGACGCCTGGGAATCGGGTCCGCAGCGTGCGGAGGAGACCGGTGTAGTAGTCGTAGGGGAGCGAAGGGTGGAGGCCGCCCACGACGTGCAGCTCGGTGATTCCGTCGTGCCACCCGGCCGCCGCCTCGCGCACCGCCTCCTCGATCGCCATCGTGTAGCCGCCCGCGACGCCCGGCTTGCGCGCCCAGGCGCAGAGGCCGCAGTCGACCCAGCAGAGGTTCGTCGGGTTGAGGTAGCGGTTGACGTTGTAGTAGCCGAGGTTCCCGTGGCGGCGCTCACGCTCGCGGTTCGCGAGGGCGGCGACGCCGAGGAGATCGGGCGTCCGGAAGAGAACGACGCCATCTCCGAACGAGAGCCTCTCCCTGGAGAGCACCTTCTCGGCGATGGGGCGCAGGGCCGGGTCGTTCAGCCGGGAGAGGAGCTGTTCCGGGGCCTCGGGAGCGTGCGTGCCGGCCATTCCCTGCGATTCCGCCGGCATGCCGGCCCCGGATGGGCTCACTCCGGGACATCCTCCAGCGAGTCGGGCCGGGAGATGAGAGGCGGGAGCTGCTGCTCGGCCACGGCCTTCGGGTGGAGCTCGTCGTGCCGGCCGTCGTAGCGGTCGTAGCAGGAACGACAGAAGCGGTAATCGGGACGGAAGGCGTAGTCGACGACCGTTCCGACGGAGAGGAGCTCGGCGGCGTCCTCGCCGCACGAGTCGCAGGTACCGGGCATCTTGAGGAGTTTCCAGACGGGTCCGGACATGCCGCGGAGTTTAGCGGACGCCCTGCCCTGGATGCACGGGAACTGCCAGGGCCGGGAAGACGCCCGCCGAGAGGGAGAATGCGGGGCGGTGGCTCTGCTTTCTACGACGGCTTTCATTCTGCGGGTCGACGCCCTCTCCGAAAAGGACGTCGCGCTGACGCTCCTGACGCGGGACGGGGGCGTCGTCCGCGCCGCGCTTCGCGGCGGGCGGCGGCGGTTCCGGCGAGGGGCACTCCTCGAGCTCCTCACGGAGGTCTCGGTCACGCTCTTCCAGAAGGAAGGAAGCGACCTGGCGCGCGCCGACGGGCTGGAGCTGGTGCGAAGCGCCTTCGATCTCGCCTCGCGCGCGGAGACGGCGATGCTCCTCCCCTACGTCGCCGAGAGCCTCTCGACGTTCCTCCCCGAGGCGGAGACCGCTCCCGAAGCCTACCGTCTCGTCCGCCACGTTCTCGATGCCCTCGAGGCGGGAGCCCCCCCTGATCTGACGACGCGCTACTTTGAAGCGTGGCTCCTTCGCCTCGCCGGCCTCCTCCCGGGGGGAACCGAGTGTGCCGGATGCGGCCGGGACCTCTCCTCGGGCGGCGCCCGATTCGATCCCGAGCTGCCGGGGCTCGTGGGGAACGAGTGCGCACCTTCGGGAGCGGTGCCGGTCGCGGGAGCCGCTCTCCGGCTCCTGGCCGACGTCCGCCGATCCCGGCTCGACGATCTCGCCCGGCGGGAGGTGGGGGACGCTCCATCGCTCCGGGCCCTGGAAGGCCTGCTCCGCGAGGTCCGCCGGCGGTTCCTGGGACACGAGCTGAAGAGCTACCGTTTCCTCGAAACCCTCTCCGGCGGCTCGTGACGGCGGCGCGCCGCCCTGCTAACCTTCACCGCTGCCTCGATTTCCGCGCGTTCCCGACGGGAGAGACGATGGACTTCCAGACGCTGATCCTGAAACTTTCCGAGTACTGGGCCTCCCGGGGTTGCCTCCTCGAGCAGCCGTACGACACCGAGGTCGGAGCCGGAACGATGCACCCGGCCACGTTCCTGCGTGTCCTCGGGCCCGAGCCCTGGCGCTGCGCCTATGTGCAGCCCTCGCGCCGACCGGCCGACGGGCGCTACGGCGAGAACCCGTTCCGCCTCGTGAAGCACTACCAGTTTCAGGTCGTAATCAAGCCCTCGCCCGACGACATCCAGGACCTCTACGTCGACAGCCTCCGGGCCATCGGCATCGAGCCGGCAGACCACGACCTGCGATTCGAGGAGGACAACTGGGAGTCCCCGACGCTCGGCGCCTGGGGCGTCGGCTGGCAGGTCCTCCTCGACGGGATGGAGATCACGCAGTTCACCTACTTCCAGCAGGCTGGCGGCATCGACCTTGCGCCCTGCACCGCCGAGATCACCTACGGACTCGAACGCCTGACGATGTTCCTCACGCGGACCCGGAACGTCTTCGACATCGAATGGGCCCCGGGCGTGAAGTACGGCGAGGTGCGAAAGCAGGACGAGTACGAGGTCTCGAAGTACGGATTCGAGGTGGCCGACACGGCGCTCCTGACGCAGCTCTTCGAGCAATACGAAGGGGAGTCGCGGAAGTGCCTCGCGGCCGGCCTCGTCGTCCCGGCCTACGAAAACGCCCTGAAGTGCTCGCACACCTTCAACCTCCTCGACGCCCGGGGAGCCGTCTCGGCGACGGAGCGCGTCGGAGTCATCAAGAGGGTGCGCGACCTCGCCGTCGGCTGCGCGAAGGGGTGGGTCGCTTCGCGGGAGGGGCTCGGCCATCCGCTCCTTCCCAAGGAACCGCCGGCCCCGGAGCCCGCAATTCTCGAGGCCGAGGAGGCCTGACATGTCGGAATTCCTTCTCGAGATCCTGGCCGAGGAAATTCCCGCCGGTGTCATCTCCCAGGCGCGCAACGACCTCCTCCGCGGCCTCGCCGAGGCCCTGGCCGCCGAACGGATACAGGGGACCTTCTTCACCCATTCCACGAGCCGCCGCCTCGTCCTCTTCTCGCTCGATCTGCCCGAGATGCAGGACGACCACGAGGTGGAGGCCGTCGGCCCCTCCGTCCGGGTCGCCTTCGACGCCGAGGGACGGCCGACGAAGGCCGCCGAAGGCTTCGCCAGGGGTCAGGGAGTCGCCGTCGAGGCGCTCCGCATCGTCTCGACACCGAAGGGTGAGTACGCCTCCGTCCGCAAGGTCGTCGAGGGACGAATGACCTCCGAGATCCTCGCCGATGCGGTTCCCGCCGTCGT
Source organism: Holophagales bacterium UBA5066 (assembly GCA_002414905.1). GTDB lineage: Bacteria > Acidobacteriota > Thermoanaerobaculia > UBA5066 > UBA5066 > UBA5066. The sequence continues at coordinate 2,431 of DIAY01000248.1, read as the reverse complement.
CGCGAAGATGTCGTTTCCCCGGATGATGCGGTGGGGGGACGGCCGATACAGCTGGATTCGCCCCGTCCACTCCGTCATCTGTCTCTTCGACGGCCTCGTCGTGCCGTTCTCGCTCTTCGGAGTCGAGACGGGCCGGACGACCTTCGGCCACCGGACGCTGGCGCCGGGGCGAATCGTGACCGTCGGCGTCGACGACTACCTCGTCAAGCTCCGGGCGGCTTTCGTAGAGACCGACTACGGCGTCCGCCGTCGAACCCTCGCGGAAAAAGCCGAGGCCCTCGCCGCCGAGATGGGGTGTACCGCCGTGGGCGACGCGTCCCTCCTCGACACCATGGCGCACCTCGTCGAATGGCCGGGGCTGATCCGCGGCTCGTTCGACCCGGCGTACCTCGAGCTCCCGGAGGAGATTCTCGTCACCGCGATGCGCGAGCACCAGAAGGTCCTGCCCTCCCGCGACGAGACGGGCGCGCTCGCCCCCCACTTCTTTGCCGTCGCCGATCACACGGGTGACCCCAGGGGACACATCGTCCGCGGAAACGAATGGGTCCTCAACGCCCGGTTCGCCGACGCCCGCTTCTTCTGGGACGACGACGGGAAGGTCCCGCTCGAGGAGCGGGTCCCGCGCCTCTCGCGCCTCTCCTTCCAGGAGAAGCTCGGTGACACGCTCCGGAAGACGGAACGGGTCGAGGCGCTCGCCCAACACCTGGCGGCCGGCCTCGGGCTCGCCGACCTGGTCCCCGAGGCGACGCGCGCGGCGCGACTCGCCCGCGCAGACCTCGTGACCGACATGGTTCGGGAGTTCCCGGACCTTCAGGGCGTCGTGGGTGGCCTTTACGCGCGGCGCGACGGCGAGAGTGAGAACGTCTGGCAGGCCGTCTACGATCACTACCTCCCCGCGGGTGCCGACGACGCGCTCCCGCGCAACGAGGTCGGGCGCGTCGTCGCCCTTGCCGACCGGCTCGACACTCTCGCGGGCTTCTTCGCGCTCGGCCTCGTCCCGACCGGGTCACGCGACCCCTATGCCCTCCGGCGTGCCGCGCTCGGCGTCATCAGGATCCTCCTCGAGGGAGGCCTGCGGCTCGACCTCCCGTCCGCGGTCGCTGCGGCCCGGAGGCTCCACGACGTGCAGGGCGCAACGGCCGAGGAGGTCGCGGCCTCACTTCACCCGTTCCTCCTCGAGCGGCTCCGCTTCCTCCTCGAGAAGAGGGGCTTCCGGCACGACGAGATCGAGTCGGTCCTCACGACGGACTGCTCCGACGTGACCGATGCCGCCGAGCGCGTCGCCGCGGTCGCCGTCGTCCGGAAGCAGGCCGACTTCGGGCCGCTCGCGGCCTCCTTCAAGAGGGTCCAGAACATCCTGACGCAGGCGGGAGCGCCCGCCGGCGGTGAGCTCGACCCGGCGCTCATGTCGGACGACTCCGAACGCCAGCTTGCGAGCGATTTCTACCAGGCGCGGGGAATCCTCGACGAGCTCATCGAAGCCCGACGCTACAAGGAGGCCCTCGCCGTCATGGCCTCTCTCGGCCCGAGCCTCGACCGCTTCTTCGTCGACGTCATGGTCCTCGTCGACGATCCGGCTGTTCGTGGGAACCGCCTCTCCCTCCTCGCGGCAATGAGGGACCAGTTCTTCCGGGTCGCCCGCCTGAGCGAGATCCAGGCGTAGATCCGTCCTCAGCTCCCAGGCGATGCCGGGCCGCGGAAACGGCAGCCCGGGTCTGTCCCGTGACCGCGCTAACGCAGTATCCTCTTCCGTCGAGGAGGACAACCAATGCAGCTCTCGAGGCGATCCTTCGCCCTTACCTTCGCTTTCTCGCTCGTCTTTGCGGCCACTCCTGCGGCGGCGAAGGAGCTTGCCGGCGCGACGATGCCCGACACCATCTCCGTGGCGGGCAAGACCCTGAAGCTCAACGGAATGGGCCTGCGGAAAAAGGCGATCTTCAAGGTCTACGTCGGAGGGCTCTACGTCGAGGCGCCGGGCGCGAGCGCGGCCGCGATCCTCGCCGCCGACTCTCCGAAGGTGCTGAAGATGCACTTCCTCAGGAGCGTGGACAAGGCCAAGCTCGTCGAGGTCTACAAGGAAGGCGTCGAGGCCAACGCCGCACAGACGGCGGCGGCCCAGAAGGCGGCCCTCGACCAGTTCTACGCCACGGTGGCCGACGTCAAAGACGGGTCTGTGACCACCTACACCTATGTCCCCGGAACGGGGACCGTCGTCAACCTCGACGGCAAGGACGTGGCGACCATCGAAGGGAAGGGCTTCGCCGACGTCCTCTTCTCCATCTGGCTCGGGCCCAAGCCCCCGTCGGAGGATCTGCAGAAGGGACTTCTGGGCCACTGAGGCCCCGGCACGGAGTTTTCGGGTCGGGGCGGGTACACTCCCGCCCCGACATATGAATCTGCCTGAGCTCTCGTCGCTCCTCTCCGAAAAGAA
>DIAY01000199.1:19076-19304 GCA_002414905.1 Holophagales bacterium UBA5066 | reverse complement strand
GCCACGAGGACCGCGACCGCAATCCCGACGACGCGCCTGGCGTGACGTGCGCCCTCGCCGCCCTGGAAGACGAGGGCGCCGAGCAGGAGCGTCGTTCCCGCGGCGGCGACGATGCCGCCGCGCGACTGGCTGAGGACGATTCCGGCGGCGAGGATGGCCCAGAGGAGCGTCGTCGCCACGATCTCGGGAAGCACTCTCACCAGGCGGCTCGAGCGCTCCTCGACGCCG
>DIAY01000199.1:0-19023 GCA_002414905.1 Holophagales bacterium UBA5066 | reverse complement strand
TAGCCCGCGAGGTTGTTCGGGTTGATGAACGAGCCGTGCAGCCGGAGGATCCGGTCCTCGGCGGCGATGGCGAACCCGACCTGAAACAGCCCGGAGGCGACGACCGCGCCGGCGAAGAGGCGCCGGCTCGACCGCCGGCCGAGGAGCACGAGGGCGGAGAGGAAGAGAGCGACCCACGAGAGCGAGAGGAGAGCGACCCCGAAGGTTTCCCACGGCACGAGGCTGATGCGGGGGGAAGGTGGCGTCCGGCCGAAGGCCCGGAGCACCTCTCCGGCCTCGCCCCAGGCTTCGGCGCTCGCTGGAGAGAGGGCTCTGAGGAGCATTCGGGGGAGCGGGACGAGCTGGAAGAACCCGAGGAGGGCAATCCCGGCGACCGCCACGACGGGGAGCCGGGCCGCGCCGAGCCGCAAGCGGACGCCGGGCGAGAGGGCCACGACCGCGGCGAGGAGGAACGCGCCCATCGTGATCTTCGCGGTTCCGGTGGGACCGGGCTGGACGCTGCCCCAGGGGAAGGGTGCGGCGAGGACGTAGACGAGAAGCAGACCCAGGGCGGCGCGGCGCTGCCAGGCTCCGGCGAAGGCGTCCGCGAGGAATGCCCGCTGGTAGGCGAGGAATCGCGACATCGAGGCAGAGGAATGATAATCGGAGACCTGGAGCGGCTTCATTGACGCATTTCGGAGTGAGGCGATACCCTAGGTATGGAGGTCTGCGGAGGTTGACCACGTGCCGGCTCTGTTCGAGCGTGATCGTGCTCGGGGCGCTTCTTGGCGTCTCGCAGGCTTCGCTTGCCGGGCCGCTGCAGGTCGCCGCGCCACGGATCTCCGCCATCCCGGCCGGAGGGAATGCCCGGATCACAGCATCTGTCCCCCCCGGCTCGACGGTCTCTTCGGCCAGGGTCTACTTCAACGCCGCGGACGAGAAAGTCGAGTACTACCTCGAGATGGTCCGGGGCGACAGCGGCTCGTTCTGGGCGGTCCTGCCGATTCCGAAGTCGGAGACGAAAGACGTCCAGTACCGGGTTGCCCTCAGGGACGCTGAAGGGAAGGAATCCGCAGCGCCCCGCGAGCGCGTGCCGGTCTCCTCCTCGAACGAGCCGCAGCTGACGGAAGCGGAACAGCGCTACGCGAAGAACCTCGTCATCGGCATCACCGACCCGTCAGTCCCTCTCCTGCCCGAGGGCTTCGAGTGCTACGGCGTCGTGAGTGCGATCAACGTGAGAGGCGAGCTGATTCCGAACGAGGTCTGCCGCAGGACCATCATTCCTCCCGCCCTCTGGGTCGGTGCGGGGACGGCTGCAGCGGTCGCGGGAGCCGTCATCATCCGGGACGACGGTGAGAAGCTCCCCGTCTCGCCCTCGCGTCCGTCGCCCCCGCCCCGCAACCCGTAGGGACGCAATGAGCCGCCGGGAATCCGTACCGCCCGTCGGGAACCGGGAAGCGCCGCTCGTCTGCAAATGAGAAAGCTGCTCGCCACCCTGCTCGTCGTCGCTGCCGCCGCGTGGTGGGCCGCACCGGTCTCGGCCTCCAGCGACTTCTACGAGATGCGGCTTCAGGAAGGCCGGATCGCCTTCCAGACAGGGAGCAGCGCCGAGGCCGTCGACCTCCTCCGGGTCGCCTGCTTCGGCCTGATGGACCAGCCCCGGCTCCTCTCGGAAGGGCTCGTCTGGCTCGTCCTGGTCCAGCGGAAGCTCGATCGCGTGGCCGACGTGGACGCGTCGCTCCGCAGGTTCCTCGACGTCGAGAAGCGCTTCGGCACGTATGGCAGCGCTTCGGTTCCGGCCGAACGGAGGGCGGAGTTCGAGCGGACGCTCCTTGCCCGCATACCTCCCGAGGCGATCCGGGCCATTCCGACGCTCGCCCCTCTCCTCGATCCGGCCGGAGCCGTGGTCCCGAAGGCGCAGGCCCCGCCGGCCGACGCCCGGATCGCGGCGACTCCTCTCGTTGCGTACGACCTCGACAAGGTGCTCCGGTGATGGACGTCGCGGCTTCCGAGGGCCGGCGTCGCACGTGGAGCGAGAAGGGAGCGAGCATGCGGTTCACGGGGCGGTCCGGGTCTCGGCGGGCGTGGAGCGGCGGTTCGCTCATTCCCCTCGCGGTGTGTTTCCTCACGATGTTGGGCTCTCTCGGATGCGTCACGACGGTGAACGAGGCGAGCCGGGCCCACCCGAACGACCCGGAGTACCGCGACCGCCTCGACGAGGTGGGGACCATCTACGAGTCGAGGGATGTGCAGAAGATCATGGGGCTGTACGTCGGGGACACCTACTCGCTCTCGTTCGACCAGACGATCTCGTTCGACTCGGGCGCGACGGACCACCGCGGGACGCTCGAGAATCTGCTCCAGGGGGTCGAGAGCCTGAAGGTCGCGTGGGCCCCGGATGTGACGGTCGACCGGACGTCGGAGCACGCCTGGACGACCCGCCACTTCGTCGCCACGGCGAAGCTCGTGACGGGCGAGGTGAGGGAAGTGTCGGGCTGGCACAGCGCCATCTGGTCGGAGCGTGACGGGAAGTGGCTCATCGAGTACGAGCACTTCCAGGGGGACACGAAGCTCGTCTCCTCGCCGCCCGCTTCGCCCGTCGCCGCACCGGCTCCGCTCGTCGCGGTCCCGGCGGTCGAGACGTTCCCCGACATTTTCTTCGACTACGACAAGTGGGACATCCGTGCCGACCAGCTCGACTCGATCGGGATCGTCCTTGCCTGGCTGCAGAAGTACCCCGAGTCGACGATGACGGTCGAGGGGCACTGCGACGAGCGCGGTTCGACCCGCTACAACATCAACCTCGGCCAGCGGCGCGCGGATACGACAAAAGCCTGGCTCGTGGCGCACGGCGTCGCGCCGGAGCGCCTCCGGACGATCTCCTTCGGCAAGAGCCGGCCGTTCGAGGATGGCCGGTCGCAGGAAGCGTGGCAGTCGAACCGCCGGTCGCATTTCGTCGTGACGAAGGGGCCGCAGCGACCGTAGTGCCGGCCGGACCTGAAGACCCGAAGGGCCGGCCCGGGGACGCCCCGGGCCGGCCCTCTTCTTTGAGGGAGTCGATGTCCATCGTCCCGCTCTGCGACGGCAGCGCCGTCGTCGTCGACGAAGGGACTCTCGCCGCCGCCGTCCTGAATCCAGTCGCGGCGTTCATCGCACGGCGACTGGCCGAGGGCGAGACAGATATCGCCACGCTCGTCGCGGCCGTCGCTGCGGAGTTCGACGCTCCGCTCGACGTGATCGAAGGTGACGTGAGGCGGTTCGTCGCGGAGATGGGAACGAGGTTTGGCGTCGATCGTGGGCTTGAGACAGAATCCCCGTAGTGGCTCGCTTGGCGGGAGCCTGCCCGGAGGGTTTGTGGCCGAGAAGAGTGTTCTCCGATTCCTCGCCGTTTTCGCCTTGCTCCTGTCGGTCGCGGCGGCGGCGCCGGAGGCCCGGGCGGCGACGATCAGCGGCCGGGTCTTCGAGGACGTGAACTACGGCGGGGGGGCGGGGCGCTCGATCGTTTGCACGGGCTGTGCGGTGCGTCCGACGGTTACGGTCGAGCTGTGGGAAGGGGCCGCCGCCACGCTCATCGCGACGACGACGACGAACGGGACGGGGACCTTCACCTTCACGGACACGGGCGGGACGTTTCCACGGAATCGTCGCGTTAGGGTCGTCAACTCGACAGTGACGTCGTCCAGGGCCGGTGCAGCCGCAACGCTGCGGTCCGTGCAGACCTACCGGACGGACGCGAGTAGCGGAACCCCGGTGGCGGTCACGGACCGGGTTGGCGGGGAAGCCCCCAGCCTCGTCGATCCCGCCGCCAATACGATCGCCAATGCGCAGAGTGTCACCGTCGTAGCTCTCGCTTCGGACGCCACAACCGTCACCGGCGTCGACTTCGGTTTCAATTTCGACACCATCGTCAACACGAACGACACGGGCCAGGGGTCGCTCCGGCAATTCATCACGAACGCAAACACGCTGACGCCGAACGGCACCCTCGCCCAGGTCGGCCAGACGGCAGGACAGGAAACGTCGATCTTCATGATCTCGGACGGAAACGCCCACCCGGGGCTTCGTACCGGTCTGCCGAATTTGATGACGGCGGGGCGGGCCCTGATCAGCCTCACGTCGGATCTTCCCGGACTGACGGACGCGAACACGAGCCTCGACGGCTCGACGCAGACGACGAACGTCGGGGACACGAACACCGGGACGCTCGGGACGGGAGGGACGGTGGGAACCCTGCTCTTCCCGTTGCCGCTGTTCGACCGGCCCGAGGTCGAGATCGACCGCAACACCGCGGAGCAGGTCTTCACGGCCTCGGGGGCGGGCAGCGTCGTCGCGAGCATCGCGTTCCACCGCATCGTCCTGCGCGCTACGGGCAACTCCTCGACCATCCGCGACAACCTCGTCGGGATGAGGGCTGATAGCACGATCGGCACCCCCGCCGGAGCCGCCGACCATGGCATCACGGCCGGTCCGACGGCGACGAACGTGACCATCCGGCACAACTACGTCAAGGTGGACAATTCAGGCATTCGGGCCGATCTCTTCAGCACGGGACTCCTGATCGAGCTGAACGAGGTCGACGCACCCCCGACCGGCCACACGCTCACGTTCGACGCGATCCTTTTGATCGGCGGCGGGACCGGCGCCACGATTACGCACAACCTCACGCTGAACCAGAGGGGCGGCGGGCTCGAGTTCGGCTTCAACGCCGGCTCCCGCATCCAGACGAACGTCGACGTCGTGGGAAACACGGTGCTCCATTGCGGATACACGACGCCGACGGGTTCGACAGCATCGACCGAGGGAATGGGAATCGCCGCGTACCAGGTGAACGGGACGAACTTCCGCATCCGGCAGAACGTCGTGACGCAGAGTTCCGGTCCTGGCCTCGTGGTCATGGACGCCTCGAACATCGACGTCTCAGAGAACAGCTTCTTCGGAAACGGACCCGGCTTGACCGGCGGTCTGGGGCTCGGCATCGAGCTGGATGGGGCTTCTCGAGACCCGAACACCTATGGCGGGGCTTCGGGTGTCACCCCGAACGACGGTCTGAAACCGGCGGCGTCGGCGACGGCACCGAATCGCCTCATCGATTACCCGATCCTCACCGGTGCACTCCTCGAGGGGGGAAATCTGCACCTGATCGGCTACGTGGGGAGCGCACCGGGGCAGGGCACGTTCGCGAGCTCCCGGGTCGAGCTGTTCCTGGCCGATGCGACCGGGAACGACCAGAACGGCCCGGTCATCCTCTCGGACGGACGCAGCGTGCCTCACGGCGAGGGGCGGACGTACCTCGGGACCTTCACGACGGGCGGGACCGGGACGTTTCGGGTGACGTTGCCGGTCTCTGGCGTTTCCGTCGGGTCGCTTCTGACCGCGACGGCCGCCGACGCCGCGACGGGGGGCAACACCTCCGAGTTCGGCCCGAACTTCCCGGTGCAGGGAGTCGACTACGGCGACGCCCCGAACAGCTACCTGACGACGCTGGCGTCGAACGGCCCTCGCCATGGCATATCGAGCCCGGCCGCGCCGTACGACTACGCGGTCCTCAGGATCGGCGCTGCGGTTTCGGCCGAGACGGACGCACGAGGAAACCCGGTCGTCCTGGACGGCTTCGGCGATACGTTCGACGACGGCCGTACGCTGCCGATGCCCGCGCTCGGCACTTCGAGCACTCCGCCGTATACGGTCCCGATCACGGTCGTCAATCAGACCGGCGGACCAGCGACTCTCGTCGCGTGGATCGACTTCAATCGGGACGGGACCTTCGCAGTGGCTGAGGCGTCGACTGTCGTGAGCGTCCCGGCCGGAACGAGCGGGCTCGTCAACGTGACCTGGACGAGCCTTCCGGGACTCTCGGCGGGCAGGACGTACGCACGGTTCCGGCTGACGGCCGACACGGACGTCGGCGGGACGGGCGGGGGCCTCAGCGCGACGAAACCTGCAGGCCTCGCGGTCAACGGCGAGACGGAGGACTACGCGCTCGAGATCACGCCCGGCGCGCCGACGCCGGCGGTGGTCCACTCGGTGAGGTCGGTCGTCACGAGAGAGGGAACCTTCCTGGAGTGGCAAACGGCAGCCGAGACGGCGATGGCGGGGTTCGTGGTCGAGCGGCTCGACGGGCCGTCCGGCCGGGCAATCGTCTCGGGCGACCTGGTTCCGTCGCTGCACGGCGAGTCTCAGGGCGGCGTCTATCGGCTGCTCGACCCCGGCGCTCCGGAGGGACCGGTGCGCTACGTGATCACGGAGGTCGAAGCGGACGGGGTCCGACGCGTCCACGGGCCGTTCCTGGTGAAGGCGGAACGCGAGAAAGCGCGGCGTGGCACGTGGGACCCGTCAGGGGCCGTCGCCGAAGGCGGGTTCGAAGCGATCGCTCACGAGAGGGTCGCGGCTCCCGTCGTGACGGCGGAGACTCCGGCATTCGTCGCACAGGCCGCGAGAAACTCGGGAGCGCTGAAGGTCGAGGTGACCGGTTCCGGCCTCGTCCTCGTACCGGTCTCGACGATCTCCTCCGCACTCGGCCTTTCACCAAACACCGTGATTGCCTCGCTCGACGCCGGGACGTTCTCGCTGACGAACCGAGGGCGAAACGTCGCGTGGGCGCCGAGCCGGGAGCTCGCAGGGCTTCTCTTCTTCGCGGAGGCGATCGACACCCCCTACACCGCTGCGAATGTCTACTGGATCCGCTCCCGCAGGGGGCTCGTCGCAGCCGGAGTTTCTGCAGGGTCCCCAGCGCCGGCCGGGAACCCCGAAGGCTTCCTCGACACGATTCACACGGAGCAGGACAAAACCGCGCTCACGGGCCAGCCCCGCGACCCCGAAGGGGACTACTGGGGCTGGGAGTACGTACAGGCCGGCGACGCGACCCTCGGGAGCAGGACGTTCCACTTCACGCTTCCGGAGCTCGTCCCGGGGAGCGGACCGGCGAACGCGAGGGTCAGCCTGATGCCCGTGACCACCACCGGCGTCGTGGGTGAGCACCACCTTCGCTTCCGCGTGAACGGCGTCCTTTCCGGCGAGGAGCAGTTCGAGGGTCTGGCGGACCGGACGGCGTCATTCGAGGTCCCGGCCGACGTCCTCGTCGCCGGCGACAACACGCTCGAGGTCGAGGGCGTCCTCGACCCCGGGACAGCCTACAGCTACGTCTACGTCGATGCGATCGACGTCGACGTACGGAGGACGTTCAAAGCCGTTTCGTCGAGACTCCTCTTCACCGCGAGGGGCGTCGACACAGTCGCCGTGAGCGGCTTCGCCGGGCCGGACGTCGAGATCTGGGACGTGACCGATCCGGTCGCGCCGAAGCGGGTGACCGGAGCGGTCGTGGAGCCGGAAGCGGGGGCATACCGGGCTCGATTCGTGCCCGAGGGCCCCGGGCGCCGGTATGCCGTCGCCTCTGCCGCCGGATTCCTTTCTCCTTCACGGAGCGCCTACCGACCCGCCGTGAAGCTCTTCGACAAGGCCGCGACGAGGGGGAGTCTCCTGATCGTGGCCGGACCAGGCATGGAGGCCGCCTCCGAGAGGTTGGCGGCATACCGGCGTGCCTCGAAGACGACGGCGGCGGTCATCCCGGTCGAAGACATCTTCGACGCCTACGGCGACGGCCTTCCGACGCCCCACGCGCTGCGCGCGTTCCTGGAAGACGGATACCTTCACGCCGGGGCAAGGTGGGCGCTCCTCGTCGGCAGCGGCACCTGGGACTACCAGAACCTCCTGGGGCTTGGCGGCAACCTGATGCCGCCGATGATGGTGGCGACGGGCCGGGGCCTCTTCCCTTCGGACACGGCGATCGGCGACTTCGACGGCGACGGCGTGCCCGAGGTGCCGGTCGGCCGGGTAACGGCGCGCACGGCCGCGGAGATGGGCGCTTACGTGGACAAGGTGATCGCGTACGAGGCGAGCCCCGCTCGGGGGCCGTCCATGCTCCTGGCCGACAACAAGGAGAACGGGCTCGACTTTTCGGCCGACAGCGATCAGGTGGCGTCGACGCTCGGGGGAGGCTTCGCCGCTCAGAAGGTCTACCTGGACCTCGCCGACCTCGCCACCGCGCGCGGAGCCCTGTTCACAGCGTGGGCCGCGGCCCCCGGCTTCGTGAACTTCGTCGGTCACGGTGGCCTCGATCGCCTCGCCGCCGAGGGGCTCCTGACGACGACGGACGTCCCGTCGCTGACGCCGGGGGCGATGCCGATCGTCTCGAGCCTCTCCTGCGTCATCAACCTCTGGGCGATCCCGGGGTATTCATCGCTCGGAGACGAGCTGATCAGAAGCGCGGGGAAGGGTGCGGTGGCGTCCTGGGCGCCCACGGGCTACTCCACGTCCGACCTTGCGCCCATCCTCGGAGAGGAGTACGTGAGCCGCGCCTGGATCGGCTCCGAGCCGATCCTCGGCGACGCCATCCGCGCGGCGCTCGCCGGGTTCCGGTCACGGGGCGGGACGCTCGACATGGCCCTCGTCTACTCTCTCCTCGGGGATCCCTCCCTTCGCATTCGCCGCTGAGATGAGCAGCAGCCGGCAAGGAGACTCGATGTCCCAGACTCCCGAGAACGAGGCAAGGGCTGCGGCGGCTGGAGAACGCGCGGACCGCCCCGCGCCGAAGCGCCCTTACGGACCGCCCCGAATCACGTTTCGCGAACCACTCGAGACCCTCGCCATCGTCTGCACGACGGGCCCGGGCAACCCGGGCAAGGCGATCCCCGGAGTGGGCGGCTGCGTCATCGGGACGTCCTGAGCGTGGGCCCGATCGCCGAGGCGCTGCGCGCCCTCCTCGAGGGAGGACCCGTGGAGGTGGCGGTGCGGGGCGAGTCGATGACACCCTGCCTCGGAGACGGTGCCCGCGCCACGCTCGCCCCGAGGCGTCTTCCTCTCCCGGGAGACATTCTCGTGTTTCGCGACGGACGGGGTCGCCTCGTCGCCCACCGCTTCCTCGGCCCTTACCTGCGGCGGCGGCGGGTGTGGCTGCTCCTGAAGGGCGATGCTGCGCCGAGGCCCGACGAACGGGTCGCACCGAACGCCGTCGTCGGGCGGCTCGTGACGGACGTGCGAATCCGGGAGCGCTGGAGCGCCGTCGTCGACTACTGCCGGCACGCCGTGAGCCGGCGAAGGGCTACCTGAATGGCGTTGGCGGCGGCTGGTCTCGCGGCGGCGAACGCTGCCGCGACGTGCGTCGAAGGCGAGGCGTGGGGCGACGGACGGCTGGTCCTCGCCTTCCCCGGCGGGCCCTACCTCGTCGACGGGCTCGACGCTCGAGCGGCGGCGCTCGTGAGGGACCGGTACGGCCCGCTCTGCGTCGCGGACGGGGCGGCGGTCGGAGCGCAGGCTGCCCGGATTCGACTTCTTCGCGCGGAGCCGGATGAGGTTCTCCCGGCGCCCGGCCCGCCGAGCGGCGTTTACGAGCTCGAAGTCGACCATGCGCCCCGGATGGTTCGGCTGGCAGGACGGGGCTGGATGGGTCTGATCCGAACCGGAGCGTTCGTCGAGACGGGTGTCTTCACCGCCGAGGCGACACCGGCCGACTTCATCGCCATTCTCGAGAACACGCTACGTGTGATGGCCGCGTATCGCCTCTTCGAAGGGGGCGGTCTCCTGCTCCATTCGGCAGGCGTCGTATCGCGGGGGCGTGCGTACCTCTTCGTGGGGCGATCTGGTGCGGGCAAGACGACCTTCGCCCGCCGGAGCCTCGCCGAAGGGCGAGAGGTGCTCTCGGACGATCTCAATGCCGTCGTCGCCGAACGAGGCGAGCTGCGTGTGCGCCAGGTCCCGTTCGCGGGCGAGCTCGGGATGACGCTGCCTGACGAGCCGCTCGGTGACTACCCGTTGGCAGGATTCTTCGGGCTCGCGCATCTTGCCGAGGCGGATGCGCCGACTGTCGTCTCGCCACTCGCAGGAGCGGAGGCCTTCGGTCTGCTCCTCTGCGCCGCGTCTGGAGTCAACGGAGACCCGGAACACCAGGAGAGACTCATGGATGCGATCGCTCGCCTCCTCGCCGGAGTCCCGCGGGGCCGGGTTTCGTTCTCGCTCCGTGGACCCGTCTGGAGCGTACTGGAAGGGAGCGAGCCATGAAGGGACCCTCCTCGCCCGTCTATCGGCTGCGGAGCGACGTCCGCTTTCGCAGGATCGAGGACGAGGGCATCGTTCTCGTTCAGGGAAACAACGAGGTCCTCGGGGTGAGCGCCGTCGGCATCCGCCTCCTCGAGCTGATCGACGGCGGGACCGGGCTCGACCGCATCGTCGGCGTCCTCCTGGACGAGCTCGACGTGGAACGCTCGCGGCTCGAGGAGGACGTGGACCGGTTCGTCTCGGATCTCTCGGCGGCCGGCGTCCTCCTCGAGGAGGACCGTTGAGCCTCGCCGCGCTCGCGAGGAAGACGTGGCGGGAGAACCGTCTCTTCTCGGTCCTCCTCGAGCTGACCTACCGGTGCAACCTCGACTGCGTCTTCTGCTACAACGACCGCTCGCTCCGAGGCGTCGCGCTCACGCTCGACGACTACCGGCGCCTGCTCGCGGATCTCGAGCGGATGGGCGCTTTCCAGGTGGTCCTTTCTGGCGGCGAGCCGCTTGCTCACCCGGACTTCTTCGCGATCGGGACCGAGGCGCGCGCGCGGGGCTTCGTCGTGCGCGTGAAGTCGAACGGGCACGCGCTGAAGCGCGAGGTGGCGAGGCGACTCAGGCGGGAGGTCGACCCGTTCGTCGTGGAGGTGAGTCTTCATGGTGCGACCGCCGCGACGCACGAACGGCAGACGAGGGTCCCGGGGAGTTTCGACACGCTCCTCGTCAACCTCGAGCTCGCGCAGGAGGCCGGCCTGCGGCTTCGGCTGAACTCCACGCTCACCTGCTGGAACGAGGGAGAGGTTGAAGCGATGTTCGCCCTCGCCGACGGCCTGACGGTTCCGCTCTCCTTCGATCCCGACCTCTCGATCCGCGACGACGGGGACCGGAGTCCCCTCGCGCTCGCTCCGTCTCCCGAGGGGCTCCTCAGGCTCTTCCGCGTCCTCCGCGAGCGGGCGGAGGCGGCCGGAGCCGATCCGGGCACTACCGCGAAGACGGGCGCCGTGCGAGAGGCGGCTCGGCGGGATGCCCTGCGGCCGGCGGCCGACGACGGCCTTCCGGCTCCCGGCGACGGAAAGCACTGCGGGGCAGGCTCCTCGACGGTGGCGATCGACCCGTACGGGAACGTCTATCCGTGCGTCGCCTGGAGGATCCCGTCGGGGAATCTGCACGACGCTTCGATCGAGGAGATCTGGCGCGGCTCACCGGCGCTGGCCCAGGTCCGGACGACGACGAGCGAGATCCCGGGCCGGCTCGCGGCGCAGGGAGGCGTCTCGGAGAAGACGGGATTCTGTCCGGGGGCCGCCTGGGCGCAGTTCCACGACCCCTTCGAAGTGCCGCCCGGGGTCGTCGCGCGGAAAGAGGCGGTCGACGAGGCCTTCAGGGCCGGTCCGCTCCTCCCCGTGCGGCAGCCTTGATGTAGCGCCCCAGCTTCCACGCGAGGTGGAACGGCCTTCGCGCGAGGGCGAAGAGGAACTTCGGGCGAGTGTCTGCTCCGTAAAGTGCCCAGGCCTGCGCGCGGTTGATCGCCACCGTGTGCCACGCCCAGCGAAGGAACGCGAGGGGGCCGCTCTGGTCCGAGGGGAGAGTCAGAGCCGAGCGAAGCTTCAGAGATTCGCCGTAGCCCGGGTCGAGCGCACCGCGCAGGAGGTGTGAGAGGAGCCGGGCCTCGGGGCTGTCGGAGCAGGCCAGGACGGCGGCCGCACCTCCCGCCGCGAGGGCCGTCGGAAGCGCCCAGGCTGCCCGCGCGTCGCCCTCGTCGATCTCGGCGACGATGAGGGGAAGGGCGTCGGGCAGGAGGTCGTGGCTGGCCCGGCAGCGAAGGTCGGCGATGTCGGCGAGCAGCTTGAGCGCCGGGTATGCGCCCGGCTGGAGTCCGTGCTGGAAGAGTGCGTGCGCGAGGGCGTGCGCCAGCATGAAGTGCGGGCGGGGGACGAAGAGGCACGGAGCACCGGGATCGAGCGGAGTTGCGAGGTCTCGCGCGACGAGGACTTCCAGGCTCATCTCCGCGTCGTCCGGGGACGGTCGTACCCCCGGAATCGTCCGGTGCAGCTCCAGCATCCCGCCCTGCGGGTGGTAGAGCGGGCTGTGCTGGTGGTCGTAGACGGGAGCGTCGGAAGTGCGGATCCCGGCGCGGACGAGCTCCCTCGTGAGCCGGGCGGCGTCGGCATCGGACACGAGGATGTCGGCGTCGGCCGCACCCCGCTCGGCGGGCAGGGAGATTCCGGAGAGGCAGAGGGCCGCGTGCTTCAGGACGACGACCTTGATGCCGTTCTCGCCCGCGACCCGTCCGACGAGGCGGGCGAGGGCGACGAGCCTCGCGGAGACGAGGGCCGACTCGCGGTATTCGGCCAGAGCGTCCTTCGCCGCCACGGGTCCGAGCTCGTCGGCGAGTCGTGCAGGACCGAGCCGATGAACGATTCGCGGGAGAAGGCCGAGGCGGCTGGCGAGCGCCCCGGCTGCGCGACCATCGAGGAACCCGCTCCGGGTCCCTTCCGACCCGGCGAAAGCCCGTGCGAGGACCCACTCGAGCTCGGGAGACACCTGTACGGCATCGGCCGAGGTGCCGATGCTGCGCGGGCGGGTCGAGCGGTGTTGCGAGGGCATCGCCGCGAGGCTATCGCAGGGCCCTGCCACGACGCCTTGCTAGCATCCCGGTCGTGGTGCCGCCGGAACTCCTCGCGTCTCTGCACGTGGGCGGGGAAGCAGCTTCGCGGTCTTCCCTGGCCGGTACGGGCGGGAGGCCGGTTGCCCTCTCACGCCGGGAGAGCGCGGATCTCCTCCGCGAGCTGACGTCGCGTGGCGTCTCGGTCACCCTCGCGGTGAAGGGCTCGAGCATGCATCCCGCCCTTCGCAGCGGGGACGTCGTGACCATCGCGCCGGTCCTCGGCGCCCCGGTGCCTCTCGGCGCCGTCGTCGCGGCGGAATCCCCGGGTGGAGGTGGCCTCGTCGTCCACCGCGTCGTCGGGCGAACGGAAGCCGGCCTTCTCCTCCGCGGCGACAACGCCGAGCGCGCCGACGGAACCGTTCCCGAAAGCAGCGTGTTCGGCGTCGTCGTCCGCGTCCAGCGGAACGGGCGGCTCGTTCGCCCGGGCCCGGCCGCCCTCCGGAGGCCGTTCGCGGCGCTCGTTCGGGCGGGAGCGGTCCGCAGGCTGAACCGCCTCAAGAGCCACTCACGCGCCTTCATTCCGAGCGCGCTGCTGGCATGGCGGGAGCGGAGGCGCTGACGGACCTGGAGAGGAGAGCGACGTCGTCGGAGAGGCCGGATACGGCGCGAACTGCGTGCTAGCATGATTTGTCGTGTCGGCCGGCTCCGAATCCCACCTCATCCGTTTCCGGATCGCGGGCGACCACGCCACCCGGAGGATCGGAGACGAGACGATCGTCGTCCCGGTCCGGGCGAGGGTGGCGGATCTCGAGTCGATCTACACGTTCAACGAGGTTGGAGGCGCGATCTGGGCGCTCGTCGACGGCGAACGGAACGTCTCGGAGATCGCCCGTGCGCTCGCGGCCGACTTCGAAATCTCCGAGGAAGGCGCCCTCGCGGACGTCCGCCGCTTCTTCGCCACGCTGGAAGACGAGGGGCTGGTGGAGCCCCTCGCCAGCTGAGGAACGCCATGGAGACCGGCAGTTACTCGGCCTTCAGCTCCCGCCTCCACGAGACGGTCCGGTCCAACCGGCTCCCCGTCAACGTGACCGTCGAAGTCACCCGGCGCTGCCCGCTCGCCTGCGCGCACTGCTACAACAACCTTCCCATGGCGGACGTCGAGGCGCGGACCTCCGAGCTGACGACTGCCGAGCACTACCGTCTCCTCGACGAGCTCGCCGCCGCCGGCTGTCTCTGGCTCCTCTACACCGGGGGAGAGATCTTCGTCCGGCGCGACTTCCTCGACATCTACACGTACGCCAAGCGCAGCGGCATCATCGTCTCGCTCTTCACGAACGCGACGATGGTCACGCCGCGAATCGCGGACACGCTCGTCGAGTACCGGCCGTTCGACATCGAGGTCACCCTTTACGGCCGGACGCGCGAGACCTACGAGAGGCTCACCGGCGTCGAGGGCTCGTACGACCGCTGCATCCGCGGCATCGGGCTTCTGAAGGAACGGGGGCTGCCGCTCACGGTGAAGACCGTTGCCGTGGCCCTGAACCGGCACGAGATCGGCGCCATGAAGAAATTCGTCGAGGGCGACCTCGGCCTTCCGTTCCGGTTCGACGCGATGATGAGCCCCCGGATCGACTGCTCGCAGAGCCCGCTCGCGGTGCGACTCTCCCCGGAAGAGATCGTCGGCCTCGACCTCGGTGACCCCGCGCGGAGGAAAGAGTGGCAGGAGTTCTCCTGCCAGTTCATCGGACCGCAGCAGGCGCGCGGCCACGAGGACGAGGTTTACCACTGTGGCGGCGGCGTCAACTCGTTCTCGGTCGGCCCCACGGGGCACATGAGCCTCTGCGTCCTCTCGCACCGCGACACCTTCGACCTGAGGACCGGGTCGCTCGAGGAGGGGTGGCGGCACTTCATGGCGCGCGTGCGGGAGAAGAAGATCACGAGGGTGACGAAGTGCACCGCATGTCACCTCAAGAGCGTCTGTGGGATGTGCCCCGCCAACGCGGAGCTCGAGGCGGGAGACCCCGAGACGCCGGTCGAGTTCCTCTGCCACGTTGCGCACTTGCGCGCTCTCACGATGGGCTGGCCCGTCACGCCGCACGGCGAGTGCGAGTACTGCGCGGGCGGGGAGCGGCACGCCGGCCTCGTGGAGGAGGCTGCGCGACTTCGCTCGGGAGACGTCGCCCCGCCTGCGGCGCCGCGCGTGCTCCTTCCCGTCTTCGCCGGCGGCGGCAGGGACTCCGGGCCTCGCCCTTGCGGCGGAGACGTTTCGGGCTGACCATTCGAGACGGGAGACGAAGATGGACGAGACGCGCGAGAGCGCCGCGGAAGCCCGGACGATGAAGAAGGCATACGAGCCTCCGACGGTGACGAAGGTGCCGCTCCGGCCCGAGGAGGCCGTCCTCGGCTTCTGCAAGAACAACGTGAGCGCCGGCCCCCGCGGCGGCAGCTGCACGGCCGCCGGGCCCTGCTCGATAATGGGCAGCTGAAGCGGCGTGGCGGGGGATCCCGCGACGGACACGTCGCCGCCGCGCGAAGAGACGGAAAACCACACGGGGCAGCGCTTCTCGCTCGGGATCGCCGGGCTGACCGTCCGGGCCGAGGCGCGATCTCCGGCTCTCCGGTTCCGAGTTGACGGCCCCTCGCGCGACTTTCTCGTCGAAGACGGCGACGCGGAGCTTGTCCTCGACGTGAGCCTGCGACCCCTCGAGGAGACGATCGAGGGGGAGCTCCTGTTCGATTCGGCCGGTCCGTGGACACTCCACGACTCGGGGGGGCGGCGGGTCTACCGGGTCTTCGACCGCAGCGTGGCGGCGCACCCCTATACCGAGGTCCGGCTCGACCCGGGCGGAACGACAGGCGAGCTGTTCGTGGATCCGCGCCTCCTCGAGCCGGGTGCGGCGACCGATCCCCTCACGTTCCCCCTCGACGAGCTCCTCTTCCTCGAGCTCCTGGCCCGCCACGGCGGCGTCGAGCTCCACGCCTGCGGTGTCGTCGACCCGTCAGGACGGGGGCTTCTCTTCACGGGCCACTCCGGTCACGGGAAGACGACGATGGCAAGCCTCTGGAAAACCGTGCCGGGGTCGATCGTCCTGAGCGACGACCGGATCGTCGTCCGGCGAACGAGCGACGGGCGGTGGCGCATGTACGGGACGCCGTGGCACGGCGAAGCCCGACTGGCCGCGAGCGCCGATGCCGAGGTCGCGGGGATCTACGTCCTCGGGCGGGGCACGGAAAACGCCTTCGGGCGGATGTCGCGGGCAGACGCGGTGACGGCGCTCCTGGCGCGGAGCTTCCCCCAGTTCCACAGCCAGAGCGGGCTCGATTCGGCGCTCTCGGTCCTCGATGGGCTCGCAGCCCAGGTCCCGTGCCGGAGCTTCGCGTTCGTTCCGGGTCCCGGGGCCGTCCGCTTCGTCCTCGAAAACGCCGGGTAGCCTCACCGGGCCTCGGTACTTCCCAAAGGCGATTGAGAACGATTCGCCGGCTGCCGATGCCGCCTGGCGGGTTCGCCGCCGAGGCGACGAGGACATATCATCAAATAATGGCTGAATCCGGCCCTGAGGGGTACGTGTATCCGACGGCAGGACGAGCGATAGACGACCCGATTCGCACGCTGTTCGGAAGGACGCGGGCACTGGCCCAGGACAACGGGAGATCGTTATGACGGCACGCTCGAGAGACCTCGGCGGGTACCTCCGTGAATCTTGTCCGGCCGCCCTCCGCGCACTTGCGAGCGCTGCGCTCGTTCTCATCGTCGTAACGGCTGGCGCCGCGAGAGCGGCCATCTCGGTGCAGTCCGGGTGGGCACAGCAGTACGCCAATACTGCCTACCCCGCGGGAGCCGTGAACCCAACCTACTCGATCGCCGCCGGGTCGGGCCGCCTGCTCGTCGTCGCGATCGCTTCCACCGGAACGTCGGCGGGAACACAGACGGTCACGGTCACGTACGGCGGGCAAACCCTCCTGCTCGCGGCAGGTGACGGTGGTTCTGCGGTCACGTGGAACCATTCCTATCTCTACTACCTGAACGACGCTGGCATCTCTGCCGCGGCCGGATCGAGCCTCAACGTCACTATCACCGGCGGAACGGCGTACTACACATGGGTCTACGCTGCCGTCTACGCGGGCGTGGACCAGGCGACTCCAATCACCGACGCGAAGAACTACAACAGCGCAACCGCCAACACGAACGTCGGCCCGTTCAGCCCGACGCTCACGATCAACGCGAACGACCAGGCGATCGAGGTCGTGAACCTGGCGAGTTCGGCTACAGGGACCACGGTACGCACGGTATCGACCTGGGCGACCGGCTGGGGCACGGCGGGCATCGCTCCCACGAGCGTCGCGACGAGCGGCCCCACCGCGACCATGTACATCCGCGACCGGAACCTCCTTACGGCCGCGAACGACGCGTCGCAACACACGGCGAGCAACGCGAATACCTGGGATTCCATGACGGCCGCCAGCCTCAAGGCGAGCACCGTCATCACGGTGGGCAACGGGACCGATCCCGGTAACGCGAGCCTCTGCCCCGGCGGTCCCGCCACGATGCTCGACGCGTTCACACTTCAGACGAGCTCGGGCACGGACACGGTCACCGGAGTCACGGTCTCGCTCGCGGTCGGGAGCGCGGCGGGCCTGTCGCTCGTCGAGATCACGAACGACGCGGGCACCGTCGTCTACGGCTCGGTTGCAAACCCGGCTTCGGACACCGTCGCCGTGACGCTGGCGACGAACATTGCCGTCACGACCACGGCGACCCAGTACAAGGTCCGGGTGACGCCGAGATCCCACGCGACGATGCCCGTGCCACAGGGTGCGTCCTACGCTGTGACGGGGACGGTCACGGCCGTCACGGACGGTTCCGTCAACGTCTACAACGACACGACGAGCGCGACGGTCACGGTCGACAACCTCTCGGCAGACAACCCCAACGGCTTCACCGGCGTGCGATGCAGCGCGCAGGTGTCGCTCTCCTGGTTCAACCCCACCGCCGCCGATTTCACGCAGGTCCTCGTCCTGCGGCGCGCCGGCGCCGCCGTCGCCAACGCGCCGGTAGAGGGGGCGAGCTACACGGTCCCCGGGACGATCGGTACGAGCACGATCGCCTACGTCGGGAGCGCGGCGGCCTTCGACGACACGGGACTGACGAACGGGACGGCCTACCACTACCGGGTCTTCTCGAGGGACGCGTGCGGGAACTGGTCGACAGGTGTCGCCGCGGGGCCGTTCACTCCCACGGCGGCGGCTGCCGACCTGAGAATCACGAAGACGGCCTCGCTCGCGGAGATCGACCCGGGGCAGAACGTCACGTTCACGATCACCGTCACGAACGACGGACCGGCGAGCGCGACGGGGGTGACGGTCACCGACGTCATCCCGACCGAGTTCACGTATGTCTCGGCGACGCCGAGCGCGGGAAGCTGCAGCTACGTGGCTCCGACGGTCAGCTGCGCCCTCGGCACGCTGACGAACGGCGGGAGCGCCACGATCAGCCTCGTCGCGACCGGCACCGCCCTTGGCCTCCCTGTGAACGTCGCGACCGTCTCGGCGACCGAGGCGGACTGCAACGTCGCCAACAACTCGGCCGGCGTTCGCGTCACCGTCCAGACGCAGACGGTCGATCTCTCGATCACGAAAACGGGGAGCCCGGCGAGCGTTGGCATTGGTGGCACGGTCACCTACACGCTCAACGTCACGAACGGGGGACCGAAGATGGCGAGGGGCGTCAATGTCTCGGACCCGGTCCCCGCCGGGATGACGCTGACGTCCGCGACGACGACCTGGCCCGGAGGCTCGTGCTCGGGAAACCCTCTCGTGACGTGCAGCCTCGGCAACATGAACAACGGTGCGACGGCGACGATCACGATCGTGGCCGTCAACAACTCCGCCGGCACGAAGAGCAATACCGCCTCGGTAGCGAGCAGTGCTGCCACGGACTATGACCCGAATGCCACGAACAACAACGCGACGGCGACCACGACCGTGACGGGGGGCGCGACGCGGCTCTGCGCCAATCCGGGGCAGCAGGGGAATGGCGGTACCCAGAGCGGCGTCGTGAACACGTACTACCCGGGCACCGCGAACGTGAACGCTGGGGTCGCGAGCACGTGCATCCCGGTGGGGGCGCCGACGGGCTCGGCGACGCCGATCGCGACCGGCAACCTGCTCCTCGTCATCCAGATGCAGGACGCCGACATCAACTCGACGAATACCACGGCGTACGGAGGGAACAACGGGACCGGCGCGGGCGCGACCGCTGTGAACGCCGGGAAGTACGAGTTCGTCGTGGCCCGCGGGGCCGTGGGCACCCCCACTTGCGCGGCTGGCTTTGTCGGGATCACCGGTAGCGGGGCGAACAGCGGTCTCCTGAACAGCTACACGAACGCGGATGCCACGACG
>DIAY01000292.1:2607-3038 GCA_002414905.1 Holophagales bacterium UBA5066 | reverse complement strand
GCGTGCTCGAGGACTACCCGGCGGACGTCTGGAAGACGTGCGCCGAGCACCGGCTCCCGAAGAAGCAGACGGCCCTGGGCGGGCGGGCCCGGTGGGACCACCTTCGCGGCCAGGGGGTGAAGCTGCCGCTCGACGCGGGCACGATCACCCACGACCAGCTCGATGCGGCCGCCGCGGCCCTCGCCGCCTACCTGTGGGCCACGGGAAGGACGAACGCGTGGGGGGAGGCCCCGCGCTGGGACGAGGCCACCGGCGTCCTTCGCGAGGGATTTGTCGTCAGCCTCTGACGGGCATTTGCCGGAGAACCCGGTGGGCCGGGTTCCCCGGATGCCGTTTCAGTCTCGCCGGTCCCGGGCGATGAGCCAGCCGATGAGCGCGCCGACGGCGAGCGCCCCGGCGGCCATGACGAACGCGTTCTCGCGGCCGACCCG
>DIAY01000292.1:0-2438 GCA_002414905.1 Holophagales bacterium UBA5066 | reverse complement strand
GCGACGTCCTCGACGACGTCCTGCGACTTGTCCCTGACGCTCGCGGCGCTTTCGCGGATGGAACCGACGATCTTGTCGACGTCGACCTGGGGCATGGGTCACCTCCGTTCGGCCCTTGCCGGGCCGGATCGCCTCGATTCTCTCAGAAGCCGGGGAGCCTTCCGAGTTCGGTAGAATTCAACCTCCTTGGATCCGCGCACGTTCCTCAGCGCCCTCTACCGCGCCGCCGTCAGCTCCGTGGAGCCGGGGCGACTCGTCGCCGAGGCGATCTCGCGGCGCGGCAATGCCGTCGTCGTCCGGTCCGTCTCCGATCCGGGACGCCGCGAGTTCGTCTTCGTCCCCCGACGGGTCGTCCTCCTGTCGGTCGGCAAGGCCGCCGTCGCGATGGCGGCCGCCGCGCACCGGGCGCTCGGGACGCGCGTCGACGATTCGCTCGTCATCGCTCCGGCCGGTTCGCCGCAGGAAGAGCTCCCTTCGGGATGTCGTTATCTGCCGGCGGCGCACCCCGTTCCCGACGAACGCAGTCTCGCTGCGGGACGGGAGGCACTCTCCCTCGCCACGGGGCTCGACCCGGAAGACCTCCTCCTCGTCCAGCTCTCCGGGGGAGGCTCCAGCCTCATGGCGCTCCCGGCCGACACGATCTCCCTCGCCGACAAGGCCAGGACCGTTTCGCTCCTCTCGGCCGCTGGCGCCCCGATCGCCGACATCAACGTCGTCCGCGGCGCCCTCTCGCGCGTCAAGGGCGGCCGCCTCGCGGCCGCGGCCCGCGCGGCGGACGTCGTCACGCTCGTCCTGTCGGATCTCGGCGACGCCGGCTGGCACCTCGTCGCCTCCGCCCCGACGCTCGGCGCCCCCCCCTCGGCCCGGGACGCCTCCGCGATCCTCGAGGGCTACCGGCTCATGTCGCTCGTCCCGCCTCCCGTTCGCCACTACCTCTTCTCCTCACGCGGCGAGAGCGCACCACACGACAGCGGGCAGCGCTGGAGCGTCCTTCTGGGAGACATCCGGACCGCCCTCGAAGGCTCCCGGCGCGAGGCGCAGCGGCTCGGCGCCGACGTCCGCGTCATCCCCGAGCTCCTCGCCGGAGAGGCCCGATCGGCCTCCCGCCGGCTCGCCGTCGCCGGCGCCTGCGCGGGGAACCTCGTGCGCCGCGCCGGCGTCCCCCAGCGGCGACTCGTCACGCTGTTCGGCGGCGAGACGACGGTCACCGTAAAGGGGAAAGGGAGCGGCGGGCGAAACCGGGAGCTGGCTCTCGCCACCGCCTTCCACATCGACGGGGTACGAGGAGCGCACGTCCTCGTCGCCGGGACCGACGGGGTCGACAACACCCCCGACGCCGCCGGGGCCTTCGTCGACGACACCACGCTCGCCCGCGCGTCCGTCCTCGGCCTCGACGCCCCCACGGCGCTCGACGACAACGATTCGGGTCCTTTCTTCGCCGCACTCGGCGATGCCTTCGCTCCCGGCCCGACCGGGACGAACGTCGGCGACGTGGCGTTCGTCCTGGCGCCCGGGGGCGAGAGCCTCCCCGCTCTGGCCCGCCTCGAGGAGGAGGGGATTCCCCTCCCCGACAGGATCTGAACGGATGGCCAGGCCGCACTCCCTAGCCGACGACTCCGCCTCCCTCCGGGCCGTCCTGACGGTCGAAGAGGACGGCGTGCGGCACGCCTTTCACCTGGACGGGGCGGTGACGATCGGCCGCGAACCGGGCTGCGACGTCCTCCTCACCTCACCGACCGTCTCCAGGCGGCACGCCCTCGTCGCGCCGAACGGCGAAGGGTGGATCGTTCGGGACCTCGGGAGCGGAAACGGTACGTTCCTCGACGCCCGGCGCGTCGATGAAGCCCCCCTTCCGAACGGCATCGCGATCCGCTTCGGAAGCGTCCCGGCCTGGTTCGAGGAAGAGCCCGAGACACCCCTCACCTCCAGCCAGAGAATCCAGCGGACCCTGACGCAGACACTCTCGATCCAGCCCGCGAAGAGGACGAGGAAGAAGGCCTGTGTCGCGTGCCTCGCCGGAGGCGTGGTCCTCCTGCTCGTCGCCTCGTTCTGGCACCGCGGGTGCAGCTCGAGGGAAAGCGCCGACCCGAGCCCCACCGACTCCTCCCGCCCGGCCGCCTCCGCCCCGGCGGACAGCTGACGCCCGGCGGCAACCGGAGCCGCTCCGTCGTATAACTACACATCACCCGCAGGGGGATTCCCCCGGAAGGAGACGCCCAAGATGGCCACGAAAATCGGAATCAACGGGTTCGGCCGCATCGGCCGCCAGGTCCTCAAGGCGATCCGCGACAAGTACCCCACCGAGCTCGAGGTCGTCGCCGTCAACGACATCGGCGACCTGAAGACGATGGCCCACCTTCTCAAGTACGACTCGACCTACGGGCGCTTCGACGGCACGGTAGAGGTTGCCGGTGAGGACCTCCTCGTCGACGGCAAGC
>DIAY01000253.1 GCA_002414905.1 Holophagales bacterium UBA5066 | reverse complement strand
GATATTAGGTTAACGCCTATGGGAATCGGCCCCCGCCCGGCGCCGTTCGAGAGAGCCGCATGGCGCTGCGCTGGAGTATCCCGTCGGGGCAAGGCCCTACCTCGGCTCGACGATGCTGACCGTGTTGTTCTCGTTCGAGATCGCGTAAGCGATCGCGAAGCAGCGAGTCGAGCAGGTGACGACGGCCCGCTGGCCGAAGAAACGGATGTCCTGGGAGTCCAGCTCCAGCGACTCGAACTCCGCGAGCGCGTAGATGTCGTTCAGCTGGTGATACGTCTTCCCTGGCACCTGAAGCGTCAGCGTCGCGCTCCGTCCCGCCGCGGCCAGGATCTCCACGGAAACCGAGGCCTCCTCCTCGTCGCCGTTCACAATGACGAGGTTCGTTCGGTAGTGGTTCCGGCGCGGGTTCAGCATCAGCAGGTGCTGGGGACGGCCGGGCTCGAAGAAACTACGGTCGGCGTAGAGCATCGGGCCGACTCCCCAGTTGCAGGTCCTGAACGGGAAGATGTCCGGGTGGTACACGAACCCGCCAGAGTTACCCGAGCAAGTCCAGGGGCTATCGGGGCCGCCGGGTTCGCGCACCGTGCTCGTCAGGGTCCTCGACACGACGATCAGCCCGTCCTCGGCCTCACAGACTGCGGCGCCGTACTCGGCCTGGCCTGTCGGGTAGAATCCGCCTTCGCTCCAAATCCAGTCTGTGTAGAGTTCCCAGCCTCCGATCACGCTGGTCTCTCCGGCGCCGACGACCTTCGAGAAGGGCCGTGCCCGTGGCGACCCGATCCACTCCACGACCTGGAACGTCTTCGGTGAGGTCGTCGGGTTGATGAGACGGATCTCCGTGCCCCAGAAGGAGTCGTTCGCCCCTCGGGCGAATGCGACGACGTTCGGAATGAGGATCTCCTCAGCGGTGCTCGCACCAGAGGGAACGACGAGGAGAACGAGAGCGGCGAGTGTTGCGAGGCGCTTCATGGCTGGTTCGCGTTGTACACGAAGAGGGCCCAGTCCTGGTTCGGTCCGGTCGGGCCGTCGACCTGTGGGACGGCCTGCTCGTTGATTCCCTGGGCGACGAGCTGAATCGTGAAGGTGCCGGTGAAGCTGTTTGGCGCGATTCGGATCTGCTTGACGTTATTCGTCAGGTCAGGAAGCCAGCACCCGGAGCTTCGCGGGGTGTACTGATAGCCGTAGACGCCATCACAGTAGACGGAACCCGCCTGAAGGACATACATGTCGATTCCATTCGTGCGCAGCCCCCCCCGTCCCGGCAGCCGACGGAGCGTCCGTGTACGCCAGGGTCAGGATGACCGGCTTCGAGGGGTCGGCCACCTGGTAGGTGAAGTTCTTGTACCCTCCGGCCGAGGTGAATCGCTCGGCTACGTCGTCCCGGTACTTCCTCGGGGTCGGGTCGTCGATGAGCCGCTTAAGTGAGAGCCTGCCGAAGCCCTGAGCCCCCGGTTCCCATCCCAGCTGGTACCCGGCTACGAAGTCGTATCCTCCTTGCATCGATTCGGCAGAGCCGATGAGAACAGCCTTGATGAGGGCCGGACTCGGCGGCGGGTCGCCTTTCTCGAAGGCGACGAATCGCTTGGCGAGTACGGCAGCTCCAGTGACCTGCGCAGCGGCGAAGCTCGTTCCGTGCTGTGCGAGGTACGATCCGCCACCTTCGTAGACGATGTTCCCGCCGTAGTTCGCGCAGTCGGCACTGGTTCCGCTGTAGGAACGAGTAGAGACCGTGGACCGGCCCGGAGCCACGATGTCCGGCTTGAAACGGCCCGAGCCTCCGGCCACGTATCGGCGAGAGAGGGAAGGAACATCCCAGATGGAGATCTGCGTCTGACAGGGTACTGCCGAGATATCCCAGGTCGCGAGGCCGGAAGCGCCGACGGAGATCACGTTCTTAGCCGTCGCCGGGGCGCGCACGTGGGTGTATTGATCGTCCCTGCCTGGATCCACGTTTCGGATGTTCCCTACCGAGAAGACGATGGTCATCGGGTTCTGGCTCGCAGCTGGCACATCGGCGACTCCAACCTTCGCGTCGCGAACGAGGACGTCGTACTTCCGGGCGACGTCATCATAGGTGTACGAGGAGTGCGTCAGCGGATCGGTCTGCGGGAAGTGCGGCTTGAAGTTCCAGCTGTTGTTCTGGTACCGGGCTCCCGAGTCGAACACAGTTCCCGTTGCAGTCGCCAGCGTCGAGGCCGAGACACCGCCTCCAAGGCTCCCCGTGTACGCCATTCTCGTCATTCCGAACCGGACTCCTGGGGCGATCCCTGTCCCCAGGAGGAAACCGCTCTGGTCCGTGACGCCCAGGCCTCCGGGCTGCTCCGGATCTCCCGCAATGAGACCGGTCACGACCGTGCCGTGATACGTGATGTCATTCGTGTTCGCGCCTTCCAGGCCGCAGCAGCCGAACGTCGTCCAAGCTCGCCGGTTGCCCGGGTTCCCGTCGCGGTCGAGATCCTCGTGCGCCTTGCTGCCGGGGATGAACGCACTGTACTCCGAAAGCCCCGTGTCGAAGACCGACACGATCTCTTCCTCGAGGTCAACGACGCCGAGGCAACCGTTGCATCGGCTGGATTGCCCGAGCCAGGCCCTGTACGACGTGTACGGGTCCGGTCTCGTCGGAAGACCGTTGGCGTGGAGTCCGACGGCGACCAGCGCAGCTCTCTCATCGGACGGCTCTCCGAGGAGTCTTCGCTGGAGCCAGATCGACTCGGGCCGCCTCGACAGGGCGCGTGCCTCGGCGGGCGTGGCGTCGAAGTCCGCGTGTCCGTCGCCGCGGCCGTCGACGATGACCTCCGCGCGCAGGTCGATTGCGAAGAGCGCCTGCCGAAGGTCCTTGTCGTCCTGTCTGCCGTCGAAGAGGAGTGACATCGGTAGCTTCACCGATTCCTGGTCGCTTCGGAGATCCGGCGCCAGCTTGTCCCAAGGCTGCAAAGGCTCCACGTGAATGGCCTCATCGGCCAGCATCGTGGCGAGCCGTTCCAGCCCCGCCGGGGCAGCGACGATCCATGCGTTCCAGGACACGTACTGGATGGGCCGAAGCTCGGCGGAACGCAGGCGGTCGAACCAGCCCTTCGCCGCCGGCATCGGCAGCTTGACGAGGTAGAGCCCCGTTCCAGCACTCGGATAGTCCTCGAGGAAAAGCCCCGAGGGGGCAGCTGCCAAAGGGAACGGTTCCCTCACGTCACGGACGATACCGCCGATCTCGAGGTCGTAGGCGTTCGGAAGGTCGAACGCCTGAAGTCCGGCGGCCGCCTCCACCGAAGGCGTCGGCACGGCCCCCGACATCGCCAGGTACACATACGGGCCTCGGTCTTCGACACGAACGGCTCCCAGGCTTCGAAGGGCCTCTGCCTTGCCGGCGGCGAGCGGCGCGTACGTCTCCGCTGGCGCTTTTCGGAGGACGATGACTTGAGCCGGCACACTTAGAGGCGACGAGGATGGCGGAGGTGCCGCGTTCGCATTGGCCGCGAAGAGCGAGATGGCGCCAATGGTGCTGGCCGCGGCTACGGATGCCAACCTTCCCAGGGCGCTGGGGCTTCGACGTTCCATCAGAGTCCTCCTTGTTGCTGCAGCACTCAACCAGACGGTGTCCCGCCGCGGGACGCGCGAGCGGGCAGGGAGCCTTCGGTAGATGGCAAGGGACCCGGCGGGTTCGTCGTTCGACGCTCGCGGCCAGGGCGGACAAGGGGCGGCTCGTTGCCGGACGATGGTGGTCTCGTCCAGAGAAACACGCGGCCCTCGGGCCGGCCAGTTTCCCACGCGCTCGGAGTTCCTGGTCGAGGGTTGATGATGGGCCCCTCCTCCTCATCCTGAAGTGCCCGCGGCGTCCGGATCTCCAACACTCGGCAGGCGAAGCTCACGGCGGGTTCTGCGCTCCCATCCCTCCTCGCCTGGCTCATGAGGTTCGCGAGTCCCGCCCTACAAGTTGTCGGGTCCCCTTCGACGTCCCTGCCCCGTGCCTTCCCGACCGTTCCCGTTTATCCTCGCGTTGGATCTCGCGCCTCCGGAGGCACTCCATACGTGGATGATTCGGACGAACGGCTTCTCACCGACCACGAGGCGGCTGCCGAGCTGGCCTCGGACCCCGAGCAGCGGAGGAAGCTCGCTGCCTACGCATGGAAGAGGCTCGGGCTGTCGCGCGAGGACGCGGACGAGGTGATCCAGGACACCTGCGTCGACCTGATGCACCTTCGCCAGCTCGTCCGAAGCCGCGAAGGGCTCGCCTTCCGGATCTTCTCCCTCCACTGCGGCAAGCGCCTCAGGGGCAGGAGACGCCGCCCGGAGGCAACTGGCTTCGAGGGCGTCTTCGCGCGTCAGGAGAGCCGCGATCTCCCCGCCGACGATCGAGTACTGCTCCGGGAGGTCTTCGAGGAGATGTCGCCGACCTGCCGGAGACTCGTCCTGGCCCTCTATCTCGAGGGGACCTCCCCTTTGGAGATGGCAAGGACGGGCCGGTGGGCTTCGCCGAAGGTCATCTCGAACATGACGAGCCGTTGCCTCCGGAAGCTGCGCGAGCGGCTGAGCGGAGCGCGGGGATGACGACTTGGGGATGACGACTCACAAAAGCAGGCCAAAGCGCGCGGCCGGACCGCGAAGATCGTCGAGGACGGCACGGCGACCGCCACCGTCCTGACCCAGATGATCAACGCCTGGAAGGCCGCCGGTCCGAACGCCCGCGACATCTTTCTCATGCAGAAGCTCCAGAGCGTCATGTCCTCGCTCGTCGAGACGATCCAGAACGTCAGCGTCGACCGCGTGGCCTACCTCCCCGCGTCCTCGCAGGTGGTGCAGGGGGTCCAGCTCGTCGAGCAGGTGAAGGCGGCGTGTCGGCGTCGACCTCGCGAAGGTCGTCGGCCGGCTCGGGGCGCCTGCGGAGAAGACGACGGCAGGGGGCTGAGGCGGCGCCGGGGGTGTGCCCTCCGCGGCAAAGCGGGCGGCACACCTCCCCGACCCGATCCGGCGGCTTCCGGAAGAGGCGCCCTGCGGCGCCGGCAAACCGGTACCACAGGGGCCATCCGATGAAGGGCCTCAGTCGATCCTGTGCGGCGAGAAGACCTCGAACGGCAGGGCCCCCGGCTCCGGATCGTCGAAGACCGAGCTGACGTAGGCGAGGTAGGGCTGCGTTGCCCCGACCGTGATCCATGTGAACAGCTCGTATTCCGCGTTTCCGCCCTTCATGTCGTTGTCGCCGACGAGAATCGGAACGGGCAGTCGGTTGAGCTGTTGGACCTGCTTCGGACCGAGCGTCACCTGTTGCTCCAGTATCGGCGTCGAGTCCCTGCGCAGCTTCAGCGCCCGAATCGTGAACACGGCAGGCTCGTCCCCAGCGTTGAATAGCGTGACGTTCACTCGACGGAGGTTCTTTTCGATTGATATCCCTCCAGCCTCTGGAAGCCGCGGACTACCGAGATTCACCGGCCCGGCCAGGACGCGCGTCCCTGCCGGGAACAGCTCGCGGAAGACCGGCATTGGGGCCCGCCCCTCCCCGAGGTCATACCCCTGGCCCGGCCCCGGTGTGTTGCCATCCGACCAGGACTTCCGCAGGGTTCTCTCGACTTCGGCCGTCACGATGAACGAGGCTGGGAGCGAGAGCGTCGCCACCCCGACCTGGTCGCGCATGGCTGGACACCCATCGAAATCCCTCCCGGAGCCAGCCTCCACCGAGAAGGCCTGCGAACACGAGCTGTCAACGGGAATCGCCCCGTCGGGTCCATACACGCCAACGGTGGCCACAGTGCCCCTTTCCCCAGTCGGGTTGAAGACGTTCACGGCGATGTTCCAGAAGCGCCATCCCTCCTGAGTCGAGTCCGGGAAAGTGACTCTCTCCGTGAGAACCGAGAACCTGGGCACGTACACGGTGGTGCTCTGCGCCAACACCGTCGTGCCTGGCGACAGGAGGATGATCGGAGCCAGGACCTTCCAAACGCGCTTCATTCCTACTCCCTTGCATTCACCGCAAACAGCGCGAAGTCCTGCTGAAGCAGGGGCGCCGCGTCCTCCTCTCGGTCGAGCCCATTCGCCGTCAGGCTGAAGGGAGAAACCGACACGGTTAGCGATGTGGCTCCCGCCGGTAGGCTCGCCGGGTTGATGTTGATGCGCTCCACGTTGTTCTTTCGATCGGGGTTCACCGTCCCTCCGGGGCTAAAGGTCAGGGAGTATTCGGTTCGACTGCGCCGGCCTTGCTTCCCGTCAGCTCCTGATCCGGATTCCGGACTCCCGGACGATCAGGAGCTGTCCTGCCGGATCGAAATCGGCGAGAACGACCCCGAGCCTCGCGAGCAACGACAGGACCGAGTCCTTGTCCTGGCTCTTCAGTCGCAGGACGATCAGGCCGGCATAATCGTCGGGCGGGTACGTCCGGATATTCGCGAAGCCGGCATCGAGCGCGACGAGCGCGCGCCGTTCGACCCTGCATACCGCTGCGATCGCAGGGTCCAGGGCACCTCGAAGACGCTGCTCGTGGACGTCCACCGCGTCGATTCCCGCGCGCAGAAGCACTTCGCAGGGTTCCCTAGGCAAGTTCTCGTCGAGCTTGACCCTCGCTGGCATGACCTAGGCCGGAAGTGCGATGTGCTCTTCGCGCGCGAGGACGGCCGCGTAGGCGATGACAGCCCGGACAGACTCCACTGAAAGGGACGGGTAGCTCGAGACGACATCCTCAGGTCGAAGTCCAGCGGCGAGGTTGTCGAGGACCACCGTAACGAGGATGCGGGTTCCTCTGACACACGCCTTGCCATGACAAACGAGCGGGTCGACGCTGATGTATTCGCGCCAGTCCATTTCCAGCCTCCTTGCCACCAGGCTCTGTGCCAGGGCGGATCGCGTCGAGCCACGGTTGGCTCCTTCGCGGTATGGCCTCCCGGCTCATCCGTTGCCAGCAATGTTAGACCGTGCGTGCGTCCCACGCATTCAAAGGAGCATTCCGGGTCCCGGCGCGGCGGCGCTCATCATCGGCAAGCGCCTCTTCCACATCTGCAGCCCGAACGAGGTCCTGGTCGTCATCGGCGCCAGGTCGACCGTCGACGGCCGCGCCGTCGGCTACCGGATCGCCAAGCACACGCTCGAGGGGAACCGCCGCGACATCCTCTCCCAGCTCAACCTCGAAGAGGTCAACCAGGAGCGGTATCGTGGGCTCATGAAAACTCGTCCCCGCCTGGTCCTCCCCGCAGCGATCCTCGTCGCCCTCCTCGTGGGTCTCGTCGCCTTCACCGCCGTCGCCGCGGACGACGTCGACGTCCGGAAGGGCGGGAGCCACTGGGCGCGGATCGAGAGCGGAGGAGAGGTGAGGATCGACGGGAGGATCGTCGGCAAGATCGAGCAGGACGGGTCCGTCCGCGTCGGCGGCTCGATCGCGGGACGCGTCGAGGGGGACGGAGCGATCCGCGACGGCGGCTCGATCGCCGGTCGCGTCGAGAAGGACGGCACGCTCCGCCGCGGCGGGACGATCATCGGCCGAATCGAGGACGGCGGCGCGATCCGCCGGAACGGCTCGATCTGGGGCAGCGCGTCCCCCTGCTGCGCTTCCTTTGACGACCGCCGGCAGATCACGGCGCTCCTCTTCTTCTTCGACCGCGGCTTCTTCAGCCGCTGACGCGCCGTTAAGGAATGGACCGGGCGGCCTGCGAGCCGCCTTCCTCAGTACCCGCGGGTCCGGTCGACCGCGTCGACGACGGGCCGGCCTTCCGCGAACCGCCGCAGATTCTCGAGGACGTCGGGGACCATCGCGCGTGGCGTCGAAGGGCCGGAGTGGTGCGGGGTGACGACGACCTTCGGGTGGCTCCAGAGGGGTGAGTCCGGAGGGAGCGGCTCTTCGGTGAAGACGTCCAGGACGGCCCGCTCGAGGCGGCCGGAGTCGAGGGCCGCGAGAAGGTCGGTAGTGACGACGAGCGCTCCGCGTGCGACGTTCACGAGGACGAGGCGCGCGTGGCCTGCGGAAAGGAGCCTGGCGTCCACCATGCCCAGAGTCTCCGGAGTGAGGGGGGCGCAGAGCACGAGGACGCGGGCGCGCGGGAGCCAGGCCTCGAGCTCGGGAGCGCCGCGGAGCGGGAACTCGGCGTCGGGGCGGGGAGTGCGGACGAAACCGTGGACATCGAGCCCGATCTCGCGCAGGGCGCGGCCGATCTGCCTCCCGATGCGGCCGAAGCCGAGGACGAGCGCCGTCCGGCCGGTCAGGTCCTCGGGGTGGAGCGCTGGCGCCCACCGGTGCTCCTGCTGAGCCTTGCGGCACTCGTCCAGTCGCTGGGTGGCCGCGAGGAGATGGGCGACGACGTAGCGCGCCATCCATAGCCCGAACTGCCCGTCGGCCCGGGTGATCGGCAGCTCCGTCGGAATGGAGGGCTCGGCGAGCAGGTGGTCGACTCCCGCGCCGGCGCTCTGGATCCAGGCGAGCCGGGGAATCCGCGCGATCAGTCCGTCCGGGACTCTCCAGACGAAGAGTCCCTCCGCGGAAGCGAGCCAGGAGTCGTCGAGCGGGTCGCGCGGGTGAAAGCCACGGATCTCGACGCGGCTCTCGGCCTCGCCCAGCGCGGTGACCCATTCTTCGTGGCGGTGGTGGACGACGGCGAGACGGCGCATACCCCCGCCATGATGCACCGCGCGACGCACCCCCGGACAGAGGAGAGCACGGGGCTTACCTTCCCAGCAGCCTCCGGCCCAGCTCCAGGAGCCACCGTCCCTCCGGACTGTCGTCCCCGGCGAGGGAGGTGGCGGACGGCGCCGCGAGGAGCCGGCAGACCTCGTCGCCGGGTGAGGTCCGCTCCGCGAGGATCTCGCGCAGCGTCGCGTGCTCGTGGGAGACGCCGCGCGCGAATTGCCACGCGCGGACCCGCTCGTCGAAGACCGAATCTGCCGGGAGAGGCTCTTCCAGCGCGTTCGGGACGCCGAGGCCGTTGATCGCCGAGACGACGAGCTCCTTGCGGGCGCCGTAGTGGAGGCCGGCGAGACGCTCCGGGAGGATCGGCCTTCCGAGGTGGATCTCCTGCCGCCCCATCCCGAGCGGAAATTCGAGGCGCGCCTCGACCGGCTCGACCGGGAGTCCGCCGGCGAACCTCACCGGGACGACGGGAGCGCCGACCGCGAGAGCCATGTCGATGAACGCGCCGCTCATCTTCTCGACCGGCGTGCGGCAGCTCAGGGAGCGGGTCCCCTCGACGTGGACCATGACGGAACGCCCCGGTCCTTTCATCTCGGCGGCCAGCTCGCCGATGACGCGGACGAGGCTCGACTTGTCCTCGCGGTCGAAGAAGGTCATCACGCGCGGGTCAGTCACGCCCGGATAAGAGAACGCGTGTGCGATGAGCCTCCCGAGCCAGGTCTCCTTGTGCTCGATCTTGGCGAGCGTGACGGTCGGGATCTCGTTCAGCGCCGAGGCGACGATCGAGAAGAGGAGCGACTCGACGCCGGTCTGGTGGTTCGCGAGGTAGAGGACGCTCCGGCCGCGCAGAGCCGCGTACGCGGCCGGGTCTTCGACGACGACGCGATCGACGAAGCGGCTGAGCAGCCCGTAGTAGAGGTCCTCGACGGGCCACGGTCCGCGGTCGAACCAGCGCGTCCAGAACTCTCGGACCGGTGAGAGGTCGAGGCTTCCGCGGCCGTCGCCCGAGACACGCACCTCGGCGCCTTCACGTTCCACGCCGAGGTCGAAGCGGGTGAGCGGGAGCTGCGCAAACACCCGCCCCGGGTGAAGGCCGTGCACGGCGGCGGCGTGCTCGGCACGGGCGATCTCGGCAGTGTCGCGGGTTCCGTAGAGGGCCGTGACGGTGCCGGGGAGCCAGTCGGTCGCCGCGACCTCCGCGTCGGTCAGGATCGTCACGCCGTCCTCGACTCGCGAGAGGCGCAGCCCTTCGACCGGAGTCCGATCGCGCAGGAAGGCGCGGCGCGAGGCCGGATCCGCCGAGCCGAGTGGCCCCTTGGGGAAGCACGATTCGACGAGGCGAAGCTGGCACCAGACGCCGTCCGGCCCGATGAGCTGGACGAGAAAGACCGGGTAGTCGGGGCTTCCGAAGAACGGCTGCTGGCGGACCTCGCACCGGATCGTCCCCGCTACCGGCGTCGGCCCGAAGAAGTCGATCTCGGGGATGAACGCGGGGAAGGCGACCTTGCCCGGATCGGAGGCCTCGTTCCAGGTGTGGAGCGCCGCATGCGGGATGCCGTGCGTTGCGCCGTCGAGAAGACCAGGGTTCAGGAGGCCGACGG
The DNA here is from genome assembly GCA_002414905.1 of Holophagales bacterium UBA5066. Taxonomy (GTDB): domain Bacteria; phylum Acidobacteriota; class Thermoanaerobaculia; order UBA5066; family UBA5066; genus UBA5066. Next base: position 5,423 of record DIAY01000253.1, on the reverse strand, counting down.
GAACGCCGCTTTCGGCGCGGAGCACGCTGGAGGATTCGCCTCTTCCCATGACGAGCCGCTCGGCAACCTGGAACGCCGGCCCGTGAAAGAGCTCGCCGGTCTCGTACGGGATCGGGACCTCCGCACCGTGCGCGACGGGAAGCGAGTCGGGACGCGCCGCGTACGCGCCGCGGAGCACACGCGCCCGCGCGACTTCCTTTTCCCCTTCCGGTGTCGAAGAGAGGAGCCGGATCAACCCGCCCGACTCCTCGGTCCGCAGGCGCCGCGGCTCGCCCACGAGGAACCACCCGCTTACGCGCAGATCGCGCAGGCCGGTCACGGGGCCGCCGCCCGTCGAGCCGCGAGCCAGGAGGTCCACCATGCTCATCATCGGGAGCGCCGGCTCGGTCCAGGTCGGGCGGTGGTCGAGGAGCCACCGGTCGCGCTCCGGATCGAGGACGATCTCTTCCGCATTCGGGCTGCCACCCGGTCGCCCCGGGACGATCCTCATACCGAGGTTCGTCGCCTCGTAGATCCGCTGCCCGTCGGCCCAGAGACTCGCCTCGCAGGTGGCCCACGCACCCCGTTCGTCCCGGCCCTTCGCCGTGATCTCGATCGTCGTGTGGACGGTCCGGTGGTGAGGAAGGACCTGTCCGCGGTATTTCCACGTCAGCGCCGTCTCCAGCCCGAGGCCCTCGAAGCGAGGATCGACGATTCCCTCGTCCATTCCCGCCTGAAGCATGAAGAGCTGCAGCGCCTGGATCATCGCCTCGATTCCGAGGGAGCCGGGCTGCACGGGGTCCTGGAAAAAGTGAGCCTTGAAGAACCACTCGCCGGCGTCCACGTCCTTGACGGCCCGCATCTGCCCGAGGCCGGCCCTGCCCGCTTCGGGCCAGAGGCCGTCGACGCGGTCGAGCATCAGGAGCATCGGGCCTGCGAGCCGCGGCCTGCTCGGGTCGAAGAAGGCTGGCGGTCGCTCCGTCAGGTCGACGAGGAAGTCGCTCGGCCTCTCCAGCATCTCGCGCTGGGCGTCGGGAATCGGGAGCCCGGCCTGGCTCGCGAGCGCGGCGGGCGGGAAGAAGCCGAAGACGGTCTTCATCTCGTAGACCGGCCGCCCCTCCACGGAGCAGGTCACCTCGAACGACTCGATGATCATCGTCCCGGTTGCCGAGACGCTGTTCAGCTTCACGCGCGTCGTGAGCGTGCCGGAATCGGGGAAGACCTCTCCGAGAAGCTTCCCTGTGCCGTCGAGGTTCCGGAAGCCGAGCTCCTCGTTCACGCTCAGGGCCGAGCCGACGTAGCTCGAGAGCCAGCCGCACGGCTGGAGCGCCGCTTCGAGGAGGACGGCGAACGGCATGGTGCGCGCGCCGTTCTCGTCAAAGTACCAGGCGTCGGCCGGCACGTCGTACTCGACGGTCATCGTCGCGCCCGGCTTCATCACGCCGATCGCGCCGTTAACCTCCGTCACACGGCTCATGAAGAGATAGGGCGGCCCCGGAAGCCGGGCCACGCGCGTCGGCCCGTCGAAGCGTTCGTAGATTGGCCCGAAGGCCTTCGACGGCTTCCCCCACGCGCAGGCCAGAAGGCTCGCCTGGTCGAAGCGGAAGCCGTCGGCCTCGGCCGTGGGCCGCGTGTCGGCGGAGGCCTCGGCGAGGAGGGCCGGCATCGCTTCGAGCGGCCAGTCGGGGACGAGCTCGAGAGCGACCCGCCGCGCGTGGAATGCCTTCAGGCCGTCCACCGTGCAGAGGAGGTCCGCGAAGAGCGTGGGGACCGGGCCTCCGACGACCTCTTCGACGAACACCTCGGTGACGAGACGACGCGAGGACGGCGTGACCTGGCCGCGACACTGGAGCTGGTAAGGCAGCTCGGCGACGGGGCGGAACCGCCAGCCGTCCCGCGGGAGGGTGAACCCGAGGGCCGCGAGGTAGAACGACATCGCCTGAAGGCACCCGTCGAACATCAGGGTCCCGGGCATGCACGGGTCGTTCTTGAAGTGACCGTCGAAGAACCAGAGGTCCGGACGGATGTCGAGCTCGGCGCGCAGGTAGCCGCGGCCCCACGGCCCGCCCGACGGGTCGAGGTCCGTGACGCGATCCTGGAGAAGCATCCGCCCTTCCTGGACGCGCGGGCTGCGTGTGTGCGTCTGCGCCTTCTCGAAGCCCGGGCCGAAGCAGGCAAACGCGTCGCCGCGCGCGAACGCCTCGAGGTCCCGTCTCTCGAAGCGGCTCTTCCCGCAGCGGACGGCGGGCGGCGCCAGGCGCGGCTCGGGGACGATCGCCTGCTCCTCGGGGCTCCAGAGACAGCCGGCGGACTCGGCCAGCTCCGCGTCGGTGAAGAAACCCGCCTGTCCCTTGCGGACCGTGAGCTGGGGCCGATCGCCGTTCGTGCAGTCGTAGTGGAAGAACATGAGCCGCACGGGGCCTTGCGCCGCGTGGCCGTCGAGGTGGATTCCGAATCGCAGCGTGTCGCCCGCGTTCGGCAGGTCGCCGTGCCACGTCAGCTCGCAGCCGAGAAGCCGATAGACACGCTCACCTCGGTTCAAGAGGTCGACGCCGAGGTACGAGATGAGCATCAGGTCGGCCTGGCCCGCCTCGATCATCAGACCCGGCGGCATGTACCCCTGGTGGAGGTACCAGGAGTCCCACGTCACGTCGGTCTCCGTCCAGATCGTTCCCTTGCCCATGCTCGCCGGCTCGGCCGCGAGGCCGACGACGCGGTCCGCGAGGAGGAGCGGCGGAAGCGGCATCCGGACCTGACGGTCGTATGGGTCCTGCGGCGCGAACGCGGGGCCGAAGATTTCCGAGATCCGGGCGCCGGCATGGATCTCGAGCTGGCGGCGGTCGAAGCACGGACCGACAGGCTCGCCTTCGCGCCGCGACGTCGCGGCGGGCATCGAGGCCGTCACGGCAGGAGCGGGTCGCGCGGCGGCGGAAATCGGAGCCGTCGCGACGGGAGCGGCGGGCGGCACCGGCAGAGCCTGCGGCACCAGCAGAGCCTGCGCCACCTGAACGCTCCCGCTCCCGCCCGCGAGGCGAGCCGCATGGAGGAAGGTCTCCATCGCGGTCCCGCGCCCCGAAAGGAACCGCTCGTGCAGGGCCTGCTGCGCGAGGACGTAGTCCTGCTGGATCTGCGAAACCTGTGCGAAGTGGGCGCGGAAGCCCTCGAGAACGACGGACGGAATGGAGGGACGGGACGAAGGCTCCGCGGCGACCTGAACGACAGGAACATCGCGCCGGACACTCCAGTCTTCATCCAGAACAGGCGGCAGTGCCGGAGCCGGGGCCATGACTCGCGTGCCCGTCGGATCGGACGCGCCGCCCTGCTCCGGAACGGCCGGAAGCACGATCTCGGGCAGGTGCGCCGGGAAGGTCAGGCTCCGGCCGCTCGACGGTGCAGAGGGCGATCCCCGCAGGAGAACGTCGAGCTCTTCGAAAGCCCCGGGGCGCAGCGGCACTCCCGCGGCCACGAGCGCCGCGATTGCTTCGAGGGTTGCTTCGAGGCCCTGTCCCTTCCGGTCGAGGCTGACGACGAGCGCCTCGCGCTCGCCCAGGATCGCGCGGATCCATCGTCCGCAGGCAGCCTGTGGCCCGTGCTCGATGAAGACGCGGACGCCGTCCTCCCAGGCGCCGAGGACCGTCGGGCGCAGATCGAGCGTCCGGTTGGCCTGCCCGAGGATCGCCTCTGCGCAGCTTTCGGAGGTCGGCACGTAGGTCCGGCCCGTGGCGTTCGTGTAGAAGCGGGCGGGCAATCGCGACGACATCGACGGCGGCGCCGACGGAGGCGTCGTCGTCCTTCGGTGCAGCGAGAGCCACTCCTCGCGGACGACGTCGAGCTCGGGAACGTGCACCGCGAGCGGGTATCCGAGGCGCAGGCAGCGGCTCCGGCCCAGCGCCTCCACGACCCGTGCGCATCCGTCTTCGTCGCCGGAGATGACACAGTCCTCGTCGCCGTGAACGATCGCGAGGTGAACCCTCTCCTCGCGAGCCAGGGCGGCCGTCACGTCGGCGACGGGAGCGAGGATCGTCCAGGATGCCCAGCGGACCGGCCGGCCCCACGCGCTTTCGACCGCCGCGAAGCTCCCGCCGAGGTCGCGGGTGAAGATCCCCGAGCTCTCGCTTTCGGCAACGAGCGCGTCGGCATCGGTCCAGGTTCCCGAGGCGAGAAGGGCGTTCGTCTCGCCCGAGGAATAGCCCAGCCACGCGTGAGGCGTGAGGCCCAGGAGGCCCAGGGTCAGCTCGGCGTGGAGCTGGCAAAGCGCCGAGGCCCCCCAGAGCTGCTGGAGGACCGTCGGCTCCCGGGAGTCGCTTCCAAAAGACCAGGCGAGCGCACCGGGCAACCGCTGGCTGCGGCGCGCGAGTGAGACGGCGAGCCCCGGCAACCGCTCGACCAGATCGCGGCCCATGCCTCGATATGCCGCTCCGGCGCCGGCGAAGACGAAGGCCAGCTCGCCCTTTATCGGCCGCTCGCGGAAGTGGATTCCCGGACCGGCGGGAGCACCCGTCTCGAGGTGTGCCAGCGCTCGCGTCCGGACGCTTTCGAGAGAACCGTCCGTCGCGACGAAGACGAGTCGCGCGCCGTCAGCCTCGCCGAGCCCCTCGCGTCCGGCTCGGAGCGCGTCGATCACTGCCGCACGATCGGCGCCCGCGAATCCGCGCAGCCGCGGGGGATCGCCCTCGGCGCGTCGCGCGTGCCCCTCGGCTTCTGTCAGCTGAATCAGCGGACCGTCCGTGACCCCGACGCGCACACTGCGGGCGGCAGGACCGGTCGGCAGCCAGGGCCTCCCCCCGGGGAGCCTGCGGTGGTGGAGGCTGAGGGTGGCGGCGACGACGTGGACGAGGTCTGACGCCGCGTGGGAATGCCCGAAGCGCGGCACGAGGCTCACCGGCGTTTCGCCGACGAGGTCGAGAGGCAGCCCGACTTTTCCTCGCTCTTGTCCCTGTTCCTGTCCTTGTCCTTGTCCTTCGTCTCTTCCCGCGCTTCTTCTCTTCTCCTCGATCAACGCGAAGACCCGGTCACCGTCCCGCTCGGCATCCTCCAGCCGCTTGACGACGAGGACCACGCACGCATCTCCGGGCACCTGCGCTGCCCCGCTTTCAAGGGCCTCGATCGCGCTCCGGTGGACGCGCTCGCAGGAGAGGTCGACAGCGCCGACGAGCGCTGCGTCGAGCTCTCCACTGCGCACGGCCCTCATCGCAAGCGAGAGGGCTACCGTTCCTGTGGCCTCTCCCGCCTGGACCGTGAACGCACGTCCGCCCAGATCCAGTTGCGAGCTGAGCCGGTTGGCCGGAATGTTCGGCATCGTCCCGACGACCGCCGCCGCCTCGAGAACGGGGACGACCGCGTCACGCGCTCTCTGGAGCCACTCGGAGGAAGCCTTCGCTTCCCGGGCCGTGCGGGCCAGGCGCCAGCGCGCGCCCCACCGGGCGACCTCGGGATCGGGCTCC
>DIAY01000114.1:9920-19538 GCA_002414905.1 Holophagales bacterium UBA5066 | reverse complement strand
GACGTGAGCCGGACGGTGCCCTTTACGAGATGAGAGGTGAGGGCCGTCAACCCGCCCCCCCCGCCGGCCAGGATCGCCATCGGCGCGTCGGCGCCCGGCGCCACGGCGGCGACGGCGAGGAGCGCTCCGGCGACGGGCCGCACGACCGTGTGGATGATGTCCCAGACGTGGTCCAGGCCCGGAATCTTGTCCGCCAGGAACTCGAGCAGGTAGAGGCCGAGCAGAACGGCGAGCGTCGTCGGATCGGCGAGGAATCGAGCGATCGCACCGGGAAAGTCTCCCGGAAAGAGCCGCGCGATCCCTCCGTAGACGAGGAGCACGGCATAGGCGTTCAGACCCGCGCCGGCTGCGAGTCCGAGACCCGTACCGAAATGGGCGAGCGACTCGAGCATCGTTCGAGGATACCGTCCCGATCGCTTCTCAGCGAGGCTTCGTCGCCGCAATCTCCGCGAGCGTCTTCGTCGCCTTCTTGTTCGTCGGATCGAGCTTCAGCACCTCGCGGAGCGCCTTGATCCGTTCGACCTCGTTACGTTCGCTGGCACAGGCATCCGCCAGGGCGAGCCACACCTCGATGCTCTCGGGAAGGCGGGCTGCAGCGCGCCTGAGGGTCTCCGTCGCATGACGAATCCACTTAGGATTCCGCCCCTGAACCTTCGCGAGAAACGTCCAGTACTCGGGCCTCTCCGGGTCGAACTCGACCGCCTGCCGGAGCATTTCGTACGCGGGGTAGTAGTCCTCCATCTCGACGAGGGTCCGGGCGCGCTGGTAGTTGGCCTTCGCAACCTGTCTCTGGATCTCCGGAGTCGGCTGGCCGTACGAGACCGGCGCCGACATCGTCCCGCGGTTCAGCGAGCGGTCGTACTCTTCCCTGGAGGCTGTCGTGGTAAAGGCCCGGTCGGCCTCCAGGACTTTCGTGAAAAGCGATTCCAGCGCCTCGCCGGCGTCACCGAGGGTGGCCCGGGCGGCGTTGTCCGGGTGGAAGAGCCGTGCACGCTCGTGGACGGCCTGGCGAAGGTCTGCGACCTGGGCGTTCTCGGAGACGCCGAGCAACTCGTAGGCGTTGATCCAGTCGAGACGGCGGTACGTGTTCCAGACGAGCCGCGCGTGCTGCTCGAGAGCCTCGGACAGACGAGGGCTTGGAGGCGTGCCGGCGATCTCGACGTTCAGGAAGGTGACCCCTCCCGGCGCTGCCGGTTCCTCGGGCCGGTTGGCCTTCGAGGCGATGGAGAGGAAACCAGCAGCCTTGAGCCGCTCGAGGATCCTCAGATCGAGGCTGACGTCGGCGGCCGTTTTCGTCCCGTCGACCGCATCGAGAGCCTCGGCCTCTTCCGGCGTGACGATGGCGTACTGGTAGCGCAGCAGCAGGTCGGACGAGAGGACGGGCCGCACCTTCGGGTCGATCTTCGGCAGTGCGCCGATCACCGGAGGGAGTCGGCGAAGGCCTTCGAGGAGAAGGGTCGCGGTCGTCTGGTCGAACGCGGAGGGGATATCGGGAGGCCCTTCGAGGGGGACGAGCGTGAACGTTCCCGAGCTCAGCTGGAACGTCGAATAGAGGACCTTCTCCGCGAGCGCCCGGACGCAGGCATCGGCGATGTAGGAGGCCACTGCCCCGGAGTCTCTCAGCGCGTTCGCCAGGCCACGCCCCGGATCCGAGAGGGCCTTCTCGAAGGCCGAGAACAGGACCGATTCGTCGGCGAGCCCGAACGCCCGGAGGAGCTCCCCGACGAGCTGGGCCTCCCGGTTCGACGAGGCCGAGACGAGCCGCCCTCTGTGAAACCAGAAGCTGCGCTCCTCTCCCTTCGACGAGACGAGGACCTGAGTGTTCTTCCTCCCGCGATAAGCCAACCGAAGGACTTCCGCGAACTCCGTCTTCTCGAGCGTCCCCCCCGAAAGTGAGCCGCCCCCCGACTTCGAAGTGTCCATAGATCGGGGATTCTACCGGCCCTTGTTCTCCCGGGCCGCCTTCCATCTCTCGATGTTCGAGGCGGAGGCCTTTCCCCCGGCCGCGGCGAGGGCCTGCGGCGTCGCCGCGAGGACCGCTTCGTCGTTGCCGAACACTGCGAGGAGCCGGCGCGCGGTGGCCGGGCCGAGGCCCGGCACCTCCAGCAGCGGGCTCGTGAGAGTCCGCCGCGTACGGGCCCGCCGGTGGTGCTTCAGGCCGAAGCGGTGGGCCTCGTCGCGGGCGCGCTGGAGAAGCTTCAGGCCGGCGTGACGACGCGGAAGGACCAGGGGGAGGGATCGGCCGGGCACGAAGACCTCTTCCTCCCGCTTCGCGAGGCCGACCGCCGGGATCTCGATTCCGATCCGGTCGAGAGCCGCGAGAGCGGCCGAGAGCTGCCCCTTTCCACCGTCGATCACGAGGAGATCGGGAAGCGTCCCGCCCTCCGAGCGGCGGCGTTCGTAGCGCCGCGTGACGGCTTCGGCGATCGAAGCGAAATCATCCGGCACGGGACGATCGATCCGGAACGCCCGGTACTCCCCTTTCGCCGGCTTGCCGTCGACGAAGACGACGCAGGAGGCGTACGTATCGGTCCCCTGCAGGTGGGAGATGTCGAAACACTCGATCCGCTCGGGCCGGTGGTCGAGATCGAGCGCCCGGGCGAGCGCCAGCGTCGCCTTCTCCCCCGCCTCGCGCACGGTCCGGAAACGCCGGACATGGCTCGTCCGCGCGTTGTCCCGCGCGATCCTCACCCGGTCGAACGCGGCCCCCCTCTTCGGCGTCCGGATCTCGACGCGCGACCCGCGACGCTCCGAGAGCCACGTCTCGAGCGGGGCGAGCGCCTCGACCGGCACCTCGTCGGGCAGGTGGATCTCCCTCGGGAGGAAGGTCGTCGCGTCGTAGTACTGGGACAGGAGAGCGACCCAGAACTCCTCGGGATCGACGTCGCCGATCCCCTCCCAGAAGAGCTCCCGCGTGTCCAGAACCGTGCCGCCTCGCACGTACAGCACCGACACGGCCAGGTTCCCGCCGTCGATGAAATCGCCGAAGACGTCGACGTCCTCCCCTGCGAGCGACTGCACGCGCTGTTTCTGCGCGAGCTCCTCGACCGTTCGCAGCCCGTCCCGGTACGCCGCCGCCATCTCGAAGCCTTCGGCCTCGGCCGCCGCGTCCATCTTCGCCCGGAGACGCACGGCGAGCTCGTCATTGCGGCCTGACAGGAAGAGCAGGACGTCGCGGACAGCCTCGTCGTACGCTGCCTTCGTCGTCAGCGACGCCACGCACGGTCCGAGGCAGGCGTGCATGTCGTAGTAGAGACAGGGCCGGGGAAGGTTCCCGTCGATCTCGATGCGGCATGTCCGGATCTGGAACATCCGCTGCACCATCTTCATCGCGCCGCGGCAGGTCCGCGCCGGCAGGAACGGTCCGAAGTAGCTGTGCCCGTCCTTCAGGACTCGCCGGGTCACGTACGCCCGGGGCCACTCCTCCCCCGTCGTCACCTTGATGTACGGGTAGGTCTTGTCGTCCCGGAGCAGGATGTTGTACCGGGGCTTGTGCTTCTTGATGAACGCGTTCTCGAGGGCCAGTGCCTCGCTCTCGGTGTTCGCGACGACCGTGTCGATCGTCTCGAACTCGGCGAGGAGCGCCTCCGTCTTCGGATGCTTCAGCCCCGCGACGAAGTAGGAGGCGAGGCGCTTGCGGATCGAGCGCGCCTTCCCGACGTAGAGGATTTTCCCTTTCGCGTCGCGGTAAAGGTAGATCCCCGGCTGGTCGGGGTAAGAGGAGAGGTCGGGAGGGGCTCCCACGGAGCTGATTCTAGAGAGAGAGCCAGGCCCGTCGCCGACACCACCGGAATTCGGGTCGCCCTTCGCACTCGGAAGGACGTCGCGTCTGACGCGCCAGGGAGATTCTGCGCCGGGATCGAAATGGTGACAAAGCCGGCGCCTGTGCCCGCCGGTTCCAACCGTCGTTCAGAAAACCTTCCCGAGCTTCGACGCGATCTTCGACACTTTCACGTATCCGAAGAACCTGCCGCTCGCGAGGAGGCCGAGGCCATCCCTCACTTTCGTCCGGGCATCGCGGGCGTAGAGGAGGCCGAAGGCCTTCTTCATGAATTCCTGGAAGGCGCCGTCGTACGGGTACCACCAGGGCGCCGCCGAGGAGTTTTGCAGGTCGACGCTGACGTGCTTGACGTTCACGAGCTCCATCAGGCCGTGAACGCCGTGGCTCCGTCCGATCCCCGACTTCCCGAGACCGCCCCAGGTGGCCGTCGGCTCGCCGAAGGAGAAGAGGTGGTCGTTGATCGTGACGGTCCCCACCCGCAGCTCTTCGACGAGCTTCTGCGCCGTCTTCGTCGAGCGGGTCCAGCCGGAGGCGGTGAGGCCGAACTCCGAGTCGTTCGCGAGGGCGATCGCCTCGTCGAGGTCGTCGACGACGAAGATCGGGAGGACCGGTCCGAAGGTCTCCTCCGTCATCACGCGCATCCCGTGGTTCACGTCGACGAGGACCGTCGGCGGGAACCAGTATCCCTTCGCGGCCGGCTTCTCACCGCCGGTCAGCGCCTGTGCGCCCTGGGCGACGGCTTCGCGAACCTGCGCGTCGACGAAATCCCTCTGCTCGGCGGTCGTCATCGGTCCCAGGTCGGTCGCCGCGGCGAGCGGGTTTCCCTGGTGCAGCCGCCTCGTCCGCTCGACGACCCTCGCGACGAGCTCGTCGGCGACGCTCTTCACCACGTACACGCGCTCGATCGACCCGCAGGCCTGACCGGCATTGGCGAAGGCGCCCCAGACGAGCCCGCTCGCCGTCCGCTCCAGATCCGCGTCCGCGGCGACCACCGCCGCATCTTTTCCGCCCAGCTCCAGAACGAACGGGGTGACGTTCTTCGACGCCTTCCGCATCACGTGGCATCCCGTCTCGACGGATCCGGTGAAGAGGATCTTCGCGACTCCCGGATGCTCGAGGAGACGGTCGACGTCCGGGCCTGTCGCCGTGACGACGTTGACGACGCCGGGCGGAAGGCCCGCGCGCCGGCAGAGCTCGCCGATCGCCAGGCCCGTCTGCGCCGTCGCGGATGCGGGCTTCAGGACGACGGTGTTCCCGGCAGCCAGGCAGGCCGCCAGTTCGACCATGGGAATCGCGAACGGAAAGTTCCAGGGAGTGATGACCGCGATGACGCCGAGCGGCTCGTAGCGGAACGAGGCTGCCTTGTGGGCGAACAGGATCTGCTCGTAGTCGACCGGCGTGGACGCGAGCAGCTCCTCCGTGAACCTCGAGAGATAACGGAGGGCGTCCGCGGCCGGGACGAGGTCGAGAGCACGGGCCTCGGCGACGGGCTTTCCCTGCTCGAGCGCGATGAGCCGGGAGAGGTCATCGTGAGAGGTCCGTAGCACTTCCAGGAGCCGTGCGAGGTACTTCTGACGCTCCTTCGGGCTCCGCACCCCCCAGTGGAGGAAGGCCTTCCGCGCGGCGGCGACCGCGGCGTCGATCTCGTCCGGCCCCGCCCGATGGATCTCGGCGAGCTGTTCCCCGGTCGCCGGGTTCCGGGTGAAGAAGGTCCTTCCCGTCGCGACGTCCTGGCCGTCGATGATCGGCCCCGTCGGAAGCGAGAGGCCCTTCTTCAAATCATCGCCCCCCGTGTGATCTTCTCGACGTGCTTGCGGTAGAAGGCGACGAGGTTCTGGACGTAATCGGTGAAGGGCGGGCACGTCACGCCGAACGGCGCGAGATCGGCGGCCGCCTGCGAGTTGTCGTAGCGAACCGGATGGTCGAAGTATTCAACCGTGACGGCGGGCATGCCGAAGTAGTCCTGAACCAGCTTCGGCGAGAAGAGGAGCTTGGCGAGGACGGTCGGCACCGGAACATAGAGGAAGTGCTTGCCGATGGCCTTGGCGAAGAGCTCCTCGATCTCGTAGGCGGAAAGAGGATTCGGGTCGGTCAGGTGATAGGTCTTGCCGATCGCCCCCTCCCAGCTCGACAGGTGGGTCATCGCCGCCAGCACGTAATCGATGGGGACGAGATTCACGGGGGCGGTGCCCGTCCCCACCTTCACGAAGACGCCCGGGGACGGGAGCTGCCGCATCGCGTTCAGGGCGAAGTAGGGACCGTCGAACTTCGCCGTCTCGCCTGTCCGGGAGTCGCCCACGACGATGGCCGGGCGATAGGTCGTCGTCGGCAGGGCGCTCCCCCTGACGGACTCCTCGGCGAGGAATTTCGTCTCCTCGTAGTAGTTCTTGAACGACTGGCCGACGTCGAGGTCCGTCTCGCGGAATGTGCCGACCGCCGTCCCCGAGACGTACGCGGTCGAGACGTAGTCCAACCGCTTCAGGTGCGGACACTCTTCGAGGAAGCCGAGGACGTTCCGTGTTCCCTCGACGTTGATCCGCATCGCGACCTCGCGGGCCACGGCGAGGTCGTACACCGCCGCGAGGTGGAAGCAGCCGGTGAGCTTCCTGTGCAGGAGGCGGGCCTCGGTCTCTCCGATCCCGAGCCCGGGAGCGGTGATGTCTCCCGTGACGAGCTCGATCCGTCCCTTCGTCCCGGGATGCGTCTTAGCGAGCTGCTCCACGGAGCTCCGCGCCAGCTCGAGGAACTTCTCCTGCACGAGGCAGTGGAAAACGGTGTCGGGCTTCAGCTCCAGGAGCTTCGGAATGAGCCGGGCACCGATGAAGCCGGGAAATCCGGTGAAGAGAACGATGTTGGATGCGACGGGAGCCGGACGCGCTTTTTTCGTGGCCATTCCGTGCCTCACTTTGCAGTAGTCCGAGCGACAGTCTAGAGCTTTTTCTGCAATGCGGCGTCCGACCGGAGCCGCTCCCCGAACGCCTCGCAGGCCCGGAGCATCGCCGGCGGGCGAACGCACTCGACGCCGTCCAGGGAGAGGAGCGGGACGGCCGTCGTCAGCGACCCGAGAAGGATGGCGCCGGCGAGGAGCTCCTCGCGGTCCAGACCCCGTCTCTCTCCCGTCCCGTCGAGAAAGGCTCCGGCGGTGACGGACGGCAGCGCGGCCGGAGCGAGGCCGGCGAGCCGGCCACCGTTCCAGGCCACGAGCCCGGTGGAAGCCCCTTCCAGGTAGAGGTCGCCGTCCGTGAAGAGCCCCTCGTCGCCGCCCGACCGGCGAGCGTGACGGAGCGCGGCCACGGCCCCGAAATAGCTCGTCGTCTTGAACCCGGGGGAATCGCGCCGCAGGCGCGCCGGTACCGTCACGGCTCTCGAGCCGGCACGACGAGCCAGCGTGTTCGGGGGAATCGGCCGGACCGAGGCGTCGAGCCGCCAGGAGGAGGGAACGTCCACGTCGTGTCCGACCGCGATCCAGGAGAGGCGCAAGGCCCTTTCCCCGTCGTCGTCCCCGATCCCCCGGAGTGCGGCGTGGGACGACGACTCGAGGGCCTCTATGACCGGGGCCGGGAGGTCGAGCTCTTCGAGGGTCGTCAGGAGGCGACGGGCGTGGGGCTCCCAGAGTACGGCCCGGCGCCCGAGGAGGAGCAGCGTCTCGAAGAAGCCGAAGCCTCGCTCGATCACCGGGGCATCGAAGGGGACGGGGTCGGGACTCACGGGACCTCGCTCTCTCTCGCCGCGGAGGCGAGCGCCCGGAAGAACTCGTGGGATTTCGTCTCGGTCTCCTCCCACTCGCGCAGGGCGTCCGAGTCCCAGACGATACCGCCGCCGGCATGGTAGGAGACTGTCCTGCCCTGGAGGAGAGCTGTCCGGATCGCCACGTTGAACACGGCGGTGCCGTCTCCGCGAACGTACCCCGCCGCACCCGTGTACGGCCCCCGGGCCACCGGCTCCAGCCTTCGGATGAACCCGAGCGCCGCGCGCTTCGGGGCACCCGTGATCGAGCCTCCCGGGAGCGTCGCGGCGAGGAGGTCGGACAGACGCGCCCCGCCGCGGAGGGTCCCCGCCACCGTCGACTCGAGGTGATGGAGATGCCGGAAGGACCTCACGGTCCGGAAGGCCGGAACGTGAACACTTCCGGCTTCGCAGACCCGCCCGAGATCGTTGCGGACGAGGTCGACGATCATCAGGTGCTCCGCGGCATCCTTCTCCGAGGCGAGGAGGGCCGCGCGGGCGGCGTCCTCGCTTCCGTCGAGAAGGAGTGGCACGGTCCCCTTGATCGGTGCCGAGGCGACGCGCCCGGACCGGAGGTCCGCATACAGGAAGAGCTCCGGCGAGTTCGAGACGACGGCCTGGCGGCCCGTCTCGATGCAGATCGCCCACGGCACCGGGTTCTCTTCCCAGAGGAGGTCGGCGAGGTAACGAGCCGGGATGCGCAGCTCTCGTGCCGTCCGCCGGGTCAGGTTCGCCTGATAGACGTCGCCGCGGGCGATCCCGTCACGGATGGAGTCGACGGCCGCCGACCAGGCTGCGAGGTCCAGGTCGATCAGTGGCTCCGTCTCGGGCTCGTCAACGGGAGGGGTTCGGAATTCGCCTGCCTCACTCGGTTTCACCGGAGGATCCGTCTTCCCCCGACGGGCGGTGTCGAAGAGCGCGAACCAGGCGAGAGGCGTCGCGGGTGGCCGGAAGAGCTCCCTCGATCCTTCGATCGCCACTCCCGCCTCGTACGTCAGGAAGCCGGCCGCAATCCGCTCGGGGCGGCCCGACGCGGCCACTTCGTCGAGCCACGCGAGGAGCCCCGCCAGGTCGCCGGGACGGTCTGCCTCGACAGTGCGGACCTCGAGCGGGTCCCGGAGGTCGAAAGGCGCCGGCAGCCGCCATCCGGGGCCGCGCAGGAAGACGGTGGGAGAAGCCACGCTCGGGTAGTCTACGGAGCGTGGAGAACGGACGGTGGGTCGAAACCGAGGTGAAGGTCCGCTACGCGGAGACCGACGCGCAGGGCGTGGTCTACCACGGCTCCTACATCGTCTGGTTCGAGGTGGGGAGGACGGAGTACTGCGACGTCGCCGGCTATCCGTACGCCCGGATGGAGGCTGAGGGCGTGAACATCGTCGTCAGCGACCTGGCGGCCCGGTACCGGCTGCCGGCGCGCTACGGCGACACGGTCCGGGTGGCGACCCGCCTCGCCGCGCTCCGGAGCCGTGGGTGCACATTCGAGTATCGGGTGACGTTGCCCGACGGCTCCGTCGCCGTCGAGGGGCAGACGGTCCACCTCTTCGTCGACCGGGCGAGCGGAAGGCCGACGGCCGCGCCGGAACCGATTCGGGCAGCGTTGACGGCCTTCGCCCGAACCTGATCGATCAGGTTCCGGGAGTACCGTTCGGCAGCTTCTTGCGAAGGGAACGGTAGACCAGGGGCGGGACGAGCCCGGAAACGTCCCCGCCGAGCCTGTGGACCTCCTTGACGAGGCGGCTCGAGAGGTACGAGAGCTCTTCCTTGGGCGTGAGGAAGACAGTCTCCACCCCGGGGTCGAGACGGCGGTTCATCAGTGCCATCTGAAACTCGTACTCGAAGTCGGAGACGACGCGAAGCCCTCGAAGGACGATGTTCGTCTTCTCGTCTCTGAGGAAGTTGATGAGCAGACCGGAGAACGCCTTCACCTTCACGCGCGGCTCGCGGCGAAAGACGTCCCGCACCATTTCCACCCGCTCCTCCACGGTGAAGAGGGGCGACTTCTCGGTGTTGCAAAGGACGGCCACGAGGACCCGGTTGAAGATGTGGCAACCGCGACGGACGAGGTCGACGTGCCCGTTCGTCATCGGGTCGAACGAGCCCGGGTAGACGGC
>DIAY01000114.1:0-9737 GCA_002414905.1 Holophagales bacterium UBA5066 | reverse complement strand
GCACCACCAGGCGCTCGTCAGGCTTTCTCGGGCGTCGGCGAGGGCCCGTCCCCACGAAGCGGCGGGAGGGGGCGGTCCGAACCCGAGAAACGAGAGTGATGCCTCCAGGAGGACGGCGCCGCCGAGAACGTAAGGGACCGTTGCGAGGGCGGGAGCGACCGCCCCGGGGAGGACGTGGACGAGGAGGATCCGGGAGCGGGTGGCGCCCGCTGCGCGGGCCGCCTCGACGTGGGGCGACCGGGAGAGGCGCAGGGCCTCCGCCCGGACGAGGCGGGCGATCTCGGGCCAGCCCGTGAGGGCGATGAGGAACGTGGCCGTCCACGCCGAGGGCGCCGCGAGAGCCGAGCCGGCCGCGACGAGGACCAGGGCCGGAAAGGCCTGGACCACGCCTGTGACGAAAAGGACGGGACGGTCGGCTCGGGCACCGAGAGCACCGGCGGCACCGCCGAGGAGCGTTCCCGCGGCAAACGCGAGGGCGGCCGCTGCAAACCCGACCGGCACGGAGACGCGGGCTCCGTGGAGCAGGCGGGCGAGGACGTCCCGACCCAGGTCGTCGGTGCCAAGCAGGTGCTCGCCGTCCGGCGGCTGGAGGCGCGCGTCCAGATCCGTGGCGTCGGGGTCGAACGGGACGGGCGTCACGAGCTTCGCCAGTGCCGGCGCGTCCGTCGGCCGCTCCCGCGCGAGGAGGGGCGCGAGGATCGCGACGAGAGGAAAGAGGGCCAGGATGAAGAGGCGCCGCCTCACCGGGCGCGTGAGCCTCACGGCTCCTCCCCCTCGGCGATCCGCGGGTCGGCGAAAGCGGCGACCACATCACCGGCGAGTGTCGCCACGACGACGGCGAGGCCGGAGACGAGCGTGAGGCCGAGAACGGTCGGAAGGTCCCTCGAGAAGACGGAGTCGGCGAGAAGCTGCCCGGTCCCGGCCAGGCCGAAGACCCTCTCCACGAGGACCGAGCCCGCGACGAGCTGTGGAACGAGGGCGGCACCGAGGCCGGCGAACGCCGGTGCGGCACGCCGGAGGGCGCGGAGCGTCTCCTCCCGCCCGGACTCGCCCCGGGCTCGCCCCGACAGGGCCGGGATCGACGACAGCGCCTCCCCCACCGTCCGGCGGGTGACTCGCGCGATCGGTGCGAGGGCCACGAGGGCGAGCGTGACGACCGGGAGAGCGATGCCCCGCAGACCGAGAGACAGGTCCGCGAAGACCGGGACCCACCGGAGCTCGACGGCGAAGAGGAGAAGCAGGAGGAGCCCGAGGGTGAAGCTCGGCAGAGAGAAGAGCGCGTCGAGGAGAAGGCTGCCGGCTCGATCCGCGGCTCCTCCGGGACGTCGCGCGCCGGCGACACCGAGCGGCACCGCGAGAAGGATCGCGAGGAGCAGCGCGAGCGCGTTCACCGTGAGCGTCGCGGGAAGCGTCTCGGCGATCCGCTCGGTCACGGGACGCCCGTCGCGGAACGAACGTCCCAGGTCGAGACGGGCCGCCGACCCGAGCCACGCGAGGAGGCGGGCAGGGATCGGCCGGTCGAGGCCGTGAAGCTGGCGAAACGCTTCGAGCGCCTCGGGGGACCGGGCGCCGATCGGCCCGTGCCCGATCAGCGTCAGCCGGGCCGAGTCTCCCGGGGCCGCCGACAGGAGAAGGAACACGGCGACGAGGACGCCGAGAAGCGTGCCGGCGGAAGCGAGGAGACGCCGGGAAAGGAACCGGGCCACGTTGCGGGATGTTACGCGGCGAGAGGTCGGTCCCGGCTCAGATCGGTCTCGCCGCCCGGGCCGGCTGCCAGCCGGCGGCACCGGGCCAGAACAGCCAGAGCCCGACAGGCGACGTCTTCACGTTCTCCACCCGGCTCCTCACGCCCCAGGCCACCGACACGGTGTGGAGGAACGAGAAGGGCTGGTCCTCGGCAATGATCCTCTGCAGCTTCGCGTAGAGGGTCTTCGCCTTCTCGCGGTCGAAGGTCACGGCGAGCTCGTCCATCAGCGCGTCGGCTCTCGCGTTCCGGTAGAAGGAGTGATTCATGCCGTTCGGCGGGACCTGCGACGAGTGCCAGTTCGGACGCAGGTCCGGGTTCGGGTCCAGGTTGAGGGCGAGCGCGCAGGCCTCGTAGCTCCCGGCGTCGACCTTCTCCACGAAGGCTCCCCACTCCAGCGGCACGAGCGCCATCTCGATCCCGGCTTCACGAAACGCCCGCTGCGCCGTCTCGTTGATCTGACGCTGCCGTTCGCTTCCTCCCCCGGAAGACAGGGTGAAGGCGAGCTTGTCGGCTCCCCGGCTCCGGACGCCATCCCGGCCCTTTCGCCAGCCCGCCTCGTCGAGAAGCGACGCCGCCCGGACAGGATCGTAGGGCAGCGGGGCGAGGGTCGGATCGTATGGCCACAGCCCTGGCGGAAGGGGTCCGTTCGCCGGGCGCGCGAGGCCTCCGTAGAGGGTCCTCGCGATCGTCTCCCGATCGATCAGCATCGTCAGCGCGCGGCGGACGCGCGGATCCTGGAACTGCGGAAGCCGGTTGTTCCAGGCCAGGTACGTGTAGGCGATCTCCTCGTAGCGCACCTCGCGGATCTCGCCGTCCCCGGCAGCCTCCGCACGCTGGACGGCGTTCAGCCGCGTCTCGTCCAGGGCGCCCGTGAGGAGACCCTGGAACGCCGGCGAAGACTCCGGGACGACGCGGAGGACGACCTGCTCCCACGCGGGCGGAGTCCCGAAGTACTGCGTGTTTCGCACGAGGCGAATCGTTCCGCCTTCCCAGGAGGCGAGGCGGAAAGGCCCTGTCGCGAGGGGCCGGCGGTTCGCGGGGTTCGTGGCGACCTCCGTCCCGCGATAGAGCCGGGCCGGAAGAACGGGCATGTTGAAGGCGGCCCTCTGCCCCGGGGACGCTTCCCGGAACGTCACCCTCGCCGTCCGGGCGTCGAAGGCCTCGACCTTCTCGAAGCCGGCAAAAAGGCTTCTCCGGTAGAGCGCGGGCGTCTTCGGGTCGACGAGCGCGTCCAGGGTCGCCTTCACGTCGTCCGAGGTGACCGCGGTTCCATCTTCCCAGCGCACGCCTTCACGGAGCCTGACGGTGTAGACGAGCCGGCTCTCGTCCGCCTCGACCGACTCGGCGAGCCCGGGAACGAGGTTCAGGTTCTCGTCGTAGTCCAGGAGATTCCGCTGCAGAAGGGCGATCACGACGTTCTCGGGGTCCGAGGTCGCGGTGAGGGCGTTCAGCGTCTGCGGCTCTCCCTCCAGCCGGCGGTGAAGGACGCGGTCCTGCTCTTTTCCGACCGGGCCGCCGCAGGCGGAGGGGACGAGAAGGACGAGGAGGGCGAGGGCTTTCTTCACTTGAACTCCGCCGGGTACTCGGCCGACACCGAGGAGCTGTTCCCCGAGGCGTCGACGACCCGTATCGAGAGGAAAGCAGGACCGGCGGGCTTCGCAACGGCCAGCGTCAGCTCTTCTATCGGACCGTCGAGCGCCCCGTCGGCGGCCGCGAGGGGACGCCAGCGGTCTGCCGAGACGGTTCCTTCGGCGCGCGAGAGAGGCGAGAGCGCATCGACGGCCTTCACCCGGAGAACGACGCGGTCCCCCTCGAGCCGGCGTTCGAGAAACGTCAGGACCGGGGGCGTGCCGTCCACGAGGACGACGTCGCTCTCCTCGGTCGCCACCAGCGCCTCGCCCTCGGCGTTCGAAATCTTGTCGGACGCGGTGACCCGGAACCGGTAGCGACCGTCGGGAAGCGGCGTCGTGTCGAACGAGACGAAAGGATCCTCGACCTCCCGCCGTATCCCGAACCAGGACCCGGAACCCTCACGCCGAACCTCCAGGTCATAACGGAGGACATCCCCGTTCGGGTCGGTCGCCTTCCAGCTCACCGTCCGGAAGCCTCTTCGGAAGAGCTTCTTTCCTGCCGGGTCGGTCCCTTCTCGCGCCGGCTCGAGACCGGCGAAGACGCCGTTCTCGTCCGGGTTCGTCACCGTGAGGACGGCGGGACCTGAAGACGCTCCGGAACGGGGAAAGACCGCCCCCGGCTCGAGGACCGTCACGTTCTCGACGATCGGGCGGGCGTTTCGTTCCACCCACGACATTTCCACCCGTTCGAGCACGGGCGCTTCGCCGCCGGAGGTCGCGGAGAGCTCGGCTCGCCACTGGAAATAGCGTGCTGACGGTGCTTCAAAGACATCGGACGCCGCGGGCCTGACCCAGTTGGACCAGGTCCCGTCGGGCTTCTCGCTGTTTCCGGAACGAGCCGAGAGGGTGACGGCCGCCCCTTTCGGGACCGTTCCTTCGAACCGGAGCGAGCCGGAGCGCGAAAGACGCCCGGCATCCCGGACCAAAGAGAAATAGGTCCCCTTCCCAACGGCGTTCCCGGTGGCCGGACGAAGGACGGCTGGAGACGTCGCCGCTACGACGGCGAAGCCTCCGGGCACGGCAGGGGTGGAGACGACCTGCTTCTGTTCGACCTGGGCCTCCAGGCGAAGCCGCCGGTCCTTCAGGCTGTAGACGCGGCCGCGCGGCCCGGTCGAGAGGAGGAGCGCCCCTCTCCCTTCGTCCCACCGCGCTCCGTAGACCGTCTCCTCCGGGAGAATCCAGGCAGGCTCGACGAAGCCGTCCGCCGCGATGAGGACGACCTCCGCGGTTCCCTCCCTCGAGGCGGCTGTCGGGGCCGCCGGCCGCACGGGCGACGTCGTCGCCGACACCGAGACGGTTCCCTGCGGCACCTGTTCCTGCGCCGGTCCCTGGGTCCCGGCCGGTGAGGCGGTCGGCGCCGCCAGCGGGCGCGGCTCGCTTCTCTGCTGCGAGAGCTGGGGTACGGACACGGACGTCGCCACCGCCAGAACGGCTCCACCGGGGGCCGCTGCCAGCGCCGTCACTTCGGGCCGCGCGAAATCGTGGAGAGTCCGGAGCTTCCCGTCCGCACCGATCGCGACGACGAGCCCGCGTTCGGAGGTTCCGGCGACGAGAGTCCCGTCGCGCAGAACGAGGAGCGAGCGGACGTGCGTGTCTTCGATCTCGGCATGAAGGGAAGCCTTGCCGTCAGGAGTCACCTTCCAGACCCGGCCCTTCGTTCCCGTTCCTGCGTACAGCGTGCCGTCGGGTGCGAATGCCAGCGACCAGACGGAGGCCTCGCCTGTTTCTCCCGCGAGCATTCCGGCCTTCGCGGGCTCCTTCGATTTCGGGTCGACCCGCCAGAGACGGCCTCCGGGCGACGTTGCGCAAACCACCTCCCCGCGCGGACCGACGGCGACCGCCGTCACGTTCGGCTCGTCCGGCTCGAAGAGGACTCGAATCGTGCCGTCCGGCTCGGAGACGAAGAGCCGGCCCTGTCCTCCGCCCGTTGCGACGAAGACCCGTCCCGCCGGATCCGAGGCCGCTCCGAAGACCACCGCCCCGGCGGCTTCTTCGGGCCAGGTGCCGGGCGTGAAGACCGGTCCGATCGTAAGTCGCCCGTCGGAGGACAGCGTCGTCCCGTCCAGGTCGCCCGCGAGGAAATCGCGAGCCGAGGCCGTCGTCGAGAGACGGGTGGTCGCAGCGCCCGCGGGCGGGGCCGGGATGAAACCGACCGCGAGCGCGAGGCCGGCGGCGAAGAGTCGAACGGAAATCTGGTTCATCGGGTTCCTCTGGGGCGGGCCTTCTCGACATCGACGTCTATCCGGACACTGCCCGAGACCGGACGGTCGAAAGTAACGATTTCCTCGGAGACGAGACGAGCCTCGACGTCGCCGATCCCCGCCTCTCCCTGTTCCCGCGTCCCCGCAAGAAGGGCGAGGGCCGTTGGCGGGAGGGCGTCGAGCGTCGCCGAGCGCGTCGCCGCGCCGCGGGTGGCGACGAGGAGACCCGCGAACAGACGGTTTCCGGGGACGATACGGGAGACGAACGTCGCAAACTCGCCGAGCGTCCGGGGCTCCGAGGGGTCCAGGAGCTGGCGTAACGCGGTCGCATTGCTCCCGTCGGAGACGACGAGTGTCGCGCGGCCCTCGGGTGTCCCGGGCGGTACCCGGAGGCGGACGACGCGGACGATCTCCTCGCCGCGGCGGTCCGCCAGTCGGATCGCGACGCCGAGCGTCTCTCCCGGGGCGACCTTTCTGGAGGTCGGGGCAGCATTGATCAGGCTGAGCCGGCGCTCCCGGGTCGAGCTGTCGAAGCGGAGGCGCACGCCCCGGATGCCGGGGTCACCGAGGTCGTTGTCGGCGACGGCGGCGGCGAGGGCTACGGTGGAAAGGACCGCAGCCTCCTTCGCGCGTGGGCCTGTGGCCACGTCCTCGTAGGAGATCTCCCCCTGGGCGGTGTCGAGGGTGATCCGGAACGAAAGGAGCCGGTCGCGAGGTGTCGGGTCGGCCGCCGTCATCGAGGCGTCCGCTACGAGCCCCGAGAGGATGGGAAGGAGTTTCGGGTGCGACGCCGCCTGAAACGAGAACTCTCTCGCCGGCCGCCCCTCCCCCTCGACGACGACCTTCACCGGAATCGTCGCCGCGGTCCGGTCGGTTCGGCCACCGACGCCGCTGTCCCGGTCGTTCGTGAGCCGGTATCGGGGCTCGCCGCCGTTGGCGAGCTTGAACGACTGGAAGAGAGTCGGGACGACCGTGACGACTTCGGCCGGTGAGACGGGGAGCTCCAGCTCCCCCGCACCGAGGAAGGGGTGTCCGAACGCCACGAAGCGGCCGTCGGGGTAGACCTCGGTCACCGTTCCGGTCGCTCCAAGCTGCAGGTCGCCCCGGACGAGGTAAGCGGTTACGGAGGCGCCGGGAACGAGGGTCGCGGGAGGCGCCGACCCGGCGATCCCCTTACCGGTTTCCGCAGAAGCTCCCAGGAGGGAGAAGTTCGCCTCGGCCACCCCGAGGCGCAGGAGAGGTTCGCGAAACGCCGCCAGGGTCGAAGCCGGCAAGCCCGTCCCCTGGAACGAGAGGAGCGTCGATCCCTCCGCCAGAGGGGAGGGTGCGGCGGGGAGGCTGTCGAGCATGGCTCGCCGAAGCTCGTGCAGCCGGGTCTCTTCCGGGAGCGTCGCGAGGTGAGCGAGAAACGCGGCGCGGTCCGCGATCGGCGGCCCGGGAGCCCTGCCGGTTCGAGCGGCCACAGGCGTCTCCGGCACGATCGACGCCATCGCTTCGATGGGCGTCACGCCGGCGACGGCCCTTTTCGAGAATCCCCATCCGGACGCAACCGCCCCGGCCAGCCTGCCCTCGAGGTAGACGGGGCTTCCGCTCATTCCGGCCACGACTCCCGTCTCGGCCAGGTCGAGCCCCGAAAGGGACACGAGGATGACCGACCGGCCCACGGCCGCGTTCCTGAGAACGCCGAGGACCTCGACCTCGAACCTCTCCACCCCGTAGCCTCGGACGACCGTCAGCCCGAACCCCTTCATCCCGGTTCGGACCTGGTCGACGGGAAGGATTTCGGAGGCGGTGGCAGACCCGCAGAAAAGGGCCAGCGCGAGCGCCGCCAGCGTGACGTAACGCTTTGACCCTCTTCGAGATTCCATGCTACTTTGGCCTGATTTCAGTCCCCTCGGGGGCGGGAGAAAAATGACGGAAGCCGGCAACGCCAACATCGTTCAGCTGTTCCTCACGGCGGGGTGGACGGCGCGGGCCGTCCTTGTCGTTCTCGCCCTCTTTTCCCTTGGGTCGTGGGCGGTCATCGTCGGAAAGCTCTGGAGTTTCTCACGGGCCGCCTCCCATTCCGGGCGGTTCCTCGGCCACTTCCGGAAGAGCCGCAAGTTCGCCGACGTCCTCGGAGTCTGCGACCAGTACCCCAGCAGCCCGCTCGTCGGTCTCTTCCGGGCCGGGTATGCCGAGCTCGACGCGCAGGTGCGGGCGGGCCGGGACGTCGCGCCGTCCGACTCCGGGCGTCTCTTCGTCAAGAGCCTCCCCGCGATCGAGCGCGCCCTCGAGCGGGCTGCGGGAGTGGAGACGAACCGCCTCACGCGGCGGCTCCCCTTCCTCGCCACCACCGCTTCGGCCACGCCGTTCATCGGTCTCTTCGGCACCGTCTGGGGCATTCTCGGTGCCTTCCGGCAGATCGGAATCACCGGCTCGACATCCATCGTCACCGTCGCCCCGGGCATCGCCGAGGCGCTCGTCAACACCGCCGCCGGCCTCGTAGCCGCCGTACCGGCGCTCATCGCCTACAACTACTTCAACGGCCAGGCCCGGATCACCCGGTCCGAGATGCGGGACTTCGCCCTGGAGTTCCTGAATCTGGCCGAGCGCCACTTCACCTGATACGACGGAAGGAACGAGCGGATGTCCGTCAAGATCGACGACGACCTCGAAGCCTACTCCGACATCAACGTCACCCCTCTGGTCGACGTCATGCTCGTGCTCCTGATCATCTTCATGGTGACGGCTCCCCTCCTTCACCAGGGCGTCGAGGTGAAGCTCCCCAAGTCGGTCTCCCAGAACCTCCCCACGACTCCTGAAGACCCCCTCATCCTCTCGATCACGAGGAAGGAGGTCTACTACCTCAATGAGACGCCGATCCCGAAACAGCAGCTGCGCGACCGTCTCAAGCTGATCCTGAAGAACCGCAAGGACCGCTCCGTGTACCTCAAGGCCGACCGGAACCTTCCCTACGGGGTCGTCGTCGAGACGATGGACGTCCTCAACCGCCTCGGGGTCGAGAGCCTCGGGATGGTTACGGAGCTGAGGAGCGAGAAAGGGTCGTGACGGTCTCCGAGATCCTGGAAGAGAGGATTCGACGGCCCGACGCCCCGCACGGTCTCGCCACGGCGCTCTCCCTGATGGCGCACGCGGCCTTTATCGTGTTCCTCGTACTGATCTCGCAGCCGCGGAAACTGACGAATCTACCCCTCGTCTCCCTCCCGGTCAGGGTCGTTTCACCCGGCGCCCTGGCGCGGCTGTCCGCGCCGCCGGCCGCTGCCCCCGCCGAGGCTCCACGGCGGCACGTCATCGAGAAGATCCGCGAGGAGGCGCCCGTTCCTTCGAAAGAGGCGCTGCCCCTGCCGGAAAAGGGAAAGAAGCCGAAAGACGCCCGGCCGGCGCCCGCGACCCGGACGGCGCCGGTCGCTCCGGCGTCCTCCCGAACGACAGGGAATGGCTCGGCCGTCGACCTCCCTACCGCCGGCGCGGGCCTGGGAGGTGACGGATCACCCGGCCTGACCGACTTCGGTGCGTCGGTGTCCGGTTTCGACGCCGATTTCCCGTTTGCCTACTACGCCGAGCAGCTTCAGGCCCTCGTCGGGGCCAACTGGCTCAAACCCGACGCTCCGGCCGGCACGGCCTGCGTCGTCGCATTCCGGATCCAGCGCTCCGGCCAGGTGACCGACGTGAAGATCGAGACCCCCTCGGGTCTCGCGTTCTACGATCGGGCCGCCTCCCGCTCGATCTACTCCGCCAACCCGCTCCCTCCCCTTCCGCCGGAGTTCCGCCGGGACGAGCTGGGGGTCCACATCCGCTTCCAGTGAAGCACCCCCGGAGGTCCGCGATGCGTCTCGCGCCCGTCGTAACGAGCCTCGCGCTCGTTCTCTCGCTGACACCTCTCATCGGACAGCAGCCCGCTCCGCCGGTGCCCCCCCCCACCCAGCCCACCGACATCTCTCTCGTCCTTTCTCAGGAAGGTGGCCGGCGGATTGCACTGGCCGTACCGCCACCGACCGCTCCGGCGTCCGAGATCGTCAAGACCGAGCTCGTCGAGCCGTTCCACAGGACGCTCGCGGGCGACCTCGGCACCTCGCCGTGGTTCGTCGTCGCCGACCCCGCGCTCCACCCGAAAGGGTTCCGGCCGCCGGTCACGCGCGAAGAAGGAGACGCCTG